>NZ_JBEXSJ010000011.1:0-238665 GCF_040613535.1 Kribbella sp. NPDC006257
ACCCGCCACCGCCGAGGCCACCCCGGCGCACTCCAATACCGCCACCCCGCCGCCCACCACCCCGGCACACCTCGAAACCCCCACAACCACCCCGCCGCCCACCACCCCGGCGCACGACACCCCCAGAACCGCCACCCGCGTACCCGCCACCTCTGCCGCGACCGCACCGCCATCGGCCACCGGCGCCACTCCCTCGCAGCCGCACTCGTCGACCACCGATGGACGCCCCACCTGGCCACAGCCCCAACAACAGCCACGACCTACCATCCCCGCACCCCAGCCCGGAACCGGCTCAGTGTTCTGGGCTCTGATGCCTGTCCTGTCGTTCGGCCTCTTGACCCCCGTCCCATTCCTGCATGCCGCCGGCAAACTCAAAGACAAAGCATCCTGGGCAACCGCGATCATCTACACCCTCACCTGGCTAGGCCTAGGACTCGCCACAGCAAACAGCCCAGCCGGACGCCCCCTTCTAGTCGGCCTGATGCTGATCGCCACCATCCACGCCTTCACCCTCCGCCCCCGAGTCTTCGCCCCCACACCCCACTCCAACCACCCCACAAACCTCGCGCCACCCCCCGCACCCCACGCCCGCCCATCGGCTGACCCAACCGCGGCCCACCCAGCAACTCCACCCACCGCGCCCCGCCCAGTAGCTCCACCCACCGGGGCCCACCCCCAAGGTTCATCCGCCGCGAGCCACTCCGCACCTCAATCAACCTTCAGCCAGACCGCATCTCAACCGACTGCCGTGCCGCACTTTCGCGTGGTGGCATTGGGGATCGCCGGTTCCGGCAAGACCGTCTACCTGTCGAGCATGTTCCACACAGTGAACGTCCCAAGGCCCGACCGCGCCTACTTCCTCGAAACGAACGCCTCGCACCGCATCTACCTCAGCAAGGTGTTCGACGAGCTGAGCGACACCACCGAGCCCTGGCCGCGCGGTACCCGAACAGGCGAATCACGCGAACTCGACTTCGACTGTGTCTCCTTCAACGAAGGCGTCAAGCACCGAGTCTTCAAGATCAGCTACCTCGACTACGCAGGTGAGCTACTGGAGTCCGAGCAGGAAGCAGGTTCGACAGCACTCGACGACCTGGAAGCCCGGATCAAGAACGCGCACGGACTCCTCGGCATGCTCGACGGCTACCGCGTACTGCAGTACCTCCGCAACGAACCCGCCGGCCGCCGATACTTCCGAAGCTCGATCCAGCCGATGACCGGCATCATGGCCGGCGCGACCTGCCCGATCCACTTCGTCCTCACCAAGTGGGATCTCGTCCGCGGCTTCGGCGAACCAGCGGACGCCGACGAGAACACCCGACTCACCCTGGTCCGCGAAGCCCTCCTGCGGACATCCCATCTCAAAGCCCTGGTCGACACCCACAGCTTCGCGAACCGGGTCATCCGCCTGATCCCAGTCAGCGCTGTCGGCCCGGACTTCGCCCAGCTCGACCAGAACGGCCACGTCCTGAAACTCCCCGACGGCGAAGTGAACCCGACCAACGTCGAAGTCCCCCTCACCGCCATCCTCCCCGACCTCTTCCACCAAACAGAAGCTTCTCTGGACGCCTCCACCCGCAAGCAGTTGGCGATCGCGGCGCAGTCCCGCCAAGGCGCCATCACCGGCGGTTCGCCCTTCTCAATGGGAAACTTCCTGAAGCTGCCCACCGGCGTCGCCCTCCGGAACAAACTCCAGGAGGCAACCGGCCAGGCGTCGGGCCAAGAGGTCGTAGGCATGTTCCTCGACTGGATGGCAGGCGCCTCCGCCGCCGAAGCCCGAGCCACCGCCCGAACCCGCCAAGAAAACCGCCGCCAGGCCCAGTCACTCGAGGCCGCCCGCTCCCGCGTCCTCACCGAGTTCAGCACTGAACTACTCCACCTGGAAGCCCGCCTCCCCGCCTCCCGCCTCAGCGAAAGGCACCCCCATGCCTAACCCCGGCGCTTCCACCCCACCCCACCACGCACCCGCATCCTGCATGCCGTACGCGATCGCACCGTTCATCTCCCGTCGGCTGGCGAGGCGGCTCATCAGCTGGAGGCCGCAGTGAACGGGTGGGCGTTCCTGATCGCCCGCGGGCGTCGGGAAGGCTACCGTTCACTCCTCGTCCCCGATTTCCTTGCCCAGAGCAATGAGATCGGAGTGCTGAGTCAAACCGCCGGCGACGCCCCGACCGACGGAACGCCCCGAATCTCCACAGCCGTCTACCACGCAGGCAAACTCACCCTCGCCTACAGAACCCAACGTCTAACCACCGCGGACCTCCAAGCAAACCCGCGCCGGGCGGACGACAGCCCTCCGGTCGACCAGTTCGGGCGCCCGCTGGAGCTGTTGTACGGATTCGTCTGTAGAGACGCTGAAATCAACCAAATCGACGAAGTAGACCTCGACATCGCCCGCACAGAAGCGCTGCACACCTACCGGCGATTCCTGGCCGCTGAGTCGGACTTCATCCCAGAAACCTCAACCCCTTTCCTCCTCACCTCGATCACCGTTCCCTCCACGCCCGGAACAACCGCAGCCGCCGAGCCGGCAGTCCGCCACCTACTCGCGCCGCCAGAGCACGCCCGAACATCCGAAAAGGCCGCAGAAGGTTGGTCAACCCCAGCAAGTGGCTCCACCGCGGCAGGTAACTCGACCCGAGCAAGTGGTTCAACCGCCGCACGCGGGTTGCTTCGGGGGTCGACCCAGGGCGATCAGCGGATTGGTTCGGAGGGTGGGGATGTCTGGGCTGTGGTGCCGCGGAGGAGGTCGCGGTGGTCGGTGATGTTGGCGGCTGTTGTCGCGGTGGTTTCGGTGGCGATCTGGATCGCGGTGTCAGGTGGGGATTCCGGCGAGGTGACGAAGGTGGAGTTCAGCAAGCTGACGACCACCATCGTCAACTGCACGAAGCCGCTCATCATCGAGGCGACCGTGCAGACCGACGACGATGCGACCGTCAGGTATCGCTGGAAGGCACAGGACGGCACCGAGTCGAAGGCGACCGAACTCAAGTTCTCAAAGGGCGCCGAGCAACAAGTCAGCACGAAGGTGGACCTCCAAGGTCTGCCCGGCGAGGAGATCCCACTGACTCAGACCCTCATCATCGACAAGCCGAATCCCGTCACGGCTTCCCACGACTACACCCTGACCTGTCGATAGCGACGGCGGCGCTGTCCTCGGCTTCACGACGATCCGAGGACAGCAGCCGGCGTGCAGGCGATCAGGCCGGTGCAGTCGATCAGGCCGGCGGGCCGGAACCCTCGGAGGTGTCCATCACCGGACGGACCTCGACGTTGCTCGACGGGCAGAGCTTCGCCAGGGCGAGCGCCTGGTCGAGGTCCTTCGCGTCGATGATGTAGAAGCCGCCCAGTGCCTCTTTGGTCTCGAGGAACGGTCCGTCGGTGACCAACGGGTTGCCGTCGCCCTGCCGGACGGTGCTCGCGGTGGACGACTTCTCCAGCGCGCTGCCACCGAGAATGCTGGCGCCGGCCGCCTCGACCGCCTCGGCGAAGGCGTTGTGCAGCTTCATCGCCTCCTGCCACCCCTCCGGGGTGACGTTGTCGTAGAACTCTTCGGTGTCGAACAGCAGGAACACGTACTGCGCCATCTCTGGCTCCCTTGTCTGGGGTTTGTACTGGATATCTTGCTGACGAACGACCGTCAGCGGAATCGACAGAGCCGACCGGGAATTTCTCGATCATCACCCCACGTGAGATAGCGGACACCGACAGCTCCACCCTCTCCGACTGATCTACGGTTGACCAGGAACTCAACAGGAACTCAACCGGCCCTCGGGAGGAACTGATGGAGCACCTCGACGTCCTGATCGTCGGCGCCGGCCTCTCCGGGATCGGCGCCGCCTACCGCCTGCAGACCCAGGCACCGAACCGCTCGTACGCCGTCCTCGAGGGCCGCGAGAACCTCGGCGGCACCTGGGACCTGTTCCGCTACCCCGGCATCCGCTCGGACTCGGACATGTTCACGCTCGGCTTCCCGTTCCACCCGTGGACCGCGGCGAAGGCGATCGCCGACGGCCCGTCGATCCTGGAGTACCTGCACGAGACGGCGGCGGCCTACGGGATCGACAAGAACATCCGGTTCGGGCGCCACGTAGTACGGGCTTCGTGGACTTCGACCGATGCGCTGTGGACTGTCGAGACCAATGAGGAGTCGTACACCTGTTCGTTCCTCTACGTCTGCACCGGCTACTACAACTACGACGCCGGCTACCAGGTCGCCTTCCCGGGACTCGACGACTTCCAAGGGCAGGTCGTCCACCCGCAGCACTGGCCGCAGGACCTCGACTACACGGGCAAGCGAGTCGTAGTGATCGGCAGCGGCGCCACTGCGGTCACGCTGGTCCCGGCGATGGCTCCGCTAGCCAAGCACGTCACGATGTTACAGCGCACGCCCAGCTACGTAGCATCGCGCCCGGCCCACGACGCCTTCTCCGACAAGCTCCGCGAGGTACTACCGGAGAAGCTCGCGCACAGACTGATCAGGACGAAGAACGTCGCGCTCAGCTCAGCCACGTACGCCGTACTCCGGAAGTGGCCCGCTCATGCAGCTTGGCTGCTCAACAGCACAGCTGCCAAGCAACTCCCAGCACACATCCCGGCAGACCCGCACTTCGTACCGCCGTACAAGCCGTGGGACCAGCGCCTCTGCCTGGTCCCTGACGCGGACCTGTTCGAAGCACTCCGCGCCGGTACGGCGTCAGTCGTCACCGACCAGATCGATACCTTCACCAAGACCGGGATCCGGCTCCGCACCGGCGACGAACTCGAAGCCGACCTGATCGTCACCGCGACCGGCCTGCAGATGGTTGCCCTGGGCAAGATCCAGCTGACCGTCGACGGCGAGCCGGTCAACCCGCACGACACCTTCGTCTACAAGGGCATGATGCTCAGCGGCGTACCGAACCTGGCCTGGTGCATCGGCTACACCAACAACTCCTGGACGCTGCGCTCCGACCTGACCTCGCAGTACGTGTGCCGGCTGCTGAACCATCTGGACAGCACCGGTACCAGCATCTGTGTCCCGGAGATCGACCCGGCCGAGTACGACGCCCCGCCGCGTCCAGTGGTCGACCTGTCCTCGGGCTACATCCGCCGTGCAGCGAACATCCTTCCCCGCCAGGGCTCCTACGGTCCCTGGAGACTCCGACAGAACTATCCCCGCGACTACCTCTCCCTCCGCTACAGCACCCTAGAAGACGGCTCCATGCACTTCAGACCTCAGCAGGAACCGGTACGGGCGGGGGCTCACCGACGTAGCGGGCAGACGGACGGATGATCTTCGAAGTACCGGCCTGTTCGAGGATGTTGGCGCTCCAGCCGATCACTCGGCTCACAGCGAAGGTCGGTGTGAACATCTCGCGCGGTAGACCGCACAGGGACATCACTACTCCGGCATAGAACTCGACGTTCGCGTAGAGGTTGCGGCCAGGCTTGAGCTCAGCCAGTACTTCGACGATGCGCCGCTCGACCGTGGTCGCGAAGTCCACCAGGTCACCACCGAGCTCGACAGCGATGTCGCGCAGCATCAGCGATCGCGGGTCCTCGGTGCGATAGACCGCATGCCCGAAGCCCATGATCCGGTCCCCGGAACTCACCTTCGCCCGGACCCACTCGTCGATCCGGTCCGGCGTACCGATCTCGTCCAGACTCGCCAGCGCGCGATCAGGCGCGCCACCGTGCAGCGGTCCGGAGAAGGCGCCGATCGCGCCGGCGACGGCCGCGACGACATCGGCACCGGTCGAGGCGATCACCCGCGCGGTGAAGGTCGACGCGTTGAAGCCGTGGTCGATCGTCGAGATCAGGTAATGCTCGATCGCCCGCACCTTCGCGTCGTCCGGCACCTCGCCCGTCACCAGGTACAGCCAATGAGCCGCTGCGCCCAGGTCTGTTCGAGGCTCCATCGGCTCCAGGCCGGAACGCAGCCGGTACAAGGCAGCAAGGATCGTCGGCGTCACAGCACAGACGAGCATCGCGTCAGCCTTGCGCTGTGCCGCATCGACGTCCCACAACGGCCGTAGCCCACGCGCCGCGGCCAGCAGAGACAGCGCAGTACGGAGCCCGGCCAGTGGATTGAACGACGACCCGGCGGCCGCAACAGCAGGAAGAACAGCCCGTACTTCGGGCGGCAGCTCGCGCAAGGAGGCGAGCTCCGCGACGAACGTGGCCCGTTCGGCCGGGTCGGGCAGCCGGCCCTCGAACAACAGGAACCAGACATCCTCGACGCTCTTCGAGCGAGCCAGCTCGATCGCGGAGTACTGCCGGTAGTGGTAGAAGCCTTCGTCACCGCGGACATCGCCGAGCCGGGTCTCGGTCACGACGACGTTGCGCAGTCCCGCGGGTACTTCGATCGGTCCTTCGATGGTGGATGTCATATGTATAGCTTGATTCACGATCAACTATTGTCAATGTTGATCCGATCAACATAGGAGCGGTAGTGAATCAACAGAGTGACGATAATTACCTGACGACAGCAGAGGTCGCCCGTCGCCTGAACGTCCAGCCGGCGACGATCTACGCCTACGTCAGTCGCGGTCAGCTCACCAGCGTTCGCGCTCGCGGCAAGCGAGGCAGCCTGTTCGCCAAGGAGGAGGTAGAGCGCCTAGCCGGCCGCAAGGTGGAACACCCGGGCGTGGTCGAGCGGATCGAGACAGAACTCACTCTGTTGCAGAACGACGAGCTGTACTACCGCGGTCGCCCAGTCCGCGAGTTGGCGACGACCAGCACCGTCGAGCAGGTCGCCCACCTGCTGTGGACGGGCGAATTGGCCAAGCAGGAGCCGTTCCCCGCTCCTGCCGACCAGGTGGAGTTGGCCCGCAGCGCGATCCAGGTAGCACCACCTACGGCGCGGATGACGGATCAGCTCCGGATAGCCGTCGCAGTTCTGGGCGCCGGCGATGCGCTCAGATTCAGCCTCGCGCCGGAGTCGGTGATATCGGCTGCGCGCCGCCTCATCGGAGTGCTGGTCGACTCGCTCCCCGGCGAGACCGCACAGGGCTCATTGGGCACCAGACTGTGGCCCAAGCTGAGCAACGAACCTCCTCAACCGGCAGTACTCGACGCTGCGTTGATCCTGCTCGCCGACCACGGACTCGCCGTCTCCACACTCGCCGCACGGGTAGCAGCGAGCGCACGCTCCAACCTGTACTCCGTAGTGTCGGCCGGCCTCGGCGCGCTCGACGGCCATTACCACGGGGCTGCGACCACGCTGGCCTACAAGTTCCTCGACCGAGCACTCCACGATCCCGTCGGTGCCCTGTCGGATCAGCTGCGATCGGGCGAGCCCTTACCCGGATTCGGTCACCGGATCTACCAACAGCGCGATCCGCGCGCCGAGGTGCTGTTCGAGCTACTGCCCGACAGCCCTGTTTTGCAGAGCGTCCAGGCGATCGTCAAGGAAGTCCCTGGATTCCCCAACAGCGACCTGGCGCTAGCCGCGATGATGCACGCCTACGGACTCCGGCCCGACACCGGTGAAGCACTGTTCGCGATCGCGCGGATCATCGGCTGGACCGCCCACGCCCTGGAGGAGTACGCCGAACCAGGCCTGCGTTTCCGGGCCGCCGGCATCTACACCGGACCGCCGATCACTTGACGCGATGCCCGGCAACCGCCTCGGCAGTGATGTCGAAGGCCTGTTCTGCTAGGGAGAAGTCGCGTTGGGCTACGCCGATGTAGAGGGCGTCGAGGACGACCATTTGTGCATGGCGGCCGGCTAGGCCGCCGCTGCGGAACGTGACGTCGCGGGCAGCTGTTACCAACACCAGGTCAGCCTGACGAGCCACAGGAGATCTCGGGTAGTTGGTGATGGCAACAGTTCGCGCGCCTTGCGACCGGGCCCGCGCTAGAGGCTCCAGTACTTCGACGGTCTCGCCGCTGTGCGAAAGGCCGATCGCTACATCACCAGCGCCGAGCAAGGCCGCGCTCGTGAGTGCGTTGTGCACGTCACTCCAGCAGTTTGCACTGCGCCCGATCCGGTGCAGTCGCAACCGCATGTCCTCGGCAACTGTGGCCGAACCGCCCACGGCGTACAGGTCGATCTGTCGGGCGTCGGAGATCGCCCGGACTGCCTGGCCGAGTGCACGGACGTCCAGTTCGGCGACTGTGTCTTCAAGTGCTCGGGTGTCGGCCAGTAGCAACGTGCGGAGTACGTCGTCCAGGCTGTCTTCTGCAGCGACCTCTCCCCCGGTGCCAAGCTCCCAACTGGCACTGGATCGGCCGCTTTCGGCCGCCAGCGCTAGCCGGAGTTCGGCATAGCCGCCGAGTCCCAGAGCCAGGCAGAAACGGGTGACGCTCGGCAGCGAGGTGCCGCAGCGAGCGGCCAGTTCACCGATGGTTGACGAGGCTGCAGCGGCAGGATCACGCAGTACCTCGTCGGCGACCTGACGTTGCGCCGGACTCAAGGCCGGCAACAACCCGTGAATCCGGGCCTGCAGTGATTCCCCAGTCATCATGTGAATGATTCTCAAAACCACCGAGCCCGCCTGTCAACAGTTCACACCCCTGGAAACAGCACAGCAAAGCGGGTGCCCCCAAGAAGGGGGCACCCGCTTTGGGCTGGTCAGAAAAGGGCGGCCATCAGGCGACGGCGCGCCTTGACTACTCGTTCGTCGTCCGCGCCTACGACCTCGAAGAGTTCCAGGAGGTGCTTGCGGACCTCGTCGCGGTCGTCGCCGGCGGTGAGCTGGATGGTGGTGATGAGGCGGGCGAAGGCGTCCTCGACGTGGCCGCCCATCAGGTCGACGTCGGCGACCAGCTGCTGCGCCTCGATGTCCGTCGGGTTCTCGGCCGCGCGGGTACGCACCTCGGCCGGTACGTCGCGGGTCCGCTTCACCAGCTGCACCCGGGAGAGCCCCGCCTTGGCCTCGGCGTCGTTCGGGGTCTCCTTGAGCAGCAGCTCGTACGCCGCGATCGCGCCATCGAGATCGCCCGCGGCGACCGCGTTGTCGGCTGCCTCGTAGCGCGGATCCGGTTCCGGCTCCGCGGCGTCAGCGTCAGCCGGCTCGGCCGGACCCACCGGGTCGGTGCGCCCCGTGATCCCGTTGGCAACAGCGACGGTGAGCAGCTGGTCGACGTACTGGCGTGCTTCGGGTTCGCCGACGGCGCCCTGGAACAGCGGGACCACCTGCCCCCGCAGTACGGCGATCACCAGGGGCACCGTCTGCACGCCGACCGCCTGGGCGAGCTGCGGGTTGGCGTCGATGTCGATCCGGGTCAGCAGGAACTTGCCGGCGTACTCGGTGGAGAGCCGGGCCAGGATCGGGCTGAGCGCGAGCGACGCCTCGGAGCGCGGCGACCAGAACTCGACGATCACCGGGACCTGGATCGACCGCTCGATCACGTCGGCCTGGAAGGTCGGCTCGGTCACGTTCAGCACGTACGCGCCACCGGCCGGCGCACCACCAGCGGCGCCACCACCGGCGGGGGCTCCAGGCGCACCCGGACGGGGTGCGGCGGGCTTGCGCAGGGACGACAGGTCGATCGCCCCGGGACGGGTGAAGTTCGGCTGGCTCACCGATGGCCTCCGGTCGGCAGTCGGTCGGTACATACGGTCATGGTCCTATCCTCCCCGACGCACCGGAACGGTGTGGAGCGCGGGTGGCCAGCAACAACCGCGCGAGCCCACTGCGGGTCCCCGCGACAGCCAGCCGGGTGCCCGGCTTGAGGGCCCGCCCGAACGCCGGTTGCCAGTCCCAGCCGTCCTGGTCCTGCCGCGCCAGCACCCGCAACCCACCCGTCTCGTCCAGCTCGCCGAGCCGCCGGCCGACCGCGACCGAGTCCTGCTCGACGGTGACCTCGGTGATCAGCAGCACGCGGCGGCCGGCCGGAACGGTCGCCTGGGTACGCCGGTTGGCCACCGCCGCGGCGATGGCCGGAGCCACCAGCATCGACACCGACCGGCTGTGCCCGAGCCCCAACTGTCGTTCGACCCGCTGGGCCAGGTCGTGATCGAACATCCGCATCGTGATCCGGGCATCGGGATTCAGCTGCCGCACCACCATGGCCGACTCGAGGTTGGTGATGTCGCCATTAGTGATCGCGAGCACCGACTGCGCCCGCTCCACGCCGGCTGACCGCAACGTCTCTTCGTTGCTGCTGTCCCCGATCACCACCGGGATCCGCAATCGATGGGCAGTCTGTACGCCGGGCGCGTCGTCGTTGTGCTCCACGCCCACCACCGCGACACCCCGCTCGGCCAGAATCTCCAGCACGCGCGCACCGACCGTCCCCAACCCGCAGACGATCACGTGATTGCGAGGCCGTCCGCGCACACCACCGATCACCCGCGATAAGCGCGCGCCGATCAACGAGTCGACGATCACAGCGGTCAGCAGCGCCATCAGCACAATGCCGGTCAGCTGAACCACGACCGCAGCCACCTTCGCCCACGGCTTGGCGTCCGAGAAGGTGTTGTCCTCGATCCCGGCCGACGTCACCGCCCCCGCGGCCAGGTACAGCGCGCGAAGCCATTCGACATGGGCGATCCAGTGCGTCAGCGCCGTACCGGTCAGGATCAGCCCAGCCATCACAGCCGCGATGATCCGGACCCGGCGGTCCAGCAGATCGCGGGTCGCCATCAGCCAGCCGGCCCGCCGGACGTCCCTGGTCCGCCACATGTTGCGCAGCCCGGTTCCGACCACGATGTCACCGGCCGGGTCCGAACTCTCCGACGGCAGCAGCTCGGGCGTCGCTGACGAGGTGGTGTCGGCGAGCACGGTCAGATGCGGCCCCTTGATCAACTCGGCCGGCCCGGCGACCAGTCGCCGGCCGCCGACCTCGAACCAGGTCAGCTCGTCGTCCTCCAGCGCGTCGGCGACGAACGCCGGTGCCGCCAGCGAAGGCCCGGAGATGACCACGCAGTCGCCGAGCAGGTTGTGCAACTGGCCACCGAGTCGCGGGTTGACCATCTGGATCACGATCTTGAGCTCGGGATCCATGTCCCGCGCGGTCAACGCGGTATGGACGTTGTGCACGTCGTCGGCGTCGAGCAACACCAGGGCGCGCGCCGCCGACGGTTTCCCCGCTGCGGAATCGATGCCAGCGCGCCGGAGTACGGACTCGCTGACGACCCGCACGCCCATCACCTGCGCGCCGAGCTCACCGATCCGCTCGAAGTGCCGGGACGCCGGGTTGACCACCGCGATGACGTGCTCGCCGGAGCTGACCAGTTCGGTGACGACCCGCAGCATCGTCCGGTCGGACCCGCAGACCACGATGCTGCGGCCGTCCGTCGCCGGCGCAGCGCCGGCGCGGCTCTGGGTGCGGGTCCGTCGCCGGCCCGGGGTGGCGGGTTCTGCCTCGTCGGTCTCAGAAGCGGGCGGGTTCTCGGTACTCGCCCCATTCGATCCGAAGAACGTGACAGATCTCCCCCATCGTGGCCTCGGCACGCGCAGCCTCCAGCATCGGCTCGATCAGACTGCCGGTCCCTCGGGATGCCTCGACCAGCGCCGACAGCGTACGACGGACCAGGTCCTCGTCGCGCTGTGTCTTGCGTGCCGCCAGCACCCGGCACTGCTCGATCTCGACCTCGTGGCTGACCCGCAGGATCTCCAGTTCGCCCGACACCGTATCTGTCTGGGTGTTCACCCCGACGATCTTCTTCTCGCCCTTCTCGAGCTTCTGCTGGTACTCGAAGGCGGCGTCGGCGATCTCGGCCATGAACCAGCCGTCCTCGATCCCGCGCAGGATGCCGCCGGTCATCGTGCCGTCCGGGCTCATCTCCTTGATCCGGGCAAAGATCTCCTCGGCCTCGGCCTCGATCTTGTCGGTCAGCGCCTCGACGTACCAGGAACCGCCGAGCGGGTCGGCGACGTTGGTGACGCCGATCTCCTCCATCAGCACCGACTGGGTCCGCAGCGCGATCTCGGCCGACTGGTCGGTCGGCAGCGCGAGCGTCTCGTCGAGCGCGTTGGTGTGCAGCGAGTTGGTGCCGCCGAGCACCGCGGCGAGCGCCTCGACCGCAGTACGGACGACGTTGAGCGTCGGCTGCTGGGCGGTCAGCGAGACGCCGGCGGTCTGGGTGTGGAACCGCAGCCACTGCGCCTTGTCGGTCTTGGCGCCGTACACGTCGCGCATCCAGCGGGCCCAGATCCGCCGGCTGGCGCGGAACTTGGCGATCTCCTCGAAGAAGTCCAGGTGGCTGTCGAAGAAGAACGACAGACCGGGCGCGAAGGTGTCGATGTCGAGCCCCCGGCTGAGCCCGAGCTCGACGTACCCGAAGCCGTCCGCGAGCGTGTAGGCCAGCTCCTGCGCGGCCGTCGACCCTGCCTCGCGGATGTGGTAGCCGGACACCGACAGCGGCTTGTACGCCGGGATGTTGGCGGCGCAGTACTCCATCAGGTCACCGATGAGCCGCAGATGCGGTTCCGGCGGGAACAGCCATTCCTTCTGGGCGATGTACTCCTTGAAGATGTCCGTCTGCAAGGTGCCGTTGAGCTTGGTGATGTCGGCGCCCTGACGCTCGGCGGCGACCAGGTACATCACGAAGGCCGGTACCGCGGGGCCGGAGATCGTCATCGACGTGGTGACGTCCTGCAGCGGAATGTCCTTGAACAGCCGGTCCATGTCGGCCGCGGAGTCGATCGCGACGCCGCAGTGACCAACCTCGCCGAGCGCCTTCGGGTCGTCGGAGTCGCGGCCCATCAGCGTCGGCATGTCGAACGCGACCGAGAGACCGCCGCCGCCGGAGTTGAGGATCATCTTGTACCGCGCGTTGGTGTCCTCGGCGTTGCCGAAGCCGGCGAACTGGCGGATCGTCCAGGTGCGGCCGCGATACCCGGTGGGGTAGAGCCCACGGGTGAACGGGAACTCGCCCGGCCAGCCGATCCGCTCCATCCGGGGGTCGTCGTACCCCTCCGGCGGGCCGTAGACCGGCTCGACCTCGGTCCCCGACAAGGTGGTGAAATCGGCTTCACGGCGGCGCGAGGCGTCGTACCGCTGCTGCCACCGGCGCTGTCCGGCAGAGATCTGCTCGGCGTCCATCACGTCCTCCTCGGAGTTGGTCTCACCCCAAAGTACTTGGACGTCCTACTAAATACCACTTCGCGCATAGGTCTTGCACAAGTTTCAGTCGGCGAAGTCGCCCGCGGTCTGGCGCAACGGAAGCAGCACGGACCAGAGCATCTTGAGCTGGGCGTCGGTGAGGCCGCGGAGCGCGAAGTCGGCAGCGACCAGGTCGGCGGTGGCGCGTTCGACCAACTCGCGACCCTCCGGGGTGATCTCACAGAGGATCGCCCGGCCGTCGTCGGGATGCGGCGTCCGGGTGACCAGTCCCGCCGACTCCAGCCGGCGGACGATCGAGGTGACCGAGGTCGGATGCACCTGCAGCCGCTCGCCCATCTTGCCCAGCGGCAGCGAGCCGCGCCGGGAGAAGGTCAGCAGCACCAGCGCCTCGAACCGGGCGAACGTCAGGCCGTGCTTCTTGAGGATCTCGTCGAGTTCGCCGATCACGATCTGCTGGGCCCGCATCAAGGACGTGACCGCGCGCATCTGCTCGACGGCGCCCCAGCGGCGGCCCCATTGCCGGGACGCCTCGTCGATCGGGTCGAACGGCAACGGTTTCTTCCTCGCCATGCCGCAACGTTAACCGCTCCGCGCCCTGGGCGAGCGCAAACTGTCGGCGGTTGATGACATCCTTCCTCCATGTCACTGCCGCCCGAACGCGCCGCCTTCTACCTGACCCACCTGCGGTCCGACTCCGCCCGCCTCGCCGAGGTGGGCCGGATGGGCCTGCCTGCCGAGGTTCCGAGCTGCCCAGGCTGGACGGTCGAGTCCGTACTACGGCATGTCGCGCAGGTCTATCTGCACAAGCTCAAGGTGCTCGAGCTCGCCGCCCTTCCCGACCCGTGGCCGCCGAACCTCGACGAACGCGACGCCCTCGAGCTGTACGACGAGACGCGCGCGGCGATCGTCGTCGCGTTGACCGAGGCGGGCACCGAGTTGCCGACCTGGACGTTCTCGCCGTCGGACAAGACCTCCGGCTTCTGGTACCGCCGGATGGCACTCGAGACCGTCATGCACCGCATCGACGCGGAGCTGGCCCACAAGGTGGTGACGCCGGTCGACCGCGACCTGGCCCTCGACGGGATCGACGAGATCCTCACGGTGATGCTCGGCGGTCCCTGGTGGGAGGAAGGCGACACCAAGCACCCGGTGAACGCGACGATCCGGATCACTTCGGCCGGCCGCTCCTGGACGTGCCGGGTCGATGCGACGAGTGCTGTCGTCACACCCGGCTCCGAAGGTGATGTCGACGCCGAGCTGTTCGGCGACCCGGACGACATCTTCCTGTGGCTGTGGGGCCGCCGCGACCTGAGCATGGAACAGTCCTCCGGGAACGACACCGCCGTACAGGAGTTCCGCGCCCGGATCGCGGAGTGCAGCACCTAGATCTTCTCGAGGAAAGCCAGGGTTCGCTCGAGCAGGAGTTCGGTGGCCTTCGGGTCGTAGGACGGGAGGGTGCTGTCGGCGAAGTAGTGCTGGTCGCCGGGGTAGGTGAAGAGTTCGGCGTCGTCGGTGTCGGCGACCAGGGCCCGGGCTGCGTCGATGTCGCCCTCGTCGACGAAGAACGGGTCGGCGTCGGCGCCGTGGATCTGCACCGGCACCCCCTTCGGCCAGGAGCCGAACTCGGAGGCCGGCACGCAGGAGTAATAG
Source organism: Kribbella sp. NPDC006257 (assembly GCF_040613535.1). NCBI lineage: Bacteria > Bacillati > Actinomycetota > Actinomycetes > Propionibacteriales > Kribbellaceae > Kribbella > Kribbella sp. NPDC006257. Next base: position 14,650 of record NZ_JBEXSJ010000011.1, read on the forward strand.
AGCAACGCGCCCTTCGCACCCGGCCGGGTCTGGGCGAGCTTCTGTGCGGAGACGACGCCGAGCGAGAACCCGGCGTACACGAGCTCGGCCGGAAGTTTCTCGGCCTCGCGGGTGCCGCGCTCCCTGATCTCGCCGAAGCCGACCTGCTGGGCGTACCCGACGCCGGCCTCGATGGTCTCGAAGGTGCGCCCGTCGAACAGGTCGGGGGTGTGCACGGTGTGTCCCGCCGCCCGTAGCTGGTCGGCGAAAACGGTGATGCCATCCGTCAGCCCCAGCGCGTGGTGGAACAACAGAACCTCAGCCATGTCGGTGCCCTTCTCAGGTGATCGCTCGAATGATCCATGAGATTAGTACGTTCGACAGCTTCGGTTCAATAGCTGCCCGGAGAAAAGCGAATCGCCCCGGCGCCGGAGCGCGGGGCGATTCGTCGTACCGGAAGTTCGTCGTACCGGAAGTCAGTCGCGGTCGGGGTCGTCGGTCCAGTTGCCGCGTTCGGAGTTGAAGATCGACTTGGAGGCGTTGCCGGCCGTCCGGGTGTGGTGATGGGCCGGGGCGGGCGCGGTCTTCGTCGTGGTGGTGATGACCTCCTGGGCGGAGTCCATCCCGATCGGACCGGTACCGTCGTCGTCGGAATCGTCGTCGTCGCCCTGGACCACATCGACACTGGCCGAGGCCCGCAGACCGGTGCGCTGGATGACCCGCTGGATGGTCAGGTCCCGGTCGTCGGGACGGCTGACGAACTTGATCTCCCGGAAGCCCTGGTCCTGCGCGGCCGACTCGAAGACGAAGTGGCCGTAGCCGAACATCCGCCCGATGATCGGTTTCTGCAGGGTGATGTCGAGGATTCGCGCGATCGGGGTGGTCGCGACGGTCTGCGAGAAGACGCCGCGGATCCGCATCACCCGCATGTTCGTCACCACGAACCGGTCCCGGTGCTCGGTCAGGAACCGCCAGAACGAGTGCGAGAGCAGCACCAGGACGAGCACCAGCAGCACCCCGGCACCCTTCAGCGGCAGCCACAGCATCGTGATCAGCAGCGCGGTCGCCAGCACCACCTCGAGCATCGGCACCGCGAACACCACCCAGTGGTGCCGCACCTCGTCGATGACGACCTCGCCCTCGTCCGAGATCAGATGGCGCCTGACCTTCGGATCGAAGACCCTGAAGAGGCCTATTCCGGCCATCCGCTCACTCCCCTGTCCACCCCGCTGTCGGCCGTTCGGCCATCGGCATCCGCCGTCATGGACCCGTCACAGCCAAGTGTCCCGCACGAAGGCTCGCAACGGGACACTTGAAAGCGAAGGATCAGTTGAACAGCGCGGAGAGGAAGACGATCACGCTCCCGAAGGCATCGCCAACGGCGGAGAACGCACCTCCCACGGCATCTGCGGCACCTCTGGGCTGTGTGAACAGATAGAACGCCGCAAAGGCGATGACCAGCCAGATCAGCAGCTTCTTCGGCATGTCACCACTCCTCGTTCGCAACCAACTCGGTCGACTGTGTTGTATCACGGATAGTCACCAAATGTCACTGACTGAACACAGCCCACCGCACAATGCTCACCAGCTACAAGACCCATTCTGTAACGGATCCGGGGGCATGGCACCCACCGGCGCGCCGCTTGAGACGAACAGCAGCCCGTACGCCGGGAATCGTTGCCCGCCTGCCCGCTTTCGGATGTGACACAGAGTCGCCAAGTGTTCCACTGCAACTCCCCGCCGTACGACGAAAAGCGATGCCAAAGTCCTACGGCAGATGCACGAAGCCCAGGTAATCCGCCCCCGCCGGTCCTGGACGTGAGGTTCCGTCCCGGGTCCAGCCGTGTCGTTCGTAGAACCGGATGGCGCGCGAGTTCCGTTCCCAGACATCCACCTCGCCCACAGCGCCGGCCTGGCGTGCGGTGGAGACGAAGCAAGCCATCAGGGCGCTACCGACACCGATCGACCACCGGCCCGGCTCGACGAAGATCCCGACGAGTCGGACGCGTGTCTCGTCCGGTGCATTGGTCGGATACCCGCCGTTGGCATCGAGCGTGATCACACCGACGATGTCGTCGCCCACGAAAGCGACCAGGACGTCGAGTTGAGCATCCGTCACCATCGTGCGCCATGTTTCCCGGTACCTCTCGTCAGGAACCGCTGCCACCTCATGCCCGCCGGCACCGTAGTACACAGCCCGCGACCGGGCATGCAGCTCCGCCAGCGCATCGCCTTCGCCGGGCACCGCGTCCCGAATGCGGATCATCTGCGCTACAGGGCAGCCAGGAGTTCGTCGGCCGCGGCGTACGGGTCGGTGTCGCCGTTCACGACCTTGGTCGCCAGGACGTCGAGGCGGGCGTCGCCGTGGAGGTGGGCGAAGCGGTTGCGGAGGGCGGTCATGGCGATGGCTTCGATCTCGTCGCGGGCCCGGGCGCGGCGGCGTTCGGTCAGGACGCCGTTCGCGTCCATCCAGGCCAGCCGGTCCTCGATCGCGGCGACCACCTCGTCGACCCCTTCGTTGCGGGAGGCAACGGTCTTCAGGATCGGCGGCACCCAGGCACCCTCCGAACGTTCGGCCAGCGCGAGCATCGAGCGCAGATCCCGGGTGAGGTTCTGCACGCCGTCGCGATCAGCCTTGTTCACCACGTAGATGTCGCCGACCTCCAGGATGCCCGCCTTGGCCGCCTGGATCCCGTCGCCCATCCCCGGTGCGAGCAGGATCAGCGTCGTATCGGCCATCCCGGCGATCTCCACCTCGGACTGCCCGACCCCGACCGTCTCCACCAGCACCACGTCGAACCCGGCCGCGTCCAGCACCCGCAACGCCTGTGGGGTCGTCCAGGCCAGCCCGCCGAGGTGCCCGCGCGAAGCCATCGAACGGATGAACACCCCGGCGTCGGTCGCGTGGTCCTGCATCCGCACCCGGTCCCCCAGCAGCGCGCCCCCGGAGAACGGCGACGACGGGTCGACCGCCAGTACGCCGACCCGCTTGCCAGTCGCCCGGTACGCCGAAACGAGCGCCGAGGTGGAGGTGGATTTCCCGACCCCGGGCGAACCCGTGATGCCGATGATGTGCGCGTTCCCCGCATGCGGAGCCAGCGCCGCCATCACCTCGCGGAGCAGCGGCGACTCGTCCTCGACCAGCGAGATCAGCCGGGCGACCGAGCGCGATTCACCTGCCCGGGCGCGTTCGACGAGTTCGGCGACCGGGGCTGTCCGACGAGGCATCAGGTCAGTGTGTCAGCTACTCGGAGTGGGTCAGCTCTTCGGGACGTTGACGATCAGGGCGTCGCCCTGGCCACCGCCACCACAGAGAGCCGCCGCACCGATGCCGCCGCCACGGCGCTTCAGCTCGAGCGCCAGGTGCAGCACGAGGCGGGCGCCCGACATACCGATCGGGTGCCCGACGGCGATCGCACCACCGTTGACGTTCACCTTGTCGGCGTCGACGTTCAGCTCCCGGGTGCTGGCGATCCCGACGGAGGCGAAGGCCTCGTTGATCTCGATCAGGTCCAGCGCGGCCGGCTCGATGCCTTCCTTCGAACAGGCCTTCGCGATCGCGTTGGCCGGCTGCGACTGCAGCGACGAATCCGGACCCGCCACCGACCCGTGCGCGCCGATCTCGGCCAGCCAGGTCAGCCCGAGCTCTTCGGCCTTCGCCTTGCTCATCACGACCACCGCGCAACCGCCGTCGGAGATCGGCGACGACGAGCCCGCGGTGATCGTCCCGTCCTTGCCGAAGGCCGGCCGCAGCTTCGCCAGTACCTCGAGCGAGGTATCCGCCCGGACGCCTTCGTCGGAGTCGATCACGATCGGGTCGCCCTTGCGTTGCGGCACCTCGACCGGCACCACCTCGTCGGCGTACAGGCCGTTCTTCCAGGCCTCGGCGGCGCGCTGGTGCGACCGAACGGCGAACTCGTCCTGCTCCTCGCGGGTCAGCTTCAGGCCGGTGTTGTTCACGTCGTCGGTGAGCGCACCCATCGCCTGGTCGGTGAACGCGTCCCACAGACCGTCGAACGCCATCGAGTCGACCATCGTCACCTCGCCGTACTTGAAGCCCTCGCGCGACTTCGGCAGCAGGTGCGGCGCGTTCGTCATCGACTCCATCCCGCCGGCCACCACCACGTCGTACTCGCCGGCGCGGATCAGCTGGTCGGCGAGCGCGATCGCATTGAGGCCGGACAGGCAGACCTTGTTGATGGTGATCGCCGGAACATTCATCGGGATGCCACCCAAGACTCCGGCCTGCCGGGCGGCGATCTGACCGGCGCCGGCCTGCAGCACCTGGCCCATGATCACGTACTCGACCTGGTCCGGCGCGACGCCGGACTTCTCCAGCGCGGCCTTGATCGCGAAGCCACCGAGCTCGGCGCCGGTGAAGCCTTTGAGGCCGCCCAGCAAGCGCCCGATCGGGGTGCGTGCGCCGGCGACGATGACACTGGTGTGCTGCGAGCTGCGAGTGGCGTCAGACATGTTTGTCACGATACCTGCGGGTGCACTGGTACGTGGTTGTCGATCGGGTCACACTCGTTGGATTCAAGGCTCGAGTTGAGCCAATGTTGAGCTTATGGAGCACCTCACCGCGACCAAGACCTTGTTCGAAGCCATCGACCACGTCGGCATCGCCGTGGCGGACTTCGACGCGGCCGTGCAGTACTACGCGGACGTGTTCGGGATGACCGTGACGCACGAGGAGATCAACGAGGGCCAGGGCGTGCGCGAGGCGATGCTCTCGGTCGGCGACTCCGGCTCGTCGATCCAGTTGCTCGCGCCACTGTCCGACGACTCCCCGATCGCCAAGTTCCTGAACCAGCGCGGCCCGGGCATCCAGCAGATCGCCTACCGGGTCCGCGACATCGATGCGGTCTCGGCGACCCTGCGCGAACGCGGCGCCGAACTCCTGTACGACGAACCGCGGCGCGGCACCGCCGGCTCGCGGATCAACTTCGTGCACCCCCGCTCCGGCGGCGGCGTCCTGATCGAACTGGTCGAACCGGCCGCTCACTGAGCCGACCCGCCGGTAGAGGACCGGCCGCTCGCTGATCCGACTCGCCAGTACAGGACCGGCCGCTCACAGCGCCGACTCGCCAGTACAGGACTAGTCTGTTTGGGTGCTGACCGACAGCGCTAAGCCCCTGCACGGCGTCCCTGACGGCTTCTCGCACGACGCTTTCGTCTATCGCGACGACGACGAGTTCGTGCAGCAGGCAGCGCCCTTTCTCTGCGACGGCCTGACCGGAAACGAAGCCTTGCTCGCAGCACTGCCACCGGCGCGGATCGCCAAGCTGCGTTCGGCTCTCGGGTCCGCGGCGGACCGGGTGACCTTCCTCGACATGACGATCGTCGGCCGCAACCCCGCCCGGATCATCCCGCTGTGGCGCGACCTGCTCGACCAGTACGCCGGGCGCCCGGTCCGCGGCATCGGAGAACCCGCCTATCCGGGGCGCACCGCGGTCGAACTCGACGAAGCCGGACTCCACGAGGCACTGCTCAACGTCGCCTTCGAGACCGCCTGCGATTTCCGGCTGCTCTGCCCGTACGACGTGTCGATGGCGACCCCGTCGGTCGCCGAGAACCACTCTGGTGGGTTCGAGCGCGCGAAGGTGGTGGAGGCTTTCCGGACCCGGTTGCCCGGCGTACCGGCGTACGGGGAACGGCTCGAATTCGGGCTGGCCGAACTGGGGGCCGTACGGCAATGGCTGACGGCGCGGGCGCGGTTGCGCGGGTTGTCCGGCGAACGGCTCGACGATCTTGCGCTGGCGTTGCACGAGATCTGCACGAACAGCATCCGGTTCGGCGGTGGGCGCGGGACGTTGTCGCTGTGGTCGGCGGACGGGAGTCTCGTGGTCGACGTGACCGACCAGGGACGGATCGACGACCTGCTGGTCGGGCGGGTGCTGCCGCCGGTCGACCGGCTTGGCGGGCGAGGCGTCTGGCTGGCCAACCAGCTCTGCGACCTGGTCCAGATCCGCTCCGGCGAAGGGTTCACCCAGGTCCGGTTGCACACCCGCTTGCACTGACATCGAAGGTCAAGCGCGCGATAAGACCACGTGCGGCACTGGACTGAAAAAGTGACACCCGTCTCAACGGCTGCGAACTACATCACAGACCGCTGCGACGAGGGCATACTCGTCGGTAGATTCCGCTCACACGCCCATCCGTTTCGGAGGTACGACGTGAAGCAGATCCTTGACGCCATCCTGGCCGGCGACACCGCGGCGATCGGTGAGCTGGAGGTGCCCGAGCACTATCGCGGCATCACCGTGCACGCCGACGAGGCGACCATGTTCGAAGGCCTGGACACCCGGGAGAAGGATCCGCGCAAGAGCCTGCATCTGGACGACGTACCGACGCCGGAGCTCGGGCCGGGCGAGGCGCTGGTCGCGGTGATGGCGAGCGCGATCAACTACAACACCGTCTGGACGTCGATCTTCGAGCCGGTCTCGACCTTCAGTTTCCTCAAGCGGTACGGGAAGTTGTCGCCGCTGACGGCCCGCCACGACCTGCCGTACCACGTGGTCGGCTCCGACCTGTCCGGCGTCGTCCTGCGGACCGGGCCGGGCGTCAACGCGTGGAAGCCGGGCGACGAGGTCGTCGCGCATTGCCTGTCGGTCGAGCTGGAGTCGCCGGACGGGCACAACGACACGATGATGGACTCCGAGCAGCGGATCTGGGGCTTCGAGACCAACTTCGGCGGCCTGGCCGAGATCGCTTTGGTGAAGTCGAACCAGCTGATGCCGAAGCCGGCCCACCTCACCTGGGAGGAAGCCGCGTCACCCGGATTGGTGAACAGCACGGCGTACCGGCAGTTGGTGTCGTCGAACGGCGCCAACATGAAGCAGGGCGACGTCGTGCTGGTCTGGGGTGCGTCGGGTGGGCTCGGTTCGTATGCGACGCAGTTCGCGCTGAACGGCGGGGCGATCCCGGTCTGCGTGGTGTCGTCGCCGGAGAAGGCGGAGATCTGCCGGGCGATGGGCGCTGAGTTGATCATCGACCGGTCGGCCGAGGGGTACAAGTTCTGGTCGGACGAGACGACGCAGGACCAGAAGGAATGGAAGCGGCTCGGCGCGAAGATCCGCGAGCTGACCGGCGGGGACGATCCGGACATCGTCTTCGAGCACCCGGGGCGGGACACGTTCGGGGCGTCGGTCTATGTGGCGCGCAAGGGCGGGACGATCGTGACGTGTGCCTCGACGACCGGGTTCATGCACGAGTACGACAACCGGTATCTGTGGATGAACCTGAAGCGAATCATCGGCTCGCACTTCGCGAACTACCGCGAGGCCTGGGAGGCGAACCGGTTGATTGCCAAGGGCATGGTTCACCCCACGGTGTCGAAGGTCTACCCGCTCGAGGAGACCGCCCAGGCGGCGTACGACGTGCACCGCAACCTCCACCAGGGCAAGGTCGGCGTCCTCACCCTCGCCCCCACCGAAGGCCTCGGCGTCACCAACCCCGACCTCCGAGCCCAGCACCTAGACAAAATCAACCGCTTCCGCAACCGCTGACCCCACCCCCGAACCTCCCCCCTCACCACCCCCGCCCCCAGCCACCCCCGCTGACCGCTCGCCGACCCGCCAACCCCGGGTTGGTGAGTGCCGGAGCTCCACCCCGGACACCCCGCACACCCGTCGCCCCCTCCGTACACCCCTCGCCTCGGGCACCCCTCGGACCTCCGGACACCTCCTCGTCCCCTGGGACACCTCCTCGGACCTCCGGACAACAAATAACCCCACCCCCCCCCCCGACAACCTGTCCGAACCTCCGAGACCCCCCGCCATCCCCCACCCCCGACAACCTGTCCGAACCTCCGAGATCCGGCCCTCCCCCACCCCCGCCGTGCCCGATCCATCGCCCTCCGCCCCCAGGCGCCATCTCCCCGGACACCCCCTCGGACTCCGGACAACACATAACCCCACCCCCACCCCCGACAACTTGTCCGAACCTCCGAGACCCGGCCCTCCCCCACCCGCACCGCGCCCGATCCATCGCCCTCCGCCCCCCAGGCGCCATCTCCCCGGACACCCCCTCGGACCTCGGGAGACCTCCTCGGACCTCCGGACACCTCCTCGGACCTCCGGACACCTCGTCGGACCTCCGGACAACCTCTCGGACCTTCGGACAACACATAACCCCATCCCCACCCCCGACAATCTGTCCGGACCTCCGAGACCATGCCGTCCCTCACTCCCGCCGCGCTCGTTCCGTCCTCGCTCTGCTTGCTTCCCCCGGTTTGGTCTTTTCTTGGTCTCACCTGGGGTTATGCACAGACCCGGTTAGGTGATGGAGGGGTGGTTCTGACAGGCTCTAGGGTGGGGATTTCATCCGAGCCGCCTAGAAGGGAACTTGGGGATGGCTGACGAGTCGAGCCTGCCGTTCTTCGACCGTACGGCGACCGCTGCCGGGGGCTTCCCCGTCGGTCGGCGCGGGTACGACAAGCAGGCAGTGGACGACTACGTCCGCGCGCTGGAGGCGCAGCTTGCCGAAGCGCGCAACCGGGCGGACGAGCTGCAGAACAACTCGGCGCCACTGCAACGCCAGCTCGACGAGGCCAAGCGCCAGCTCGAGGCCAGCGCCAACCCGTCGTACGCCGGTCTCGGTGACCGCGCCGCGCAGATCCTCCGGCTGGCCCAGGACCAGGCCTCCGAGGCGCTGGAAGAGGCCAAGCGTGAGGCCGACGAGCTGCGGGCCGCGGCGACCAAGGAAGCAGCCTCGACCCGGGCGGCCGGTGAGCGCGAGGCGCAGGACATCCGCACCGTCGCGCTGAACGAGGCCGACAGCCTGCGCCGTACGGCCGAGGGCGACGCCGCCGAGATCCGCCGTACCGCCGAGACCGAGGCCGCCGAGGTGCTCGCGGCCGCCCGTCGCAAGGCGGAGCAGCTGCAGCTGACGGCCGAGTCGCAGTCCAGCACGCTGAAGAACGGCGCGCTGCACGAGGCGGAGAAGATCCGTACCGCGATCCAGCGCGAGTCCGCCGCTCTGCGGGCCCGGCTCGCCGACGAGCGCGAGCAGCAGGCGAAGGAGCTGGCCGACAAGCACTCCCAGATCGCCAGCGACACCGAGAACCTGACCACCCAGATGCGCGAGGCCGCCGAGGCGTCCGAGCGTCGCGTCGCCGAGGCCACCGCGCAGGCGGCCAAGATCCGCGCCCAGGCGGAGGAGTCGGCGGAGCGCACGCTGTCCCGCGCCCGCCGCGAGGCCGAGCAGCTGCTCACCACGGCCCGGACCAGGTCCGAGGCCGAGCTGGCCAACGCGGCCGACGAGGCGGAGCGGTCCCGGACGATCGTCGCCCGCGAGACCGAGCGGCTCGCCAAGCGCCGCGACGGCATCCTGGCCCAGATCGCCGGCCTGAACGAGATCGCCGGCAACATCGCGCGCCAGGCCGCCGAGCTCGACTCGGAGACCGCCGCCCCGGCGTACACGCCCTTCAACGCGGGCGGCACCCCGCCGGCCGCACCGACGGCAGGCAGCACGGACAGCCCGTTCGGCCGCGGCGAGAGCCCGTTCGGCGCCCCGGTGAGCGACACCCCGTCGTACCCGAACATCGGCTCGTACTCCGCCCCGGACACCTCCTACTCCGCACCCGACACCTCGTACAGCACTGACAGCTCGTACAGCACGCCGGGCAACGAGAGCTCGTACGGCGGTTCGTCGGCGAAGGAGAGCAGCTTCGGCTCGACCGCCAGCCCGTACGCCGGGACCTCGCCGTTCACCGGCGCCGATGCAGGTGGCGCCCGGGTCGACGAGACCCGGATCGACACCGGCCTGCGGGTCGACACGGCCACCTTCGACCCGTCGAGCCTCGAGTCGACCCGGACCGACGAGCCGACCCGGACCGACGAATCGGCCCGGACCGAGGAGCCGCGCGACGAGACCCGGATCGACGAGTTCCGGCTCGACGGCTCGAACGGCAAGTCGACCGACGACGACGCCAAGCCGGCCGACGTCGACCTGTCCGCCGACGACGCGGACGATGCCGACGCCGATGACGTCGAGGTGGCGGACGAGGGTGACTCCAAGGCCGAGAAGGACAAGAGGTGACGTCGACCGGCGACGACAAGTCGGCCGGCAGCGTCGCAGCGATCGAAGCAGCCACCAAGGAAGCGAAGGCCGCCGCCGCCGAAGCCGCAGCGGCGGCCGACGAGGCCGAGCAGTCCGCCGACGAGGCCGAGCAGTCCGCCGACGAAGCTGAGGTCTCCGCCGAGGAGGCCAAGACCTCGGCGCGCTCGGCCGAAGCAGACGCCGTACGGGCCGACGAAGACGCCGACCGGGCAGACGCGGACGCCGTACGGTCCGGTGCTGCCGCCGAGCGGGCGAGCGCGGAGGCCGATCGGGCGGACGCGGATGCCGATCGGGCGGACGCGGAGGCCGATCGGGCGGACGCGGATGCCGACGAGGCGGACAGTCTGGTGGGCGAGCTGCTGATCGACGAGCGGCATCCGTCGGAGGGCATGGGTGCGCCCGGGCCGCCGCTGCGCCGGTCGAACCCGTTCGTCTTCGGCTTCTTCGCCGCCCTCGGCGTACTGGTCGCGTGGGGTTTGTGGCACGCGCTCGGCCAGGCCAAGTCGGTGCTGATCCTGCTGATCGTCTCGATGTTCATCGCGGTCGGCCTGAACCCGCTGGTCGAGTGGTTCATGCGCCGCGGGCTGAAACGCGGCCTCTCGGTGGGTGTCGTGTTCCTGCTCGTGCTGCTCGCTGTCGTCGGCGTCGGGTTCGCGATCGTGCCGGTGGTGACGGACCAGATCAACGGGTTGATCGACAACGCCCCGCAGTGGCTCGACCTGCTGACCAAGTCGAAGACGGTGAAGGAGCTCGACCAGAAGTACCACTTCATCGACAAGGCCACGGACTACATCCAGGACCCCGCACTGGCGCAGAAGGCCTTCGGCGGTGTCCTCGGCGTCGGCAAGGTGGTCGCGAACGCGCTCTTCTCGGCGTTCACGATCCTGATCCTCACGCTGTACTTCCTCGCTTCGCTTCCGACGGTGAAGCGGGCGGCGTACAGCCTGGTGCCGGCCAGCCGGCGGAACCGGGTCTCGATCCTCGGCGACGAGGTACTCGGCCGGGTCGGCGGCTACGTCAGCGGTCAGTTCCTGGTCGCGATCACCGCCGGGGTCTGCTCGTTCATCTTCCTGGAGATCGTCGGCCTCGGCCAGTACGCCGTGGCGCTGGCGATCGTGATCGTCTTCACCGACTTCATCCCGATGGTCGGTGGGCTGATCGGCTGCGTGATCATCACGCTGATCGGGCTGACCGACAGCGTCTGGGTCGGTGTCGCCTGCCTGGTGTACGGCGTGATCTACCAGCAGATCGAGAACTACGTGGTGGCGCCGCGGATCATGCGCCGCGCGGTCGACATCCCCGGGGCGGTGACGGTGATCGCCGCGCTGCTCGGTGGCGCGCTGCTCGGTGTGGTCGGTGCGCTGCTCGCGATTCCGACGGCGGCCGCCATCCTGCTGATCATCCGCGAGGTGTGGGTCCGCAAGGCCGACGCTTCCTGACGGATCGCCCCGCAACCGAAACCTGCTTGACGGTTGCGGGGCGTTCGCGTTTCCTCAGCGGTGATGACGACTACACCGACTGCCCGGGAACTGGCCGAGTTCAGCCTCCGCGCCCAGCATCCAGTGACCCGCCGCTGGGTCGACGACGAACTCCGGCTCGACCTGCTGACCAAGCAGCACGAGCTCGACATCGAACTGCTGACGGATCCGGAGATCGCCCGGATGCGGATCGAACGGTTCGCTCCCGGCCGGCCGATCGAACTCATGTTCAACCAGTGGGTGCAGGTCGCGGCCGATCAGCACGTGATGCTGAGCATGCGCTATGAAGGCGGCGATCAGGCGAGACCTTTCGTCGATGCTTCTGCGCTGAGTCGCCCATTGCAGGTGGGAGATCTGCCGCCGGCGGCCGAGGCTGCGACGAAGTATTTCGGGGCGCTCGCCCCGGCGTACCTGCGACTCTGGAGCTCAGAGCCCGCCGGTTCCTTCCCGGAAACCCTTCCAGACAAGCGATTCCTCGCCGGTCCTCTCTCCGTACTCCGGCGTGCAGGCGAGCCGCTGCCGTCAGAGCTGACCTTGGTCCGGGCGACGTCGCTGGCCAACTACGAGCTCGCTCAGGCGGCGTACGACGCGGTCGACGCCGCGCACCCGAATCATCCGGAGCAGGCGCAACTCCAGAGTCGCGACAACCTGGAGGACGCGGTTGAGGACGGTCTCCTCTTCGACGTCATGGTCGACGACTCATGGGCCGGCTACATCGCCGCCAAACCCGACGGCCAGGATCTCGGTCTTCCCGCCTACACCGTCCAGGACATCATCCTCGCCCCCGACTACCGCGGCCGCGGCTACGGCCCTCACCTCACCACCCTGCTGGCCCGCGCCCTCCCCGACGACCTGCCGTTCCTCGTCGGCACCATCCACGCCAACAACCGCGGCGCCCTCACCGCAGCCACCACCGCCACCCGCACCGACATCGGCGGCTGGATCCAATTCCCCCTCCCCACCCCCGAACCCTCCGAATGACCGACTCCTGCGCCTCCTCCTTCGCCGGAGCTCACCGAGGACCCCCTCCAGCGCCTCCTCCTTCGCCGGGGCTCATCGATGACCGGCTCCTGCGCCTCCTCCTTCGCCGGGGCTCACCGATGACCGGCTCCTGCGCCGTCCTCACCACCATCGCCGGAAGGTGCAGATGACCGAGCACAGCGCTGACTCATCCTGCATTTTCTGCGCCATCATCGCCGGACGTGCGCCAGCCCGGTTCATCTATGAGGTCGACGACGCCTGCGCGTTCCTCGACGCCAATCCGCTCCGGCTCGGCCACACGCTCGTCGTCCCCCGCCGCCACGTCCGCGACCTGCTGGACGAAGGCGCCGCCGAGCCCCTCGCCGCGATCGGCCCGGCACTCCACCGGACGGCACTGCTGCTCAAGGACGGCTTAGTTGCCGACGGCATCAGTGTCCTACAGGCCAACGGCGCCGCAGCCGGTCAGACCGTCTTCCACCTGCACTTCCACCTACTCCCCCGCCCCGCCAACGACGTCCCCCTCACAGACTGGACCCCGAACCTCACCGCCCGCGAGTCCCTCCCCGAAACCCACCACACCCTCACCAGCTGACCCATTCGGACCCGACAGCCCTACCCCCGTTCGGCAGAAGCTGGTGCCCTCTGAGTGTGCTCCCCTCCTCCTCGCAGGGTTACCCCCCTCGTAGAGAAGGGGGTAAGCACGCCAACAGGAGGTGAGCACACTCAACGGCTGCAGTTAAGCGAGAACCCCGGGAACGGCGGTAGTTACGCGAGGAAGGGGGTGATGGTGGTGAGGAAGTCGTCCAGGCGTTCGGCGTGGACCCAATGGCCGGCTTCGGGGATTTCGGCGTACTGGACGTGCGGGAAGTAGGTCGCGATGGTGGCGCGGTGGTCTTGCTGGACGTAGTCCGACTTGCCGCCGTAGACGAAGAGGGTGGGGCCTTCGTAGGTGCCGGTGATGTCCGGCCAGCCGGAGATTTCGGGGAGGACGGCCTCGATGACGGGGAGGTTGGGGCGCCAGCGGGCGCCTTCGCTGTCGAGGATGAGGTTCTGCAACAGGAAAGCTCGGGTGCCGGCTGAGTCGACGGCGTCGACCAGTTGGGCCTCGACGTCGGCGCGGCGCTGGACGTTCGAGAGGTCTGCCGTGCGCATCGCTCGCGCATAGTCGGTGAAGGCCGGCGGGTAGGTGACTGGAGCAGCATCGACGACAACCAGCCGCTCGACGACCGAAGGGTATTGCAGCGCGGTGACCATCGCGGTCTTGCCGCCCATCGAGTGGCCGATCAGCGCGACCGGCCCGACGCCGAGGTCGGCGATCGTCTCCTGGACGTCCGCGGCCATCTCCGGATAGCTCATCGTGTCGACGTGCGGTGAGGTCCCGTGGTTGCGCAGGTCGAACGCATACACCCGATGCGCGGACGCCAGCCGGCGGGCGGCCGTCATCCAGTTCCGGCCGGAACCGAACAGTCCGTGCATCACCACCACCGGTGAACCACTCTCGCCGTACGCCGTGACCGGGAGCTTCATCGACACCTTCCTCGCAGAATCAGGACCGCCACCACCGGCGACCTCGAACCGACCTCGCACAGCTCATCGTCGGCGTTGCCAGCAGGCGGTGTGCCAGTGGCGGCGCTCGTCCAGTGACTGCCCGCCGCCGATCGCCGCGAGCAGACTCGGGTTCTCCGGCCAGACCACCACGTGCGGGGTGGCGGGCAGGATCTGCTGATCGCAGCCGGGACACCGGTACGCCTTGGTCGAGGCCGACCCGGACACCTGGCGCACCATCCAGTCGCCGTCGGGATGCGATTCCCGTTTCTGATGCCCACCCATCAACGGCCGGTCGCTGACTGGCCGCGTGTGTTTCGAGGGTCTTCTCTTCCGGGGCGACACACCCCCGAGCCTATCCGTCGGCACCACGCGATCCGTGCGCGGTGCCGACGAACAGCCGGCCCGGAGATCAGAGCCACCGGAAGATCAGAGGCGGCCGCGAGATCAGACGCGCGGGGAGATCAGACGCGCGGGAAGATCAGAGCCGCCGGGCCAGCGAGTAGGCAGCGGTGCCGATGAGTTCCATCGAGACCTGGAGGCGTTCCAGGCTGACGTTCTTGGCGATGGTGTCCTCAGGCGAGTGGTACGGCGGCTCCAACAGCGCCGGTGACGACTCACCTCGCCAGGAGAAGTTCGCCGCCGCGATACCGACCTCCTGGAAAGACTGGTGATCGGACGACCCCCGTAGTACGGGCCCGACCAGCTGCGGCTCGTACCCGAGTCGCTGCGCCGAAGCCCGTACTGCGTCAGTTGCCGCGTTCGCCAATCCGTCGAAGGACAGCAACCAGTAGACGATCGCGGGATCCCAGCTCGTCGCCACCATGTCGTTCTGGAAGACCGCTAGATGCCGCTCGCGCTGATCCTGCGCCAGCTGCGCCACGTGGTACCGCGACCCGATCAGCCCTTGCTCCTCCGAACCCCACAAGGCGAATCGGAGCGTCGCATCGGTCGGCAGCTTGCTCATCACCCGCGCGATCTCCAGAGTCAGCACGGTCCCAGAGCCGTCGTCGTTGGCGCCCGGCGCACCGATCACCGTGTCGTAGTGCCCGGACACGACAACGATCGGCGAGGTCGAACTCCGCCCACGGCGCTCACCGATCACGTTGTTCGAGATCAGCCCGCGATGCGCCGCAGTACTGATCTCCAACGGCAGCGACGTCACTACTGCGAGCGCCTCACGCAGCAAGCGTTTCTGCACCTGGGCGACACCAACCACTGGAATCGGGGCATCCGTCAGCCCAGCAGGCGAGAACGCAGAAGCCCGCCGTGGAAACACGCCATCAGCTGGAAGCAGTACTACGGCAACTGCGCCTCGCGCGGCAGCCTCTGCGACAAAGGCCGGCCGTGCCGCCGCAGTGTCGTCGGCCAGCACCACTGCACCAGTGACATCGGCAGGCCAGACTGGTGCGGTCGCTGGACCGACGTCTCGAGCAGGGCCTTGCACTGTGACGTCGAGCTTGCCACCGGGGGCGGCTCCGGCCTGCCAGCACACGTCGTTCGGCAGAACGTTGCGGACGTCACCTATCTGCGCGAGGAACTTGTCCGCCACCGGGAACGGCTCCAGCCGGGTCCGGTAGCCGAACCGGTCGAGCTGGTCGGCCAGGTAGTCCGCGGCCCGCTTCTCGCTGGCGGTGCCGCCGATCCGTGGCCCGATCGTCTCGGACAAAATCTGCAGGTGACGCAGCGCCCGGTCCGAGGACAGCCCGTTGACGATCTGGCGGTCGTACTTGTCGAGCGACGGACGGCGTACCGCACCTGGTCGCTGGTCGTCGGCTGCCCAGGCCGGTACTGCGGGCAGGGCGGTGGCGGCGGTGACGCCGGCGACGGCTCCGAGTAGGCCGCGACGACTCATGCCGGACGTATCGGTCATGCAGGTCTCCCTCGTAGGGTGGCCCCGAGACCGATGACCGTAGCCGAAACTGTCCGGGGTCGCCTCCCTACGGGGAGTTTTCTCAGCGAACGCTCAGATGCCGCGCGCGGCGTGCTCGGATCGGAGCACGCTGCCGACCTCGTGCATGTGGCCGAGGCCCATCCGGTACGACTCGATCACGCCGGTGCTGACATACGGCATCCCGATGCGTTCGCAGTACGACTGGACGATCGGTTGCGCGAAGCGCAGATTGGCGCGCGGCATGCTCGGGAACAGGTGGTGCTCGATCTGGTAGTTCAGGCCGCCCATCAGCCAGTCGGTGGCCAGGCCGCCGGTGACGTTGCGCGAGGTCAGCACCTGCTTCTCCAGGTGACCCCAGTTGCTGTCGTCGTCGGGCATCTCCATGCCCTTGTGGTTCGGGGCGAAGACGCTGCCGAGGTGCAACCCGAACAGCGCGTGGTGCAGCGCGGCGAAGGCGATCGCCTTGCCCGGCGACATGATGAGGAAGAGCGCCCCGAAGTACAGGCCGAGATGTGCGGCCATCAGGCCGAGCTCGATCCGCGCCTGCCGGCAGCTGCGCTTGCCGAGCAGGAAGGTGACGCTGGACACCTTCAGATTCAGGCCTTCGAGGGTGAGCAGCGGGAAGAAGATCCTGGCCTGGTTGCGGCTCAGCCAGCCGTGCAGCCCGGTCCGGCCTTCGGCCTGCTCGAGCGTCCAGACCAGCACGCCCTCGCCGACGTCCGGATCCTTGTCGGTGTGGTTCGGGTTGGCGTGGTGCCGGTTGTGCTTGTCGTTCCACCAGCCGTAGCTCATCCCGCAGAGGAGATCACCGTGCAGCATGCCGAGCCAGTCGTGCCACTTGCGCGACTTGCTGATCTGCTGGTGCCCGGCGTCATGGCCGAAAAACGCTGCCCTGGTGGTGAAAACGGCCAGCGGTACGGCGAGCAGCAGCTGCAGCCACGAGTTGCCGAGCAGGGCGATCCCGGCCCAGGTCGCGGCGAGCAGCGCGACGTTCAGCGTGATGGCGATCACGTACGACGCCGTCCGGCGCTCGAGCAGCCCGGCTTCCTTGATCTCCCGCAGCAAGGGCGAGAAGTCGCTCCCCCGGGAACTCGTTTTTGGGCGGGCGGGAGCAACGACGGGCTGTGCCATCAGGCCTCATCTCAGAGCGGTGGGAGGCCTAGGCGAACAGCCTCGGCCAGCGTACGCCATCCAGCCTCTGCGTGATGCGACACGAAAACAGCGGAGCTAGGTCCCGTTCTCCCGGGAGGAAGGCCCCCGGAAAGAGTGGGTCTAGCTCCACCGAAGACGAGCTGACGCTCCGTCATGATGGTGGGAGCCGGACTCGCCGGCCGAACCACCACGGGAGACCAGAGATGACGATCACCCAGGCACCACCCAAGGCGCCGCTGCAGTTCCCGCGTCTGGCGCAGCCGTTCGTCGCGCTCTTCCTGGCCGTGCTGGCCGAGATCGGGATCGCCTTCTTCGTCCTGAACGTGGTCGCCGTTCCGCTGATCGCGGTCTGGGTCGGCATCCCGTTGCTGCTCGCCTTCGTCCCGGCCGCCCGCTGGTTCGCGAACTGCCACCGGGTGATGTTCGCCGGCATCACCGGCGAGGTGATCCCCCGGCCGTACAAGAAGCCACCGCTGCCCGGCATCCTGATGTGGCTGCGCACCACGCTGACCGACCCGGCCACCTGGCGCGACATCGCCTGGCTGCTGGTCAACGCCGTCATCGGCTTCACCCTGTCGCTGCTGTCCGCGGTGCTTTTCCTGGCCACCGCGTTCTACCTGGTCTACCCGCTGCTCGTCGGCGTGACGCCGCACGGGGTGTTCGACCAGCCGTTCGGCGGACTGGTCACGCTCAGCTTCTGGGAGAGCTTCGGGATGGTGCCGCTCGGCCTGGTCGCGTTCCTGCTCTGGTACGCCGTCGGCGAGCGGTTGCTCAAGGCCGACGCCATCATCGGCCGCTCACTGCTCGGGCCGACCGAGAGCGCCAAGCTGGCGATCCGGGTCCGCGAGCTGTCCGAGTCCCGCGCGGAGACCGTCGACACCCAGGCGGCCGAGCTGCGCCGGATCGAGCGCGACCTGCACGACGGCGCCCAGGCCCGGCTGGCCGCGCTCAGCATGAACCTCGGAATGGCGGAGGAGATGGTCAGCCGCGACCCGGCCCAGGCCGCCGCGCTGCTGACCGAGGCCCGCGAATCAGCGAGTACGGCGCTGTCGGAGCTCCGCGACCTCGTCCGCGGTATCCACCCGCCGGTGCTGGCCGACCGTGGACTCGAAGGAGCAGTGAAGGCACTCGCGATGAGCTGCCCGTTCAAGGTCGACGTCACCATCGAGCTGCCGGGCCGGCCGCCCGCGCCGGTGGAGTCCGCGGCGTACTTCGCGGTCGCCGAAGCACTGGCCAACATCGTCAAGCACTCGGCCGCGACGACGGCCTGGATCCAGATCACCCACGAGTCCGAACGGCTGCACATCCTGGTCGGCGACGACGGTGTGGGCGGCGCCACGGTACGACCCGGTGGCGGTTTGCACGGAATCGAGCGGCGGCTGAACGCCTTCGACGGTACGTTGACGGTGGCCAGCCCGACCGGCGGGCCGACCACTGTGATCATGGAGTTGCCTTGCGAGTCGTCATCGCTGAAGATCACGCCCTCCTCCGGGACGGCTTGATCCGCCTGCTGGAAGCCCACGACTTCGAGGTCGTGGAAGCTGTCGACAACGGCCCCCGGCTGGTTCCGGCGCTCGTCGAGCACCGGCCGGACGTGGCCGTCGTCGACGTCCGGCTGCCACCGACCTTCACCGACGAGGGCCTCAAATCCGCGATCGAGGCCCGGCGACAGGTGCCGGGGCTGCCGATCCTGGTGCTGTCGCAGTACGTCGAACAGCTCTACGCCCGCGAGTTGCTGACCGGGGGCGGTGGGGCCGTCGGCTATCTGCTGAAGGACCGGGTCTCGAACGTGGCGGACTTCCTGGACTCCGTACGCCGGGTGGCCGGCGGCGGTACCGCGATGGACCCTGATGTGATCGGCCAGCTACTGGCCCGCAACACCCGCGACGAGCCGATCGGCCGACTCACCCCGCGCGAGTCCGAAGTACTGGGATTGATGGCCGAAGGCCGGTCGAACGCCGCGATCGCGGCCGCCCTCTTCGTCACCGAGAAGGCAGTCTCGAAGCACACCAACAACATCTTCGCGAAGCTCGACCTCCCCCCGTCCGAAGACGACAACCGCCGGGTGATGGCCGTTCTGACCTATTTGTCGTCCCGCTGACTCGGGCCTCTGGAGTGGTTGCGCTGGAGCGCACGGTAGGCGCCACTCGCCGTACCAGCTCGGCGCCGAGCCTCACCTGACGGCGCAGCGCGGTTGTCGGGTTCATCGCGGCGGACGGTTTGACCGGCGCTGATCTGGTCGGCGCCGGGATTCTCGCGGGCGGTGGTTTCTTTGGTGAGCGTCATTCGGCGGTGGTCTGGGCAAGGATGGCGCCGAAGTCCATCCAGACGTTCTCGCGACTGATCAGGCCGTCGCGGAACTCGAGGACGTGCAGCAACCGATAGGTGACGACCTTGCCGACCGCTTGCGGACCGAAGACGTTCGGTCCGGAGACGAGACAGGTCGCCAGCACCTCGTCGACGACATGGTTCTCGCCGTGCAACCGGCGTACCGGCTTGTACTCCTCGTCCGTGGTCTCCGAGAACAGGAGCTCGTAGACCTTGGTGACGGCGTCGTGCCCGTGGTTCACCCCGAGGCCGACGACGTCGTGCTCGATGTCCTCGGTCAGTGTCGCCAGCACCGCCTTCAGATCGTGAGCCTCCTCGCCCTCGAAGTGGCGGTTCAGTACGTCGTCCATCGCGGCCGGTGTCATTCCCATGGTGGTCCCCCAGATCAGGTTGGTAAGATGGATCTATCGTTATGCGAAACTTTTCTCACGTCAAGAGAGATCTCTCATGAGCGGCCGTGAACACCAGAAGCAGCGCACTCGCAACGCCCTGATCGACGCCTACTTCGAGCTGATCCGGCAAGGGCAGTCACCGAGCATCGCCGAGGTCGCGGACCGCGCCGAGGTCTCGGTCGCCACGGCGTACCGCTACTTTCCCAACCCGCAGTCGCTGCGCGCCGACGCCGCCGTCTCGGCCACCCGTAACATGCCGACCTTCGAAGAGATCCTCGCCGACGCCGGCGACGACCCGTTCGTCCGGATCGAGACCGTCATCCGGCACGCCGCCGCCATGCAGTTCGGCGACGAACCGGTCTGGCGAGGCGTCCTGCACGCCACCCTCGAACGCTGGTTCGCCCAATGGGAAGCCGGCGGCGAAATGGTCCCCGTCCGCTCCACCGCCCGCCACGACGGCGTCTCCCTCGCTCTCCGCCCCCTGGAGTCCGAACTCTCCCCCGACGCCCTCCGCCGCCTCACCCACGCCGTCATGCTCGTCTGGGGCGTAGAAGCCCTGGTAGTCACCCGAGACACCGCCGGCCTGGACCCCACCGAAGCCACCACCACCATGGTCCACGCCGCCCACGCCCTAATCCGAGACGCCCTAACCCAGGCAGCCGTCACGTCCGACAGGAAATAGCCCCCGTACGCCGCCCGCCCGCCGCTTGGCTGAGCGTGGCGACCGGGTCGACGGCTGACTATTTCCTCTCGAACGGGACGGGGAAGTTCAGAGGCGGATTCGGCGGAGGAATTCTTGGGTTCGGGGTTCGCGGGGGTTGGTGAGGAGCTGGGAGGGTGGGCCGACTTCCAGGGGGCGGCCTTTGTCCAGGAAGCAGACTTGGTCGGCTACGTCTTGGGCGAAGGTCATTTCGTGGGTGCAGATGAGCATGGTCATGCCGTCGGACTTGAGGTCTCGGAGGAGGTCGAGGACCTCGCCGACCAGCTCGGGGTCCAGGGCTGAGGTGACCTCGTCGAGGAGCATCAGCTTGGGTGAGTTGACCAGTGCCCGGGCGATGGCGGCGCGTTGTTGCTGGCCGCCGGAGAGGTCGTCGGGGCGGGCCGAAGCCTTGGCAGAGAGGCCGACCCGGTCGAGCATTTCGAGGGCTTGGGTGCGAGCGACGTCGCGCGGTACGCCGTGGACGCGGATCGGGGCGAGCGTGACGTTGTCGAGGACCGAGAGGTGCGGGAACAGGTTGTAGGCCTGGAAGACAATGCCGATGCCGGAGCGGACCTGGTCGGCGTTGACGCGCGGGTCGGTGATGTCGCGGCCGTCGAGTTCGATCACGCCGTCGTCGACGGTCTCCAGCAGGTTGACGCAGCGGAGCAACGTCGATTTGCCGGAGCCGGAAGCGCCGATCAGTACGACGCACTCCCCCGCCTCGACTTCCAGGCTGAACTGATCGAGCACGACATGAGGACCAAAAGACTTCCGCACGGAGCGGATGGACAGCAGGCTCACACCACACCTCCCCCGGCGCCGTACCAACCCTGCCGCCGGGCGACCCAGTCGGTCAGCCGGGTCAACGGGATCGTCAACGCGACGAAGAGCAGCCCCGCCACGACGTACGGGGTGAAGTTGAAGTCCTCGGCGGTTTCGAGTTGCGCTGCCCGGATCGCGTCGATGACTCCGAGCACAGCAATGAGGCCGGAGTCCTTCTGCAGTGAGACGAAGTCGTTGAGCAGCGGCGGCAGCACCCGCCGTACGGCCTGAGGCAGTACTACGAAGCGCAAGGTCTGCCGGTACGACAAGCCGAGCGACCTGGCTGCCGCGCGCTGTGACGGGTGAACCGACTCGATGCCCGCGCGGAACACCTCCGCGACGTACGACGAGTAGGTGAGCACCAGTGCGGCACCACCCCAGATCACCGCCTGGTTGGGCAGACCACGCAGCTGCAGAGCCGGTACGCCGAAGCCGAGCAGGAAGATGACCAGGAGCAACGGGAGTCCGCGGAACACGTCGGTGTACGCCGCCGCGAATACCCGCAACGGGAAGAAGATCGGTCCGCGCAAGGTCCGCATGATCGCCAGCGTCATCCCGAAGATCACGATGAGCACCGCGCAGACCAGCATCACCCGGACGTTCAGCCAGAGGCCCTGTGCGACGACAGGCAACGCTTCCCAGCCGCGATGGAAATTGAAGAACGTGTCCCGTACCCGCGGCCAGCCCGGCGTCGAGCCGACCCCGACTGCGACCAGAACCACCAGTACGACGGAGCTGATCCCGGCGATCAGAGTCGACCGCCGGGCCCGGCTCCGCCGATAGGCGATCCGCTCCAGCTGAAGCGCAGACGGCTGCCAATCACGAACCTCGCTCACGAGAGTTCCGGCGCGCCTTCCGAGGTCAGGAACTGCGCCTGCAGCCGGGTCAGGGTCCCATCAGCACGCAGCGCATCCACCGCCTGCGACAGACAGCCGGTCAGCTTCGACCCCTTCTCCAGCACGAACCCGAACTGCTCAGGCTTGTCCCCACTCGCCGGCAACTGCCCCACGATCTTCCCGTTGTCGAGCTGCGCCGCGGTCATGTAGAACCCGGTCGGCAGATCCACCACGATCCCGTCCAACTGCTTGTTCTTCAACGCCTGCACAGCCAAGTCATTGCTGTCATACACCCCGGGAGCCTGCTTCGGCTTGATGATGTCGCGCAGCGCCGTGTAGCTGGTCGTCCCGAGCTGAGCCCCGAGCTTGGCGTCGACCAGATCAGCGACAGACTTGGCATTCGCGATCTTGCTACCCGCCGTAGTGATCACAGCCTGCCGAACGTCGTAGTACCCGCTGGAGAAGTCGACAGCCTGCTTCCGCTTGTCGTCGATCGACACCTGGTTCACATCGAAGTCGAACTTCTTCGGGCCAGGCGCGAAGGCGGCGTTGAACTGCACCGTCTGCCACTTCACCTCAGCGGTCTCGAAGCCGAGCTTCTTCGCGACGGCATACGTCACGGCCGACTCGTACCCCTTGCCGTTGGCCGGGTCGTTGGCAGAGAACCACGGCTCGTACGCCGGCTTGTCGGTCGCGACCGTCAGCGAGCCTGCCGCCTTGAGCGCCAACTTGTCCTTGCTACAGGCATCCGCAGCCGGCGGCGTGGTGGCACCACCGGATGCTTCGTCCTCCGGAGCACAGGCGGCGAGTCCGACAACAGCGAGGACGGCCAGCGCGGCCAGACCAGAACGTGGATTCATGGCAGCAGCGTAGAACTACCCGGTCAGCGTTGGCGGTAGGTGGTTGGGGATTGGGTGGTGTGGTGGCGGAAGCGGGTGGAGAAGTAGAGCGGGTTGGTGAAGCCGACCTCGGCGGCGATCACGTTGATCGGGCGCGTCGTGAGTTCCAGGAGGCGGGCGGCGGCGTCGAGGCGGCGGCGTTCGACGAAGCGTTGCGGGGTGACGCCGAGTTGGGCTCGGAAGCGGTGGGCGAAGCGGGAGACCGAGAGGTTCGCCGTACGGGCGAGGACTGCTACGTCGAGGTCGGCGCGGAGGTCGCGGTCGATGTACTCGATGGCGCGGAGCAGGCGGTCGTCGATCTGGGCGGCCGCCGGGTTCTGGGTGTCACACCAGAGCAGGGCGGCTTCGAGGGCGTTCATGCTGAGGAGTTCGCCATGCGGAAGAACGCTGTGCTGGTAGCGGACGCAAGCGTGCAGGTTCTCGGTGATCCTGTCGAAGGCTTGCTCGCCGGCCGCGAGCTGATGGATGCCGGGGGCAACTTCCGGCCAGTCGAGCAGCGGTAGCCAGTCCGGCTTGGGATGGAAATGCGCGAAGAGGAAGTGCCAGCGCTGCAACGAAGGCTCTACTCCATAGTCGTGCGGCGTCCCGGGTCGCACCAGGGTGGTGACGCCCGGATCGGCGAACAGTTCGCCGAAGTGCCCGCGTCCGCCGAGGGTGTGGATCAGCAGGTAGTCGGTGGTTCCACGAGACCGGTACGTCGAATAGCCGGCGCCCTCGTCGAACTCGTCGGCCAGCAACCGGCGCACCGTCGGCGTGAAGGACTCAGCAGGATCTCGAAGGTTCACAGCTCAATAGACTATCCACTCCACGACGGCGTCCGGCCAGACTGGAGGTATGACAAGCATTGTCGAAGAGGTGTACGAGCGGGACGGCATCGTTCAGGTACCGGGGCTGCTCAGTCCGGCTGAGATCGCCGCGCTCAAGGCTGCCTACATGGAACAGGTCGCGGTTGACCACTCGCTGGCGATCGACGACGGCGTTCCCGACGACGACCCGCTGGCCCGCTACCCACGGTTCGTCCATCCGCATCGGCGGACCGATGTCGAGGCCGGCCGACTGGCGCTCAACCTGATGCTGGATAGCCGGATCCTCAATGTAGTCACCTCGCTGATCGGTCCGGCGCTCGGCGCCCAGTCGATGTTCTACTTCAAGCCGCCGGGTGCCCGCGGGCAGGCGATGCACCAGGACAACACGTTCCTTCGAGCGCATCCCGAGACCTGTCTGGCGGCGTGGATCGCGGTGGACGACGTCGACGCGGAGAACGGCGGGCTGGCCGTCGTACCGGGGTCGCATCGGGTCGAACTGGTCTGCCCGGAAGAGGCCGATCTCAACGAGTCGTTCACGAACGTCGAAGTACCGATTCCTGACGGTCTCAGCAAGGTGCAGACCAGGATGAAGGCCGGCGATGTGCTCTTCTTCCACGGCAGCGTCGTGCATGGGTCCCGCCCGAACACGAGTACCGACCGCTTCCGCCGCTCGCTGATCTTTCACTACATCCCCGAGGACAGCACCGAGATCGCGGGCTTCTACAACCCGCTCGTCCGCCCCGACCGCCGCACCACGAACCTGACCGAAGCCATCGGCGGCGGCCCCTGCGGCGACTACGCGACCGCGGAGCCGTGACCGACTACGCGATCGCGGAGCCGTGAGGCCGGGCGACCAGTACGCCGATGATCGAGAGCACCACCAAGGCGGCTACCGAGATCACCAAGGCGGAGACGGACCGCGGGGGATCGAAGAGTACGCCGTCCGCTCGGCTCTCCGCGGCCGCAGCCGCTAGACAGGCAGCCAAGGTAACGGCGAGCAATCCGCTCCCCAGGCTGACCAACCGTCCCAAGGTCGCTAGCGGCGACCGATTGAACCCCGGGCCGGTGAAACGCAGCCCCTTCGCCCGCTGGGCAGGATGGCGGCCGAAGTCGGCGAACACGTGCGCCGGGACCTGGATTCGTTCGAGGGTCGCCAGTCCGCGCACCAACGACTCCGGGGTCAACTCACAAGCGTCGTACAGGACGAGCGCTTCCTCGGCGACGGCC
The DNA here is from genome assembly GCF_040613535.1 of Kribbella sp. NPDC006257. NCBI lineage: Bacteria > Bacillati > Actinomycetota > Actinomycetes > Propionibacteriales > Kribbellaceae > Kribbella > Kribbella sp. NPDC006257. The sequence continues at coordinate 39,751 of NZ_JBEXSJ010000011.1, forward strand.
AGTCCGATCGGGCGGGCGTCGAGGAGCGCCTGCATCGCGCGCGGATGAAGTACGGACATCAGATAGCGCGGATCCTCGCCGACGACATCGAAGGACCGGTTGAACTCGCCGCTCTCCAGCGACAGATCCGACCGCGTCAGCCCGCTCCCCGGCCGCACCTCCATCGCCGGCAACGCCTCCTGCAACCGCGCCACGAACACCGACAACCGCCGCCGACGGCACAACACCCCATGCCATTCCAGCCACCTGACCTCAAAGGCAGTGCCAGCAGGAGCCTGTACGACGTTGCGCGCGACCCAAGTCTTTCCGACCGGCAACGGCAGCTCGGGCAACGCCAAGTCGGCCACCTTCGCAACTCGCCAACCTCGCCCATGGGCGGCATCCCGCAAGGCCGAACTGGTTGCCCGAGGCCACGAATACACCAGCAGCAGCACGGCCAGCACCATCAACCCGACGACCGGGATCGCGGCGATCAGCAGCACCGGGCCCACGTCGTACAGGCTCCAGAGCAGCCGGATGAGAAGGGCGCCGACGGCAACGACCGCGATCCAGCGGGCGAACCGGCTCGCAGCGGGCGACACCACGAGCAGTACGGCGGCTGTCGGCAACGCGAGCAGGACCACCAGCATCATCGTGGCGGTCCAGCCGGGCCAGTCGGCGCCGACCACACCAGGCATCAGGATCAACCCGAGGCCCACCCAGACGAGGATCAGCTGGTAGGCGACCGAGAACAGAGCCTGCTTGAGCGGCACTCCCTGCCGGACATAAGCCACGCCGTGGAGTCTCCCACGGCGTGTGGTTCAGCGACCGCGTCAGCTGGTTCAGCGACCGCGTCTACTAGTTCAGCTTGAGTAGTCGCGGAAGCCGCGGCCGGTCTTGCGGCCCAGGTAACCGGCCGTGACCAGGTGCTCCAGCAACGGCGCCGGGGCGAAGCCGGGCTCGCGGAACTCCAAGTAGAGCGTGCGCTGGATCGCGAGCGACACGTCCAGACCGACCACGTCGAGGAGTTCGAACGGGCCCATCGGGAGACGGCAGCCGAGCTTCATCGCCGCGTCGATGTCGTCGACACCCGCATAGTGCGCCTCGAGCATCCGGACCGCGTCGTTCAGGTACGGGAACAGCAGGCCGTTCACGATGAAGCCGGCCCGGTCCCCGCAGCGCACCGGGTGCTTGCCAGCGGCAACAGCTACCGCGGCCACCGCGTCCGCGACCTCCGGCGAGGTGCTCACCGTGCTGACCACCTCGACCAGCTTCATCACGGGCGCCGGGTTGAAGAAGTGCAGGCCGACCACGTCCGCGGGGCGCTTGGTCGCCATCGCCAGGTCGATCACCGGCAGGCTGGAGGTGGTGGTCGCCAGGATCGCGCCCGGCTTGCAGATCTCGTCGAACGTCTCGAACAGCGCCTGCTTCACGCTGAGTTCCTCGACGACGGCCTCGATCACCAGGTCCGCCGACGCGAGGTCGTCGAGCCTCGCCGTACCGACGATCCGGCGCAGCGCAGCGTCGCGGTCCTCGGCGGAGAGCTTGCCGCGCTGGACACCCTTCTCCAGCGAGCGTTCCAGGCCGGCCCGGACCTTGTCGACCTTCTCGGTACCGCGCGCGACGTACAGGACGTCGTACCCGGCCTTGGCGCAGACCTCGATGATGCCGACAGCCATGGTGCCCGAGCCGACCACGCCGACCTGCTGCACCCGGCGTACGGGTGCGGTGTCCTCGGAGACCTTCGGCGTCAGGTCGTCGTCGACCACGACCGGCGAGTCGGCCGATTCGTAGGTGTAGAAGCCGCGGCCGGTCTTGCGGCCGAGCAGGCCCGCGGTCACCATCTGCTTGAGGATCGGGGCCGGCGCGTGCAGCCGGTTGCGGCCCTGCTTGTACATCGTGTCGAGGATCTCGTACGCCGTATCGAGGCCGATCAAATCGAGCAGCGCCAGCGGCCCCATCGGGTAGCCACAGCCGAGCCGCATCGCGGCGTCGACGTCCTCGCGGGTCGCGTAGTGCGACTCGACCATCGAGACGGCGTGGTTCAGGTAGCCGAACAGCAGCGCGTTCGCGATGAACCCGGCGCGGTCGGCCGCGACGACGGGGACCTTGTCCAGCCGGCGGGCGAGTTCGGAGACGTCGTCGACCACGTCCGGCTCGGTGACGACGGTCTTGATCACCTCGACGAACTCCTGCACCGGCGCCGGGTTGAAGAAGTGCATCCCGACCACGCGACGGGGGCGCTGGGTGGCGACCGAGATCTCGGTCACCGACAGGCTCGACGTGTTGGTGGCGAGGATCGCGTCCTCGCGGACCACCTTGTCGAGCGCGGAGAAGATCTCACGCTTCAGGTCGAGCCGCTCGATCACGGCCTCGATCACCAGGTCGCAGTCGGCCAGCGCCTCGAGTTCGGTGGCGAACGTGACCCGGTCGAAGAGCGCCTGCTGGTCCTCGACGGACAGCTTGCCGCGCTTCACCGCCCGGTCGGTCGAGTGCTGGATGTGCCCGCGGCCGCGCTCGACCGCCTGCTCGTCGCGTTCCACGCCGACCACGCTCAGCCCGTGCCGGGCGAACACCTCCGCGATACCGGCACCCATCGTGCCGAGACCGACCACTCCCACCGTCTTCAGTTCACGAGCCATGGCTGGAAGTGTGCCAGTCGCCACACTGGTCCGCACATGAGCCACATCACCACCGAGTCCAACCTCACACCACGGGCTGATGTCTCGGAGGTTCGGAAACTACTCGGTGAAGGCGGGCGGCTGGGTGAGCCAGGTGGCGAGGAGCTGGTCGAGGTCGGGCCCGGCGCTGAGCGCGGCGGCGATCGGCGCCGGCTTCAGCTCGGGCTGGCCTGGCGGGACCCAGACGGCACGGTAGGTGCCGGCCGGGGAGTCGGCCGGGCTGTCCATCTCCTCGCCGGCGCCAGTGCCGAACTCGCCGCTGACCGGCTCGGCCAGGTAGTAGAGCTGAGTGTTCTCGCGAAACTGCACCGTGGCGACCAGCCCGACGAGCTTCACCACAACACCGAGTTCCTCGTACGCCTCCCGCTGAGCCGCCTCCTCCGCGGTCTCCCCCGGTTCGACCCGCCCACCGGGAAGCGTGAAGTACACGAGCCCACCCCGAATCCGCTCGATAGCAGCAATCCCCGCCGACGATCGCAAGATCACCCCCGCCCGGACCCAGCTCGACGCAGCGCCACTCGCGGACCGCTTCCCCGCGGCCCCGCTCACCGGGCGCATCGCCTCCGCGTCGCTCACCGGGCGCTTCGCCTCCGCTTCGTTCATGTGCGCTTTGCTACGACGAAGAGCCAGGTGCTGCCGAGGCGGGTCTGGTGGTGGTCGAGGCTGGTGATGGTCCAGCCGGTTTCGGTGAGGAGGTCTCGCAAGGGTTGTTCTTGCCAGTTGTTGAAGCGTCTGGGGAGGTCGAGGAAGCGGTTGGACCATTCGCCGCCCTGGCCCTCGCGGGTGGTGAAGGCGAGACAACCGGCCGCCCGCCGAGCCTTTCGCAGTACGGAGGTCAGTTCGGCCCGGTCGAAGTGGAGGAACACGGCGTCCGCGAAGACGAGGTCGTACGGCCCACCAAGCTCATCGGTGATCGCGTTCAGCAGGTCAGCCTGATGACCATCGGCGCGGATCATCTCGACGAACGAGCGGGCGGCATCAGTACGCCGTACGCGATAGCCGCGTGCTTCCAGCTCGATCGCGTCCTCCCCGGTCCCGCTCCCGATCTCCAGCACGCTCGCGCCGGCCGGAACCAACTCGCCGATCCGATCCAGCCAGCGATCCATCGTCTCGCTCGGCCCGTGCGGGATCGTCTCGCGAAACTTCTCCGCCGCCTGCTCGTACGCCGCCAGCGTCACCTCGTTGTCCGACGGAACCCGGGTCCACCCGTCCCCGGTGTGCTCCACGAGAGCCGGCAACCGCAGCCCGAGATCCAGCCCGAGCACCACCACGGTCTCGCCGCGATGAAGGTCCGCGATCGCCTGCAACTCCCCTTCGACGAGATCCGGTACGACGGTCAGCCCCACCCCCAGCTGATCGGCCAGCCGGGTCCCGGCCGCCACCTCGAACGACCCCGCGTACACCTGCGCGATCCGCTCCCCGACCACCGGCTCCAGCACGTCGCCGGGCAGCAGCAGGATGCGGGCGGGACACATCAGGTTCATCCGGTGACGAACTCCATCGCGAGCTCCGCGTACTTCGGCCAGGTCTCGCTGTGCTCGAGCGGAATCACCACCCACTCCTTCATCGGCCGCCCCATCCCCGGATCGAAATGCTCGGCACCCGACAAGGAAAGCGCCTCTTCCCGCGGTTCCGGCGGCAGCTTGAACGTCATCGCGTCGCCGTACAGCCCGCCGAGCATCTTCTTCTCGATCTTCAGGCACGGCATCCCGAACATGCTGCCCTCGACCACCCCGGCATCGGCCAGCCCTTTGGCCACATCGTCGTACGCGAGCCGCGCTTTCAGACTGATCTTCGGCTTCATCCCAGCAGCGTCCCACCCGAACCCGGCCAGCCGCCACCACACACCGATGGCGAGTGGACTACGGTGCTTTCTCGTGCGCCTGGTGATTGCTCAATGCTCCGTGGACTACTCCGGCCGGCTGACCGCCCATCTCCCGATGGCGCCCCGGCTGCTGATGGTGAAGGCGGACGGATCCGTCCTGATCCACGCCGACGGCGGTTCGTACAAGCCGCTGAACTGGATGTCTCCCCCGTGCAAGCTGACGGAAGAGGAGGGCGTCTGGAGCGTCACGAACAAGGCCGGTGAGGAGCTGCGCATCACCTTCAAGGAGGTGCTGAGCGACACGTCGTACGAGCTGGGCCTGGACCCCGGGCTGATCAAGGACGGCGTCGAGGCGCACCTGCAGGAGCTGCTGGCCGAGCACGTCACCACGTTCGGCGAGGGTTTCACGCTGGTACGCCGTGAGTATCCGACCGCGATCGGCCCGGTCGACCTGCTCTGTCGGGACGCCGACGGGAAGCACGTCGCGGTCGAGATCAAGCGCCGTGGCGAGATCGACGGCGTGGAGCAGCTCACCCGGTACGTCGAACTGCTGAACCGCGACCCACTGCTCTCCCCGGTCCGCGGCATCTTCGCGGCCCAGCTGATCAAGCCGCAGGCCCAGTTCCTGGCCACCGACCGTGGCCTCGAATGCGTCACCGTCGACTACGACGCCCTCCGCGGCATGGAATCCGACGTCCTCCGGCTGTTCTGAGAAACGTGCCCGATTTCGGGCAGATTCTTGGTTTTTAGGCCTTCTACACTGCAGAGTAGGCCGGGTGATGACCGAGGTAGGCGTCCCGAGTGACGAACTGGTCGAGCAGGTCAGCCGCACCACCGGGCTGACCCCGGACGATGCTCGCCGCGTCGTCGCCGACGTCCTGGCCTACTTCACCGAGACGACCGAGGAGTACGTCCGGCGCCGGCACCGCGAACTGCAGACCTACGGCGCCCGCAACGACGAGATCTTCGCCCGCCTCGGTGTGGAGCTCCGGCACTGGCCGGTGCGCTCCCCCGAACTCTCCACGCGTCAGCTACGACGGATCGTCTACGGCTGATCGCCTGCTTGAAAGGAACCACCTTCTATGTGCGGAATCGTCGGGTACGTCGGCAGTAAGCCGGCCGCGCCGATCCTGGTCGACGGACTGGCCAGGCTGGAGTACCGCGGCTACGACTCTGCCGGAGTCGCCGTGGTCGGCTCCAGCGAGTTGCGCGTGCACAAGGACGCCGGCCGGGTCCGTGAGCTGGAGGCGTCGCTGCCGAAGCGGTTCGGCGGCAAGCTCGGCATCGGGCACACCCGGTGGGCCACCCACGGCGGTCCGAGCAAGGACAACGCACACCCGCACGCCAGTGGCAACGAGCGGATCGCCGTCGTCCACAACGGCATCTTCGACAACGCCGGCGTACTGCGCGCCCAGCTGGAGGAAGCCGGCGTCAAGCTGCGCTCCGAGACCGACACCGAGGTGCTCGCGCACCTGATCGAGCAGGCTGCCGGCGACACGCTCGAGGAGAAGGTGCTGGCCGCGCTGCGCCGGATCGAGGGCACCTACGGCATCGCGGTGATCGACCTGGACTTCCCCGACCGGATCGTGGTCGCCCGTAACGGCAGCCCGCTGATCCTCGGCGTCGGCGACGGCGAGATGCACGTCGCGTCCGACGCGGCCGCACTGATCCGCTACACCCGCCAGGTCGTCTACCTGGACGACGGCGAGCTGGCGACCGTGCGCGCCGACGGGTACCGCACCTTCACCCAGGACGCCCGCGCGACCACCAAGACCGAGAAGACGGTCGAGTGGACCGCCGAGGAGTACGAGCGCGGCGCGCACGAGCACTTCATGGTCAAGGAGATCCACGAGCAGCCCGAGTCCGTACTCCGCGCGATCCGCGGCCGGCTCGACGAGCGCTTTCACACCGTGCACCTCGGTGGTCTGAACATGGATGCCCGGGAGGCCCGGGAGATCAAGCGGGTCAAGATCCTCGGCTGCGGTTCGGCGTACTACGCGGGCCAGCTCGGCGCGCAGTTCATCGAGGAAGTGGCCCGGATCCCTGCCGACGCGGAGCCGGCGTCGGAGTTCCGGTACCGCAACCCCGTGGTCGAGCGGGACACCTTGTACGTCGCAGTGAGTCAGTCGGGCGAGACGCTCGACACGCTGGTCGCCGTACAGGAACTGAAGCGCAAGGGCGGCCGGGTGATCGGTCTCGTCAACGCGGTCGGCTCCAGCATCGCCCGTGAGGTCGACGGCGGCGTCTACCTGCACGCCGGCCCCGAGGTCTCGGTCGCGTCGACGAAGGCGCTCACCAACATGGCGGTCGCATTCGCGATGCTCGGCATCCACCTCGGTCGGATCCGGGATGTTTCGCCGGCCGATGGGCGCCGGCTGATCGAGGGGCTGAAGAAGATCCCCGCGCAGATCCAGGCGATCGTCGACACCGAGCAGGAGCTGGCTGCCATCGCCGGCCGGCTCGCCAAGCACGAGAGCATCTTCTTCGTCGGGCGGACCCGGGGCTACCCGGTGGCGCGCGAGGGTGCGCAGAAGCTCAAGGAGATCTCGTACCGGCACGCCGAGGCGTACCAGACCTCCGAGCTGAAGCACGGTCCGCTGGCGCTGATCTCCCCCGACGTACCGACGGTCGCGATCGTGCCGCAGGACGAGCTGCTCGACCGCAACATCGGCGCGCTGCACGAGATCGCGGCCCGCTCCGGTCCGCTGTACGTCGTGACGCACGAAGGTGTCGACGTGCCGGACGGCGCGGCCGCGGTCATCCGGGTCCCGAAGAACGAGCCGGAGCTCGACCCGATCCTGCTCACCATTCCGCTCCAGCTGCTCGCGTACCACGCATCGGTCGCCCTCGGCCACGACGTGGACAAGCCGCGCAACCTGGCCAAGTCGGTCACCGTCGAGTAGCCCGTCGGTGCAGGTTCAGTTCCTGATGGGTTCGTGTTGAGGGCCGGGTGAGTTCATTGTTCACCCGCTATTCCCGGGCGTAGGTTTCGGTGCAAGTCGACGTCGACAACGGAGGCACTCGAATGCGCTGGCAGACACCCATCGTCGCGACCGTGGTACTGGCCGCGTTGACCACTTCGCTCACCGTCGTACCGGCCAGTGCGCACGGATCCGGCGGTGGGAGTTGTTCGCCGGACGCGCGGTTCCTCGGGTTCACGGACAGCCTGGACAAGACCACGTACGACGGGCAGCCGGTCGCTGGGCTTTCCGCGTTGAACCTGACCCGGCCGGGGCATGCGCTGGCTCTCGTGGACAACGTCGGTACCACGCCCGCGCGGGTCTTCGGGTTGACGATCGACAGTAAGCCGCGGACCGCCGTGGAGAGCATGACGACCCTGCGGCGGCCCGACGGTACGCCGTACACGGGCGCTGACTTCGACGGAGAAGGACTGGTCGCCGAGCGCGGCGGGCGGACGATTCTCGCGACGTCGGAGCGGGAGCCGTCGATCCGCCGGTTCCGGCTGTCCGACGGCAAGCAGGTCGACTCGCTGCCGGTGCCGCCGCGCTTCCAGGTCGCACCGGCCGGCGAGGCCACGGCCAACGCCACCTTCGAGTCGCTAGCGGTCAGCCCCGACGGACGCAGCCTGTTCGCCGGAATGGAAGGCCCGCTCGCTCCCGACGGCACCGACGCCGACGGACGGACAAGAAACCGCATCATCCGGTACGCCGGTCTGCCGGGGCGCGGCTACTACCCGGTCGCCCAATACGCCTACAAACCCGACCCGGGCCTCGCCCTCGTCGAGCTGGCCGTCGTCAACCGCGACGAACTCATCTCCATGGAACGCACCTACACGCCGGGCGTCGGCAACACCATCCGCGTCTTCACGGTCTCCATCCAGCACGCTACTGACGTGACCGCCCGTACTTCGTTGGCCGATGCCCCGGAGCAGGTCTTCCTGAAGAAGAAGCTCCTCTTCGACCTGGTCAACTGCCCGCCATCGGGTGCGATCGCGAAGCAGCCGCAGCCGAACCCGCTACTGGACAACGTCGAGGCGCTGGCGCTCGGCGGCCACCTCCCGGGCGGACGTCGCCAGCTGTACCTGATGTCGGACGACAACAACGGCGCCACCCAGATCACCCGGCTCTACTCGCTGGCAGTCAAGGTGTAGTCATCATACGAGTTGATCACTTGTATGATGACTTCATGAGCGATCGGATCCGTCATCTCCGGCTGTCCTCGGTAGTCCTCCCGCTCGACCAGCCGATCAGTGACGCCAAGGTCCTGACCGGGCGGCAGAAGCCGATGACCGAGATCGTCTTGCTGTTCGCCGAGATCGCCACCCAGGACGACCAGCACGGGATCGGGTTCAGCTACTCCAAGCGGGCCGGCGGACCGGCGCAGTACGCCCATGCCAAGGAGATCGGGCAGAACCTGATCGGCGAGGATCCGTCGGATATCGCCAAGCTGTACGACAAGTTGCTCTGGGCGGGCGCCTCTGTCGGCCGGTCCGGCGTCGCCACCCAGGCGATCGCGGCCATCGACATCGCCTTGTGGGATCTGAAGGCGAAGCGTGCGAGCCTGCCACTCGCGAAGCTCCTCGGTGCGTATCGGGACTCGGTGCGCACCTACAACACCTCAGGCGGTTTCCTGCACGCGCCGATCGAGGAGGTCAAGGAGCGCGCGTCGGAGTCGCTGGCCAGCGGCATCGGCGGCATCAAGATCAAGGTCGGCCAGCCCGACAGCCGGATCGACCTGGATCGCGTCCACGCCGTCCGCGAGCATCTCGGCGCCGGCGTACCGCTGATGGTCGACGCGAACCAGCAGTGGGATCGCGGCACGGCGCTCCGGGTCGGACGGACCCTTGAACAGTTCGACCTGGTCTGGATCGAGGAACCGCTCGACGCCTATGACGCCGAGGGACACGCTCAACTCGCCGCCACCCTCGACACCCCGATCGCCACCGGAGAGATGCTGTCCAGCGTCACCGAGCACGTCCGGCTAATCGAAGCCCGCGCCGCGGACATCCTCCAGCCCGACGCCCCGCGGATCGGCGGCATCACCCCGTTCCTGCGGCTGGCGACCTTGGCCGATCACCACGGCCTGCAACTCGCGCCCCACTTCGCGATGGAGATCCACTTGCACCTCGCCGCGGCGTACCCGCGTGAGCCGTGGGTGGAGCACTTCGAATGGCTCGATCCCTTGTTCAACGAACGCCTTGAGACGAAAGACGGACGGATGCTGGTGCCGGACCGGCCGGGGCTGGGGTTCACCACCAGCGATCAGTGCAAGGCCTGGACCGTCGACAGCTGCGATTTCGGCACCCCATGAACTACCGGCAGGAGCAGCAGGGTCTGGATCGCGAGGGTGGGCGCGGACTGGCGCACGAGCTGGTCGAGCGACTCAAGGAGCGAATCCTGGCGGGCGAGCTCGAACCGGGCAGCAAGCTCCCCACCGAGAGTTCGCTGACGGCGGAGTTCGGGGTCAGCCGGACCGTGGTGCGCGAGGCGATCTCCCGGTTGCAGGCGGCCGGGCTGGTGGAGACCTTCCAGGGCCGCGGGTCGTTCGTACTCGCGCTGCCCGCGCACGAGTTCTCCCTCGACGCGTCCCGGATCCGCTCGCACGACGATGTGCTCGACCTGCTCGACTTCCGGCTCGGGCTCGAGGTCGAGGCGGCCGGGCTGGCGGCCGGACGGCGTACCGAGCATCAGCTGAAGGCGATCGCCCGGGCGCTGACCGACTTCCGCCGGGCCGGACAGGATCCCGGCAAGCTGGTGGCGGCGGACTTCGCGTTCCACCTCAAGCTAGCCGTTGCCTCCGGCAACCGTTTCTACCCGGAACTCCTCGACTCCCTCGGACCGATGATGATCATGCTGCCGCGCACCCGCCTGGACCCATCCTTCTCCGCCGCCGACCCCGCCCACTTCACCCGGGTCATCGCGGAGCACGAGAACATCTACGACGCGATCGCCCGCTCCGACCCCGAGGCCGCCAGAGCCGCAGCCCGCGTACACCTCTCAAACACCCGCCACCGCCTACAGAAGTAGACGGCCCGACCCGTGGCGGTCGACCTGTGCTGAGCCGGGCGTTGGTTCAGCTGTCCGCGAGGCGCTGGATGGTGGTACTGAGCCAGGTCTGGAGGGCCGTGGGGTCGCCGAGTTCGGAGCGCAGGACCCGGCGACGAGTGGAGACGCCGAGGACGAAGGCGTCGATCGCGGCGGCCCGGTTGCGAGCCTCCGCGGCGTCCAGGCCGGTGGCGCGCAGATAGTGCTGGAGCGGCTCGAGCGAGTTCGAGTCCAGGAAGGCGGCGAGCGCTTCGGCGGCCTCGGGACGTTCACCGGATGCGCGCTGCAGGACGAGCAGCGGATCTTCGCCGGGTTCGCCGAACCAGCGCTGCACGATGCTCGCCGCGAGCCGCGAACCGAGGGCGGAAAGGTCTCCGTCGAAGGAGTCCGATACCGGGATCTCGACCTTGGTCGCGGCCAGGAACAGGCCATCCTTGCCGCCGAAGTACCGGGTGATGAGGTTGGGCGAGACGCCAGCCGCGTCCGCCACACCTTTGACCGTGACAGCGGCGTACCCGTACTGAGCGAACTGCCTCCGCGCCTGCTCCAGGATCCGCTCTCTGGTGGCGGCCGCATTGCGGGAATTCATGTGTACGAGCATACACATCAATGTGTACGCTCATACACATGGCTGACGACTTACGGAAAAGGCTCCTGCGGACGCGTCGTGTCGCGACGCCCTGGGGCGACGACGAGACGCGCGGCATCACCAACACCCGCCTGGACGAACTGCTGGACTACTGGGCCAACGGCTTCGACTGGGCCATCCACGAACGCCGCATCAACGACCTGCCCTGGGTGACGGTGCCCGCGGGCGGCGCCGACCTCCGGCTGATCCACCAACGAGCGGCTGATCCCGACGCCCCGGTCGTCGTGCTCCTGCACGGGTGGCCGGACTCAGTACTACGGTTCGAGCGCCTCCTGCCACTTCTCACGGATCTCCACGTGGTCGTTCCCGCGCTGCCCGGCTTCCCCTTCGCGGCCCCGCTCGACAGCCGCGGCTTGTCCGCCAACCGCATCGCCGAGCTTGTCGCGGGCGCCCTGGAAGCACTCGGCTACCCGCGCTACATCCTCTCCGGCGGCGATCTAGGGGGCACCGTCGCCGAGATCCTCGCCGCGGATCATCCGGAACGGGTCGCCGCCCTGCACCTCACCAACGTCGCCCCGCTGAGGGCGCTCACCGCCGACCCGGCGACTCTTCCACCGGAAGCCGCGGCCTACTTGGCTGGTACGGCGCAATGGTTCCGGACCGAAGGCGGATACATCCACCAGCAGTCGACCCGGCCCAACACCCTCGCCGTCGCCCTGGCCGATTCCCCCGCCGGCCTGGCCGCCTGGAAGCTCGACCGCTGGTCCGACCCCGGAGCCTTCACCCCCGACGACCTACTCACCTGGGTCACGGCGTACTGGTCCACCGGTACGATCGCCACCTCCTTCAGCACGTACGCCGAACCGGTCACCCTGCCCGCCCGCGTCGAGACGCCAACAGTGCTGTCCGTCTTCCCCCACGACCTCAAACCAGAACCACGCGCGTACGCCGAAGCGTTCCTCAACCTCCACGAGTACGCAGAACACCACTCAGGCGGCCACTTCGCCGCCTGGGAACGCCCCCACGCCTACGCCGAAGACCTACGCCGCGCCCTCAAACTCACCACCTAACCACCGCATCTCCCTACCGATCGCATCCGGGTCAGAGGTGGAAGGTAGAGGTTGGTTGGAGGGGGCAACAGTCCGATTGTGGTGGCGGGTTTTGGTGGGGCGGGACAGAATGCGGACATGCGCGTGATCGTGGTGGGTGCCGGGGTGATCGGGCTGAGTTGTGCTGTGCGGGTGGCCGAGGCGGGGTACGAGGTGGCCGTGCTGGCTCGGGATCTTCCGTTGGAGACCACGTCGGCGGTGGCGGGGGCGATCTGTTATCCGTATCTGTCGGCTCCGGTGGATCGCGTCGCGGCTTGGGCGCGGGCGTCGTACCAGGAGTTCAGCAAGCTGGCCGAGAGTGAGCCGTCAGTGCAGTTGCGGCACGGGCAGGAGTTCAAGCATGCGGTGACTCCTGATCCGGTGTGGACGGATGTGCTCAGCGACCTACGCCGGGTCGGTTCGCCTCCGCCTGGATTCAAGGACGGCTGGTCGTTCACTGCTCCGGTGATCGAGATGCCGAGCTACCTCCCGTATTTGGTGAAACGCCTCGAAGCTGCAGGTGGAACGCTGACCCGAGCGGCCTTGTCCGGTCTTCCTAACGATGCCGATCTGGTCATCAACTGCGCGGGTCTCGGTGCGCGGCTGACCGCAGGCGATCCGACCGTCACGCCTGTTCGCGGGCAGGTGCTGACCGTCGAGCAGTTCGGTCTGACCGAATGGCTGATGGCCGACGAAGGCCCGCAAGACCTCGTCTATGTGTTCCCGCGCGGCAAGGACATCGTCGTCGGTGGCACGAGCCAGCCGGACACCTGGGATCTCTCGGTCGACCCGAAGACGTCGACCGCGATCCTGGATCGCGCATCCGTCTTCGTTCCCCAACTACGCAAGGCGAAAGTGCTCCGGCACCGAGTCGGCCTGCGCCCGGCCCGCCCCGAAGTACGGTGCGAATCGGTCCGTACTGCAGCCGGCCAGCGCGTCATCCATTGCTACGGCCACGGCGGCTCCGGCGTCACGCTCTCCTGGGGCTGCGCCGATGAGGTCCTCGAACTGGTCCGTGCGAACTGATGGAGATCCTCGACGGCGGCATGTCGAACGCTCTGGAGGACCGCGGCCACGATCTCTCCGACGCACTCTGGTCCGCGCGGCTGCTGAAAGATGCGCCTGAGGAGATCGCAGCCGTTCATCGCGCGTACTACGAAGCAGGCGCCACCTTCGCCACAACAGCCAGCTACCAGGCAAGCGTCGACGGCTTCGCCAAAGCCGGCGTGTCTCGCGCCGAAGCCGAACGTTTGATCACCTCGAGCGTCACCATCGCCCGCCAAGTCCGCGACGAGTTGGCCGACGCCGAACGCGGCGACGATGAGGTGGTTCCCGGCGGGCGGCGGCGGTTTGTGGCTGCTTCGGTGGGCCCGTACGGCGCCGTGCTCGCCGACGGATCGGAGTACAGAGGCCGGTACGGCGTGAGCAAGGCGTTCCTCCGCGACTTCCATCGCCCCCGGATGGAGCTACTCGTTGCCGCCGGCCCCGATCTGCTCGCGATCAAGACCATCCCGGACATCGACGAGGCCGAGGTCCTGATCGAGATCCTCGACGAGATCGCCTTCCCTGCTTGGCTTTCGTACTCCGCCGCAGGAACCCTGACGCGCGCAGGCCAGCCACTCGAAGCAGCATTCGCTGTCGACAGCAACAATCTCGTTGCCATCGGCATCAACTGCTGCGCACCGGAGGACGTACAGCAGGCCGTCGAACTCGCAGCCCGCAACGGAAAGCCGGTCGTTGCCTACTCCAACAGCGGCGAAGGCTGGGACGCCGGAGGCCGCCGCTGGACCGGCAACACCTCGGACGCCACCTCCCTCGCACCCGCCTGGGCGGCAGCCGGCGCCCACTACATCGGCGGCTGCTGCCGAGTAGGCCCCACCGACATCCACGCCCTAGCCCAAACCCTAAGCACCACCTAGACCCCGCAGACTCCACGTGCGCGGGCGGCGCACGGAGTCGGCTGACGGCGAGGATTCGGCGGACGCGGAGTGGCGGCGCCGCCGCGTCGGCTAGACGGCGAGGACTTGGCAGAGGAGGTCTAGGGCGCCGGTGTAGGCGTGGTCGGGTGGGGTGCCGTAGCCGACGATGATGGCTTGGCGGTCGTTCGGTGCGGGGACGAAGCGGTAGCGGTCCAGGGCGGCGATGCCCAAACCTTGGCGGGCGGCGCGGTCGACCATCTCCAGCGCTTGCCCCGGTACGTCGAGGAGGACATGCAGGCCGGCCGAGATCCCGGCGACCTTGACGCCTGGCGCGCGGACGGCGAGCAGCTCCACCAGCTTGTCCCGGCGACGCCGGTAGTGCAACCGAGAACGCCGTACATGCCGGTCATAGTGGCCTGAGGCAATGAATTCAGCAAGGATCAACTGGTCCAGCGTCGCCGACAGCAGATCCGTGGTCCGCTTGGCCTCGAGCACCGGCTCCATCATTGCCTCGGGCAACACCATCCAGGCGAGCCGCAACCCCGGCGCGAGGCTCTTGCTCGCCGTACCGGTGTAGACGACCCGCTCGGGATCCAACGCCTGCAAGGCCCCAACCTGCTGCCGGTCGTACCGGAACTCGCCGTCGTAGTCATCCTCGATCAGCAACGCATCGGCCTCGCGCGCCCACTCGACCGCCGCCGCCCGCCGGTCCGGCGCGAGCGGAACCCCGGTCGGCATCTGGTGCGCCGGCGTCAGCAACGCGGCCTGACCCACCAGGAGATCGGAGCGTACGCCGTACTGGTCGACCGGGACCGGCACCGGATCGAGCCCGCGCGAGCGGATCACATCCCAGTGCAGGTTGTACCCGAACTCCTCGACCGCCATCGTCGTCGCACCCTGCACCCGGAGCGCGTCGCTCAGCAGGTTGAGCGCCTGGACGTAGCCGGAGCAGACCAGGATCCGCTCCGGATCAGCCCGTACGCCGCGCGCCCGGGCGAGGTAGTCGGCCAGGTTCCGCCGGAGCTCGATGCGCCCCCGCGGATCGCCGTACCCGAACGCCTCATTAGGTGCCGAAGGCAACGCCTTGCGCGCAGCCGCCAACCACTCACTCCGCGGAAACGTAGAAACATCCGGCGACCCAGGCGTCAAGTCATACCGAAACCCCACCTCCACCTGCCCCCACACACCCCGGCTCCCGACCGACCCGGTCGAACCGCCCTGCGCGGTCCGCGCCCCCGGCGAGGTGCTTCGCGCTGCGGCGGGAGTTCCTGCCCCCCGCATGCTCCACGCTCCCGGCGGGGTGTCTATCCCCGGCATGCTCCGCGTTCCCGGCGGGGTGTCTACCCCCGGCATGCTCCGCGTTCCCGGCGGGGTTCCTATCCCCGGCATCGCCCCCGCCCCCGCGCCGGTGCGGGTGCGGGCGGCGGGCGCCGATGGTGGGAGGGCCGAGACCCGGGTTGCGACGACGGTGCCGGAGCCTTGGCGGGCGGTCAGCCAACCCTCGGCTACTAGTTGGCCGTAGGCATCAGCGACTGTGTTCCGGGCGATGCCGAGGTCTTTGGCGAGGGAGCGGGATGACGGGAGCCTCGTGCCAGCCGCCAGCCGGCCGGTGCGGATCGACTCGTGCAGCGCCTCGACGAGGTCGGCGCGACCGCGGCGCCCGGACAGATCCAGGTGCAGATCCGCCCCTGTCCCCGGCTCCGGCCCCGGCGCTGGCTCCGTCTCCGGCGCCGGAGAATTGGCCCCTTTTTCTTCCATGGAAGTGGACCATACACCTGGGCCGATCTCCGCCTAACGTTGTCCACATGAGCACAACGACGACACAACGCCGAGTCAAGATCGCCTCCCTGGCCCCGGAGTTCTACAAGGCCCTGATCGAGCTGGACGCCGTCTCCGCCACCGGACTCGACCCGCGGCTGGCCGACCTGGTCCGGATCCGCGCCTCGCAGCTGAACGGGTGCGCGTACTGCCTCGACATGCACACCCTCGACGCCAAGCACGCCGGCGAGCAGGACCAGAAGCTGCACCTGGTCGCCGCCTGGCGCGAAGCCCCCAAGTTCTTCAGCGAGCAGGAGAAGGCGGCCTTCGCCCTCACCGAGGCGATCACGCTGATCAGCGTCGACCACGTACCGGACGACGTGTACGCCGCCGCGGCCGCCGTCTTCGACGACAAGGAACTCGCCCAGCTGATCGGCCTGATCATCATGATCAACGCCTGGAACCGGGTAGGCGTCACCGGCCGCCTCGAGCCCGGCCACTACGACCCCAGCTGAAGCTCCCCCGCCTCCGCAACCTGGTAACCCGGTCCGGCCGTCCCCAAGACGAGCCGGACCGCGCTTTTTCTTCCCGTACTACGAACGAGGGTGAGCCCGATGACCACCGAACCGTCCAAAGCCGAACTCTTCCGGGCCATGCACCACGGACCGAACCCGCTGATCCTGCCGAACGCGTGGGACCCGGTGAGCGCCCGGGTGATGGCCGAAGCCGGGTACCCCGCGATCGCCACCAGCAGCGGGGCGGTCGCGCGAGTACTCGGGTACGACGACGGGCAGTTGACCCCGGTCGCGGAGATGTTCGAGGCGGTCGCGCGCATCGTCCGCGCGGTCGGCGTACCGGTCACTGCTGACATGGAAGCCGGCTACGGTCTCGACCCGAAGGAGTTCGCCGAACGCCTCCTGGAGACCGGCGCGGTCGGCTGCAACCTGGAGGACTCGGTCGACGACGCGCTCGTGGACCCTGCTCAGCAGGCCGACTACCTCAACGCCGTACGGGCTGCCGCCGGTGCCGATCTCGTCATCAACGCCCGCGTCGACAACTTCCTGTACTCCGGCCAGGTGGACGACGCGATCGCCCGAGGACGCGCGTACCGCCGAGCCGGCGCCGACTGCATCTACCCGATCCTCGCGCCGCTCGACACCCTCCCCCACCTGGCTACCGAGATCGGCGGCCCCCTCAACGCCCACGCCACCCCCACAACCCCCACCGCCGCCACCCTCATCGCCGCCGGCGCCACCCGAATCACCTACGGCACCAGCCTCCACACCCACACCACCAACACCCTCCAAGCCCTCCTCCCCCACCTCACCTGAGGACTGCTGGTGCGGGTGCTGGTGCTGGGTGCTGGTGCTGGGTGCTGGTGCTCACTGGATGCTGGGTGCTGGTGCGCGGGTGCTCGTGCTGGTGGTGGTGTGGTGCTGGGTGGTGGCAGAAGGTGCGGTGCCAGGGTTTAGAGGGTGAGGAGGTGGTGGGTTTTGGTGCGGGTGGTTTGCCAAGCCTGGTGGTGGGGGTCTATTAGTTCGAAGTGGCCGGTGTTGGGGAGTTCGGTGAGGTCTGCGGGGGCGCCGGCTTTGGTGGCGGCGGTGGTGTAGCGGCGGCTTTGGGTGAGGGGAACCTGGAGGTCGTGGGTGCCGTGGATCAGGGCGACGGGGACCTTCAGGGGGATTTGTTCGTACGGCGACGCCAAGCGGTAGCGCGCGGGATCCTTGGCGGGCGTCGTACCGAGGAATTGCTGGACTGCATCCCCGCCTAGCTGCTCCTCAGCGGCATTCACTAGATCGAGCACGCCGGCTTGCGATACTGCTCCGGCCAGTACTACGCGGGGACCGGCACCCGGTGCGCCAACAGGAAGCCCGGGGCGGCCAGCGGCCCATACCGCGAGTTGACCGCCTGCTGAGTGGCCGATGGCAACCACCTTCGCCAGATCCACCCGCGGCTGGGCGGCAAGCGAATCGATGGCTGCGGCAACGTCTTCGAAGGTGGTGGGCCAACCACCACCGTTCCCCACCCGGCGGTACTCGATCGCGTACCCGCCCACACCGTTCCGGGCAAGATCCTCCGCCAACGGCGTCGCCAGTTCCATCCCGTAGCTGCTCATCCAGAACCCACCATGGATGACCACAGCCACCGGCACCTGCCCATCACCCGGTGGCAGATGAAGCTCAGCCACCTGCGAGTCGTCATCGCCGTACCGGATCAGGCGGCGATCGGAGGCGGTGCTGCCCTGGCTCTGCACCGGGCCTGCGTCTCCCACGGCTGTCTTCGAACAACCGGTCAGCCCAGCAGCCGAGGCGGCCAGCGGGAGGGCCGAGGTAAGCAGCGTGCGGCGGGTGATCATCGCGTGGAATTCGGTGCCGGGTCGGCCAGAGATGGGTGAGGATGCCAGGTATGACCAGTTATCGCGCGCGTTTCGATGCCACTGTCACGTTCACCAACGGGGGTGGGCTGCAAGCGCAGGGCTTCATGGTTGATGTCGCGGCGGCCAACCCGAACGAGGCCGAGGTCGGCGAGTTGTTCCTCGATTCGCTCGGGCTGTTGATGGCGGGAGAGGTGACCCTCGAAAACCTGGAGATCGTCGAGGCGCCGCACAAGGGCACTCGCGGTGGACCGGCGACACAGGATACGAACGAAGGCAGTCCGCAGTACGTCGAACTGAACCATGTGATCCGCGACGGCATGGTCACCCTGCCGAACCTGCCGGGTCCCGAGCTCGCCACTCATCTGACGAGGGAGGCGTCCAGGGAGATCTACGCCGAGGGGACCGAGTTCGAGATCGGCCGGATCTCGATGGTGGCGAACACCGGGACGTATCTGGACAGCCCGAACCACCGCTACCCCGACGGCCACGACCTCACCGGGTTCCCGCTCGAACGCCTGGTCGACCTGCCCGCGATCGTGATCCGGGTCCAGGACAGCGGCAAGCTCGGGGTCGATGCGAAGGCGTTGGCGACGTACGACGTACGCGGCAAGGCGGTGCTGTTGCACACCGGGGACGATGCGCGTTTCGGCACTCCGCAGTACGTCGAGGACGCGCATTTCCTGACGCGGGACGGCGCCGAGTTTCTGATCCGCAACGGGGCCGCGTTGGTCGGTATCGACGCGGCCAACATCGACGACATGACGGACGGAACCCGGCCGGCGCACACGCTGCTACTCGCCGCCGGGTTGCCGATCGTCGAACATCTCACCAGCCTGGCACAACTCCCACCCACCGGAGCTACCTTCACTGCTACCCCACCTCGGATAGCCGGACTCGCAACCTTCCCGGTCCGCGCCTTCGCCAGAATCGGCTGAGAGGCGAGGAGGTTGGCCGCGCGTTCGCGAAGGTGTTTTAGAAGGCGTGCACGGTGAATTCGCACCACGAGGACCATTCGCCGGGCGTCGTGCCGTCGGTGCCTTGGACTCGCCAGGCGTAGCTGGTGCCTTCGGTGAAGGCGTCGTCGGGGATCGTGGTGCCTAGCCAGGAGCCGGAGGCGCCGGGACCTTCGGTGGTAGTCGTGGAAGTGGTGCCGCCGACGACCTTCCATTCGAAGGTGCCGTAGACCTGGGCGCCCAGGGTGTTGCTGATCTGCGCGCGGAGCTGGGGGTTCAGGCTGGCGATCTCCGGCCGGCCGGCTCCGGTCGCACAGGCGGTCTCCGGTGCTGTCCCCAGGGCGTCGATCGAGGTCGGTGTTCGATAGGTGATCGTCACCGACGGCGGGTTCGCGCCCTCGCGGGAGTCGAAGCGTTTCCAGCCGTAGTTGTCGGTCTCGCTCGCCGCGCTGATCCCGATGTTCGTCTTGGCCAGCTGATGCGCCGCCGTGTACTGAATCGCCGCGGTCACCGGGATCGTCACCCAGCCGGCGGCACAGCCGCTCCCCCAGCCCTTGGTCTGGGTCGACGTACCGACCTGCTCGTACTGCGCGGGCCGGTTCGTCCAGCGAGCCGTATTCGTCACGTCAGCCACCCGGAAAGCGACCCAGCCTTTGGCTGTGCAGGAATAGGAATGGTGTTCCCAGAGATTCAGTGTCGCCGACTGAATGTCCTTGTCCCACAGCCATTGCTGGTTGTCGAACCGCAGATAGGACCTGGCTTTGTTGGCGCCGGAGTCGTAGGTGCCGATCTTCAGCTCGGTCGCGGCGGACTGGTCGGTGGTGTAGCTGGACTGGACGAAAGCGTCGAAGTTCGCGC
The DNA here is from genome assembly GCF_040613535.1 of Kribbella sp. NPDC006257. Lineage (NCBI taxonomy): Bacteria > Bacillati > Actinomycetota > Actinomycetes > Propionibacteriales > Kribbellaceae > Kribbella > Kribbella sp. NPDC006257. Next base: position 59,783 of record NZ_JBEXSJ010000011.1, read on the forward strand.
CTGACGTGTCCGACGGGTCGATCGTCACCGGGTAGACGGTCTTCGGATCGCTCAGGAATGACGCATCGGGCGTCAAAGACAAAGCGTTCTTGCCGACGCCGACGCCGACGCCGAGGCGAACCGGTGCCCTTCTGAGGTGTTCGCCGGACGTCGGGTCGACGGTCGAGTCCCACATCATCGCGTCCGGAACGTGGTCCGACTTCCACGGCATCCGAAGCTGCTTCACCTGTACTGCGGCCTGCCGGTTCTTCACCAGCAGCAGTTGCTGATAGCCGGTCCTTGTCGCTTCGACGATCAGGTCGACTCCCGGTTTCACCTCGCGATAGGTCGCCGTGGTTCCGTCGATCGAAGGAGCCGGCAACGGGCCGGACCACCCAAGGGCGGAACGCTTCCCGAGCACCACCAGATCGTGATCGCCCGGACCAACAGGCCCAGACAGCTTCAGTCCGACCGGATGAGCCTTGGAAACAACAGATCCGTCAGCCTGCCGCACCAACGACACATCGACCGGCATCCACTCGCCATCAGAACCCCGCATCCGCACCGGAGCAGCCGTAAGAGTTGCCTCCACCTCCCCCGACGGCAAAGCCCGATACTGCGCACTCTCAGTAGTCCACCCCCCAATCACCGCCGGCTTCCCACTAGCCCGCGCAGGAAGAACAGCAGCGCCTTCGGCGCGCGAGCCGGTGGGGGCGCTGGCCGCCGCGATTGCGTCCGGGGCGTTGGTTGGGGTGGGGGAGGCGGTTGCTGGTCCGAGTGTGGTGAGGGGGGTGGCCAGGAGGGCGAGGGTGGTGGCTGCAGCTCGCCAGTGGGGGGTTCGGGCAGGGGACATGCGTGGGGCCTTTCTTGTGAAGAAACCCGGGCGGCCCGGTGACGGGCCGCCCGGGAGTGGGTCAGCGGATCAGTACATTCCCCAGTGCGGGAAGGGATACTTCGGTCTCCACTGCCGCACCTTCTGCCAGACGTAGAGCTTGACCACGCCGAACGCACACCCTTGTGCGCCCCAGCGCCCGACCTTGTACGGGAGCCGGCGGAACTTGGCCCAGAAGGACTTCCGCAGCATCGACAGCCCGGCGCCCTTCGCACACGCCCGCACGTACTTGTTCTTGACGACCTTCCGCCAGACCCACCGCACGTACTTGTTCTTCTTGATCCTCTTCTTCAGCGCCTTCAACTTCTTCGCGGCAGCCTTGAGCAAGCACTTCTTGCTCCAGCACGGCCACTTGCCGTCGAGGTCGACCTTGTCGACCGGGTCGGCGCAGGTGTACTCGTACGCGTTGCACCCAGCACCTGGCACCGGGTCGACCTGCAGGAAGCGTCCAGTGGTGGGGTTGTAGAGCCGGACCCCCATCAGCACGATCCCCGACGGCGCATCCGCGGCGCGCTGTTGCGTGCCGAGCCAGCCATAGCGCTGCTTCCCGACAGCCTCGGAGTCACCGAGCTGCCCGTACTCATCACTCTGACTGGTACTGGACAACCCCTCCTCACCACTGTGGATCGTCGCCACGACATCACCCGACAGATCGGCGACCTGCCAGTCCGGTACGCCGCTGTCGCTGTCGACGATCGCGGTCATGCCGGCCAGTCCGGCGACGACCCGGGTGAACCGGCCGGTGCCTTCCTGGGTCCAAGCCGGTGAGTCCCCGTCCTCGTCGTAGTGATTGACGTTCGTCACCAGCTCACCGGTCGAGTTGTCGGTCCATGACCGCACCCGCTCACCGGCGACGTCGATGGCGTAGTCCGTCGTACGACCGCCCTGGGTGATCGTGTCGACCAGGTCGTCCGCGTGGTAGGTGGCCGTCAGGTTCCCGGCCGCGGGTGCACCGGTGTCGACGGCCGGCAGCGTCGTGGTCCGGCCGAGAGCGTCGTACACGTAGCCAGCGGTGTTCACCCGGTTCGCTGTGTCGTAGGTCCACGTCCGTGAGGCCGACGGAGTGGTCGTCTGGCAACTGCCGTCGGCAGCCGGACCGTAGTCGGTGCTGCTTGTCCGGTCCGAGGCAGGGCTGAACCCGTAGGCCCTGGTCACACACTTCTCACCGATGGTCTCCTCCACCGACGTGATCCGGCCGGCCGCGTCCTGGTGGTAGAGCTGGCTGGACAGGGTGGAGACCCTGCGAGCCGTCTGGCCCTGTGCCGACTCGGTAAGCGACTCACTGAACAACGTGCAGTCGCCGGAGGAACAACCGGACTTGCTGTAGGAGATCCCGGCCTTCTCTCCGCTCTCGTCGTACCGGGTGTCGACCTTGACCCCGTTCGGCCAGGTCTCGCTGGTGAGTTGGCCGTCGGCGTTGTAGCTCCCGGTGTAGATGCCGGTCTGGCTGTCGTTCACCGAAGTGACCAGACCGCGGTAGTCGTAGCCGTACGTGCGGCTCGCCTTGCCGTCCGAGCTCGTTGCCGGTCGGCCAAGCAGGTCGTACGTCGTGATGGACACGTTGCCGTCGGCATCTTGATAGGAGGTGATCCGGCCGAGCGTGTCGTAGGTGCGGATGATCTCGGCCGTGACAGCGCCCGCGGTCACCGACTGGGACCGCAGCAGGTTGCCGTTGAGCGGGTCGTAGACGGTGCGCTGGATCGGCACCGGCGTACCGAGATCCGCTGCCGCCACGACACCGATCTCCAGGGTCCGGCCGGCCGCGTCGTACTTCGTAGTACTGGTTCGCAGCGTGCCGGCACTGGTCTTCTCGACTTCTGTCCGCACCTGGTTGAACATGTCGTACGTCAGCACCTTGACCGGCAGCTCAGGCCCGGTGGCTGCTTGACCACCTGGCTGGATGCGGCAGGACAGGTTGGCCCACTCCGGCCGCAGATCGCATTCGCTGTACCCCGAGCCAGCTGTAGCCCGGTAGTAGATCGTCTTCTGCGTGGCTGGGGTGTTGGTGGTCGTTCCGCCTGCCACCTGGGTGGTGGAGGTTTCGAGACCGGTGACCGGATCCAGAGCGGTACGGACGGTCTGGCCGAGACCACCTGGGTCTGTGGTCACCACGGTGGGCATCCGCAGAGTCCAGTTGTAGCCGGTGGTCGTCACCCGGCGATCTGCCTCAACTGCAGTGCCGCCTGCACCCCAGAGCCGGACCTGCGACTCAACGGTGGTGACCAGGTTGAAGGGGCCGCCAGAGGTTGGCGCACCCTGGTCGTAGGTGTTGCGTGTGAGCTGCCGACCTCTGACTGTGCTGCCCGTGCTCAGACGGACCTCAGTCTCAGGCTCCAACGTGGTCTCGAGCCTTTCGCCGTCCGGCGAGTAGGTGTTCACCGTGGAGTAGGTCTGCGCCAGGGTCTGTTCCGCAGCGTCGTTGTCCGACGACGACTGGTTCAGTGCCCGATTGCGGTTCTCCGCGGTCAGCGTGCGGACAGCATTGCCGAATCCGTCGTACCAGTTGGTTGAGATGCTGCCGCCAGGCTCTGCCTTGTTGACTGCCGAACCGTTGGCGTCCATGTAGGTGACGGACGCCCGCTCCCAGTTCGTCGGCAGCGAACCTGTTGCCGGGTTGCCGCCCGGCACCTGGTCAGGTGGGAAGACTGCTGCAGCATCAGTGGGTGCTTCCGGTTGTCCCCAGCGCTTGGTCTGCCCGGGAGACAGGTCGTTCGGTGCACCTGATCCGGACAGCGGAACCTTGTAAACAACGCTCTCTACGGCGGTTCCGGCGGTCAGTGCAGAGCGGGACACCTTGTTCAGCCGGCCGATGGCAGGGTCGTTCGGCAGCGTCGTGTAGGTGAACTGCCAGGGCTCCTGCCCAGCCGGTTTGATTGTCGAGAGAACACCATCGGCCTGGTAGGTGTAGGCGTCACCGACATGAGTGGTGCCGGAGTCGAGCCGCGGGTCCCAGGTTGAACGCAGCCGGCCCGTGCTGTCGTAGCTGTACCTCGCGACCGCCACTGTTTGAAGAGCAGGCGTGGCAAGGTCCGGATCCCAAGCAGTGAAGGAAATCTCCTTCACCCGACCGAGGTAGTCGCCCTCGGTCGTACCGGTCGCTGTGGTCGTGGTGGCGTAGGTGAAGTTCAGTGCCCGGCAGCCGCGAGCCATCGTCGCGCAGCTGACACCGTCCGGCACCGGGGCGAGCATGCGGACCGGCCGCACGACCTCCGCGCCACCGATCGTCACCTTCTCCCAGTTGAACGTGGTGGTCTGGTTGCTGCCCGGCAGCGTCGTCGCCGTCGGGTAGTAGTGACCCGCTGCCGTCCCCGTGACCCGGCCGAACGTCACTATCGAGCCCTGGTCGTCAGTGAGTTTGTAGGAGTCGGTCGCATTCGCATAGCTGAGCTTCAGCGTCTCCTGCCCCACCTCGGGATCGAAGTTGACACCATCGCGAGCAGTGAACCCGACTGTGTCGCCCTCGGGTGTCCCGACCTGAACCAATGTTCCGAAGACGTCGAGCGACGTGTACGGCGTATCGGCCTCGTCCACCACGGCGCCGGAGATCCACCCCGGACCGAACATCCCCGAAGCGTCCGCCTTGGCCGATTGCCGGCTGTTGTAGGTCCGGCTGACCGTCAGGTCGCTGCCGTAGGAGTCGACCGACACGTCGGTATCGGACAAGGTGACATTGCCGGTCAGCAAGTTGACCTCGCCAGGACCGATCTCGTCGGTGGCCGCGGTCGCGAGGTTGCGGTCGAAGGTGAGCTTCACCGCGCCGGACGACGCCGCCGTACCGCCGGTGAAGTTGCCCCGGATCTGGACCGGCCCGTCGCGCGGCACCGACTGGGCGTCGACCGCGGCCAGGGTGGCTTCGAGATTCCAGTTCAGCTTCGGGAACTGCCCGTTGCCACTGGTCGGCAGCGGCCACGTCACGGCACCACCGCCGGCGGCGACCTGGACGTGAGCAGCCGGGATCGTCACCCACGCGTCCGTGTCACCGCGACGCCACTGATAGGTGACACCGGTCGCCGTACTACGAGCCGCGCCGACGATCGACGTCTTGGCCGCACTGACATCACCGTTCTTCGGCGCGATCACCGCGCCCCCACCGACAGCGAACTCGTACGCCGTCATCGGCGACCGGTTGCCGGCGCGATCCCGGGTCCGGACCCACAACGTGTGCGGACCGTCCGCGGTCGGCGTGATGCTGATGCTGGTCGTGGCTCCCGGAGTGGCGGCGTTGACCACCTGGTCCGGCGGGTTGGTGTCCACGCCGTACTCGTAAGCCACGACATCACCGACACCTGAGGCGCCGAAGGTGAAGGTGCCGGCCGTGCCTGCTCCACCCGACCACTGCCCGACCGGGTACGTGGTGGAGGAGACGGTCGGTGCAGTTGCAGGACTAGCGGTGTCGACAGTGAATTCGCACCACGTCGACCAGGCGCCAGGCGTCGTACCGTCTGTGCCGCGCACTCGCCAGGCGTAGCTACCGCCCTCGCTGAGAGGGCCGACAGTCGTTCCCATCCAGGCACCGGATGCGCCGGGCCCTTCAGTGACCGCGGTGGTGGCTCCACCGATCGGCTGCCATTCGAAGTTGCCGTAGACAGCTGCGCCCAGACCATCACTGATCTGCGCTCGCAACTGGGGTGTCAGGCTGGAGATGTACGGACGCGCTGAACCAGTGCCGCAGGTCGTCGCAGGCGCGGTCGTCTGCGCGTTCACCGCGGTCTTGGTCTGGTAGGTGATCGTCACCGATGGCGGGTTGGCCGCTGCCTCGCGGGAGGCGAACCGCTTCCAGCCGGCGCTGTTGGTCTCACTCGCCGCCTTGATCCCGATATTCGTCTTCGCCGAGTGGTTGGTGGACGTGTACTGGAACGCGGCGGTCACCGGGATGGTCACCCAGCCGGCACCACAAGAACTCGAGAAACCCTTTGTCTGGGTCGAGGTGCCGACCTTCTCCAGTTCGGCCGGCTGCGCGGTCCATCGGGCAGCGTTCGTGACATCCGCAGTACGCCAGGCTTCCCAGCCTGCCGCGGCGCAGGAGTACGAGTGGGTCTCCCAGAGATTCAGGGTGGCGGCCTGGATCTGCTTGTCCCACAGCCATTCCTGGTTGTCGAAGCGCAGGTACGACTTGGCCCGGGTGGTGCCGCCGTCGTAGCTGCCGAGCTTCAACTCGGTCGCCGCGGACTGATCGCTGGTGTAGGTGTTCTGCACGAACGCGTCGAAGTTCGCGCCGGCACTCTGCGACGGGTCGATCGTCACCGGATAGACCGTCTTCGGGTCGTTCAGGAAGCCGGCGTCCGGCGTCAGAACCAGGGCGTTCTTGGCCAGTCCGAGCCCGACCGCGGCCCGGCGCGGATGCTCACCGGATGCCGTGACGACCGTCGAGTCCCACATCAACGGCGCCGGTACGTCGCGACTCGACGCACCCTTGGTGGAGCGGACCGACAGGCCGCCCTTGCCGTCCGGCTTGGCGGTCATCCCGTCGGCCTTCCACGGCATCCGGAGCTGCTTGACCTGTGCGGCCGCTGCTTTGTTCTTCACCAGCAGGTGCTGCTGGTAGCCGGTCCGGGTCGCCTCGACGACGAGGTCCACACCGGGCTTCACTTCGCGATAGGCGGCAACGTTGCCATCCAGCTCGGGCGCCGGCAGCGAACCGGACCAGCCAAGGCTGGAGCGCGCGCCGGTGGTCCCGAGCGCGACCAGCTCATGGTCTGCCTTACTGGTGGTGGCGCCGGCAAGCTTCAGCCCGTAGGGGTGGGCCGCCGGTTCGACCGAGCCGTCGGGCTGGCGGACCAGCGTCAGGTCGACGTCGATCCACTCGCCTTCTTCGTCGTGCATCCGGACCGGACCGGCGGCGACGGTCGCCTCGATCGCGCCCGAGGGCAGCGCGCGATACTCGGTGGTCTCGGTGGTGCGGCCGGTGATCAGCACCGGCTTGCCCGTAGTACGGGCAGTGATGACGGCTGCTGACTCGTCGGGACGTTCCAGCGGAACGTCGGCTGCGATCTGTTCGGGCTGAATGGCTTCGGATTCTTCGGGAACCTGCAAGACGGCGGCGACCAGCGCCAGACCGACGGTGACGCCGATCCAGCGAGCCGATCGGCGGCCTGGATAAGGGCGGAGAAATCGGGACCTTCGAGCACGGTGCATGGGCGGATGACCTCCTGAGGCGGACTGCTCTGCTCAAAGGGTGCGGCCCGCACCACTGCTCCAGACAGGTCACTAATGGACAAGTTCCAGTACTGGCCAGAGTCAGGAAATCGCTAGACTGAAGGCCAGCAATCCGGTACCCGTCGCATTGGTGATCGACGGACCCGCCTTCAGATGCCCTTGGTAGACGAGTGCGGTCGCACCGGTCGGCGTACCGGACAAGGTGAGCTTGAGCGATCCGTCGCTTTGGTAGGCGACCGAGCTGACGGTTACCGAGGAGCCGACCAGCCGGAAGTCGGCACCAACGCCGGGATTCACTGTCAGCGGGTCAGTCGACCGGAGCTTCACCGTGAGGGTGGAGCCGCTCTTGGTGACACCGGACGGGTTCGGCGGAGCCACGCCGGCCGACGGACCGCCGTACAGGTCTCTTGCCAGTACTGCGAACGTCTGGTCGCCCATCTCGCGATAGCCATCCACGTAGGCGTAGTGGCAACCGTCGTGGCCGGACAGACTGGTTGTCGACAGCAAGGTGACGCCTTGAGTGTCGCCGAGCTTGCGCTGCGCTTCGCGGAGGTTCACGTTGGTGGTGTTGTTACAGGGCGACGTACGGACCTGGTAGACGAAGTACTTTGCCGTAGTCATCTCTGTTCGCCAGTCAGCGAGTAGTGAGGTGAAGCCTGCGATGTGGACTGCTGCGTTGTCGCTCTCCGCTTCGCCCTGGTACCAGAGCACGCCCTTGACTTTGCTGAGCACTCCTGACGCCTGCAGACGGCTGCGCAGGCGACCGTAGTTCGTGCTGAGGTCGTTGGGGGTGGTGTCGTTGCGTTGGAAGAAGCTGATCGGTTGACCGCCGTGGGAGCCGTTGAACAGCGCCACCGGGACTCCGTAGGTGTCCACGATCCGGCGGGCCATCCGGATCGCCCACTGACCGGCCGAGCCGGATTGCTGGGTCACGTCCCCGGTCGCGTAGTGCCAGACCCTGTCGGCACCGGAGATGGACGAGTCGGCGTTGGAACTGCCGAAACTCCTGAGATAAGGCGATTCCTCGACATTCGCGTTGCCGGTCCGCTTCGCTGCTTCCGCATTGGATTGCCCCTGTACGACGTACGCGTCGCCGGAGACGATGCCCGTGCGTCGGGCCACCACCCGGTCGATGCCGGGTCCGGTCGCTCTGAGTTCGAAGGTGTAGTCCCATAAGCCGGCCGCGATCCGTGGTGTGAACCGGAACGGCTCGGATGCCTGAGCGGTGAAGGTCTGCGTCTCGCCGTTGCCGATGACGCGCAGCTCCACCTGGTCGATCCCGGCCGCGGTGACTTCACCGGCTACCACGGGATTCGCACCGTTTGCACTGTCTCGTGGGATCAGCTTGAGGTCCTGGGGCATCTCGGTGAGCTTCACCAGGGAAGGGCGGGCGTAGACGGTCAGCTTGCGTTGCGTGTAGGTCGCGGCGTTGTCGGTGAGGGTCCAGTCCGGTGCGCCGATGGTGTTGGTGCCGATGCCGAGCCCGAGGACGTCGGTGGCCGACTCGGTGAACCTGTTGATCGAGAGAACAGGTTTCGCGGGGACGGTCGATGGTTTGGTCGCGCCGATCTGGTGGATCTGGAAGGTGCCGTGGCCGAGGATCGTGGTGGGGCTGTCGTCGGCGTCGTAGGTGCTCGCGGAGGCATTGGGGACCTGGGCGCTCGCCGATCCGCTGTATTGGTTCGGCCACATCTCGAGGTAGCCGGTCTGACCGGTTCCGGTCGTCACACCGGGGACGTTGGAGTTCACCTCAAGGTCGCCGATCTGTTGCCGGAAGATCTGGCCGGTGAAGGTCTGCAGGCCGAGCCGCTTGGCGTCCGCGGTGAACGGCGCCATCGCCGCCCACACCCCCTACACTCCCTTGGGGCCGTTCAGTTCCAGGCAATACCCGACGCGATCGAAGGCGCCGATCGTCGCGGTGTTGTTCACGCTGTACGGCGGAGTCTTGTTAAGCCAGTTCGCCGACACCGGCAGATTGATCTGCAAAACCGGGGTGAACCCCACGGCCCCCGCATCACACCCCGCCGCCGCGATGACAGCCGGAGTGGGGTCTGCGGCGGACGCCGCCGCTGCGGGGGTGAGAGCTGTCGCAGAGGTGGTGGTTCCGAGGAGGGTTATGAAGGCGAGGGGGATGGTGTGGGCAGGGTGGAACCGGGGCATGGCGGAACCTCCGGGGCTTCGGGGCGGAAGAAGGGTTTGCTGGAGTTCAGCTGAGGAGGCCGAGGCGTTGGGCTGCGGCGCCGGCGGCGAAGCGGGTGGGGGCGTCGACGAACTCCATCACGGTGGCGATGTGCCGGCGTACGGTCCGGACGCTGATACTCAGGTGCCGGGCGATCGCCTCGTCCTTGAGACCGTGCACCAGTAACGTCAGCACCTCGCGCTCGGTCGCGCCGAGGCTCTTCATCGCCCGGCGGGTCCGCGAGACCTCGATCGAACCCGGCAGCACGACCGGAGTCGCGCTCGCCCAGAGCTGGTCGTAGTACTGCGTGAGTGCGGCAATCAGCACCGATGACCGGACGAGCAGCGCACCGCTGTCGCCTGCCGGCACCAGACCGATCACGGCGAAGTGGTCGTCCACGATGATCATCCTGGCCGGCAAGACATGCGCAGTACGGACGTCGACGCCTGCCTCGATCGCCGCGCGGACAGCTGCTTTGCCGCGCGGATCGGCGAGGAATTCCGGCGTACAGAGTTCGCGGAACTTCATCGAGTCGCATTGGCTGTTCAGCGGTGACGGCAGGATCGGCGCTGTCTGGGTGGGGTCGTGGGCGGCGATCGACCGGTAGGTGCATTGCGTGGTGTGGATCGACGTGGTCCAGCGTTCGGCGATCTCGTCGCGGTCGGTCAGCAGTTGGGTGAGCACCGACGGGACCTCGCCGGGGCGCTTGTCGTGCAACTGGCGTTGATGGAGTTCCGCAGCCGCGACGTACCCCTGCAGCAGCCTGTCCTGCTGCCTGCCGAGCTCTCGCTGCACCTGGGTCAGCAGGCCGGTGGTCGCGATCAGCGGATCGACCGGGCGCAGCGTGACTGAACCGTGCGAGCGATGCAGATAGGCGAGCTGCCTGGTGACCAGTTCGTCGTCGATGGCGTCTTGCACCGGGCGCTGGCCGAGCCCGAGGAGTTCGAAATATGAGTCGGCGACCGGCTCCGGGAGCAGGTCGCGGAACAGTCTCTCGTGTTCGGACAGCTCTGAAGATGGGTGGATCTGGCCCAGACCGATGTTGGCAACCACAGTGCCCCCAGCGCACTCAGCCACCGAGCCGGTGGCATCCAGTCCCGAGGCCAAGAAACTACCATTGGAGATCGATTTCAGTGAATAACTTTCATCACGAGAGTCCGAACCGTAGGGCATAGACGAGGGCCCAGTCCTGGTCGTTGGCCAGGGGGTCGGCGAGGTGGGCCGGGCGGCTGTTGACCGCGCTCGGGTAGACGAAGGCGCACGTCGCCGAGCCGTCCGGGGCGAAGTTCACCAGGTTGGCCCGCAGGATCGCGTGTCCCAGCTCTGACAGATCCTCAAAAGGCCAGGAGAGATAGACGGCGGCGCTAAGCACCGACCAGTAGTGCGGAAAGACGTCGCCCCACAACCGCAGCAGCCCGAACCAGTAGCCGTCCCAGTGCCGGATGGCAATATGCCGAAGCCGTACGTCGGGCTGATCCGCGGCGAACGCTGTCAACCAAGGCAGGCGCCTGGCCAGTTCAGACGAATCCACGAAGCCGGTCTGATGAGCCGCGAGCAACAACTCCAGCAGCGGCGCGACCATCGACTGCTCGTAGTTCACCTCGTGCGCCGGCAGTTCGTCGCCGTACTCGACGAACGTCCGCGCATGCCGCTCCAGATGCTCGAGCATCCGCGGCGAGTGCTCGGACAAGGTCAGCAGCAGCGGCCCGAGATCGAACGCCAGAAAGTGGTCGCCGCCGAGTTCGTAGTACCGGTCGAGGATCTGTATTGCGCGCTCGGGCGAACCCTGGCCGAGGAAGAAGCGTGCGAACCACGGGAAGTTGTAGAGCCGCGTCCGCGTCAAGCGCAGACTGTCGTCGGCGACCGTGCCGTCGGCGTCCACCAAGAACTCGTCGACGAACTGCTGATAGCCAGCAAGCGCCTCGTCGAGCTCCGCCCGATCACCCCAGCCCCGATCGCGTGCCTCCTGCAGCAGCAAGGCGGTGCCGATCCGTTCGCGCCCGTCCGACCAGTCGTGCCAAGCGCCCGACAACACCGTCAGCCCGGTCTCGTTGTCGTAGGGCACGAAGGAGAATCGCCTGCTGTCGCCGCGCTCGACCGGCCGCTGCCGATCGAGCACGAACCGCACCCGCGCCTCGACCAATTCGCGCAACGGCTGATGGAACAGCACCTGGATCCGCGACCGCACCTTGCCGTCAGTGGCTTCCACGTACTGCGTACCAGCTTCGTCAGCCGTCACCGTCGTCGGTCCGCTCACCCCGTCGGCCAATCGGACCACCAAGCTCTCCCCCACCTCGGCAACCAAACTAGGTGCCTCCAGCAACGGTTGCCGCGTGGCGTGGAAGTCGGCAAGGCTGTCGTGCCAGGCGAGCTGCCAGGTCCAGCGATAGGACTCACCAGGCTCCACCGTCAGCAAAGGCTGTCCACCCATCGCCCCCGGAGCCCGGGCGTGATCGGTCACCTGCAGATAGAGATGCCCACGGGCGTTGCTGCTGGAAGTCGCCTCCCGCGACTCGACCGAGTACGCCCACAACTCCCCCTCGGTGAGCTGCAACCCGAGGCCCGGACCACTGCCGTCCATCGGCACCGCCCACACCCAGGAATCCGCGCCACCGGTCCACACGTGTGCATGCACAGCCTCGGCAAGACTCTCGCGACTGGAGCTGTAGAGATCACGCCACGGCGTACTGATGCCGATCGACCCGACCGCCACAGCTTCATCAGACACATTCCGTACTTCGTAAGTCTCGGTCCACCGTTCGCCGAACCGCCGGCCGACTCGCAATTCCAGCGGCCCCAACTGGTACAGCAGATCGATCCCCGACGATCGCCACCGCTGACTCACCGGCGCATCCCACCGATGACTCCCGCGATCCGTGATCACGAACCCCTTGCCCCAGTACCGCGTGGAGTCGTGCGCCCCGCCGTCCTCGAGCAACACCGAACGACTCCGGACCGGATGCACCACCGCCCGGACGGCCCCGTCGTCCCCCACCTCGACCTGCCCGGCCCCGAATCCGAAGATCATCCGCCCATCCAAACTTTTTTACCCATGGATGTCGAGAACGCCGGCCCGGCGTCGCTCACCTGGTGAAAGCACCTCACACCGACGAAAGGCACGACCGTGAACCAGCACGACATCGCCGAGATCCTGGCCAAGCCGTACTCGCAGGAGCTGCTGAACGGGAAGATCCCGTCCCGATTCGCCTACCTCGGGCTCGACGGTGACCCGCGGGTCATCCCGATGGGCTTCCACTTCGACGGCACGAACCTGCAGTTCTTCACCGTGCCGAAGGCGGCCAAGGTGAAGGCGCTGCAGCAGAACCCGCGGGTCTCGATCACCATCGACACCGACGGCTACCCGCCGAAGGTGCTGCTGCTCCGCGGCTCGGTCAGCGTCGAGATCGTCGACGGCGTACCGGACGAATACCTTGCCAGCGGCAAGAATGTCCCCGCCGAGGCCTTCGAGGGCTGGAAGGCCGGCGTGCTCGCCCTCTACGACTCGATGGCCGTGATCACCTTCACCCCGGACTGGGCGAAGCTCCTCGACTTCGAAACCACCATCCCGAAGGCCGTGCAGGACCTCATCGATTCGAAGAGCTAGAGGTGATTCGCCTTGCGGATGACGTCGACGACGTTGGACATCATGCCGGTGAGGTCGTAGTCCTTCGGGGTGTAGACGGCGGCGACGCCCGAGCCGAGCAGGGTTCGGGCGTCCGCGTCGGGGACGATGCCGCCGACGACGACCGGGACGTCCTCCAGACCGGCCTTCCGCAGCCCGTCGACCACCTGCGGGACAAGCTCCATGTGCGAGCCGGACAGGATGGACAGGCCGACGCAGTGCACGTCCTCGGCGACCGCGGCGGCGACGATCTGCTCGGGCGTCAACCGGATCCCCTGGTAGATCACCTCGAAGCCGACATCACGAGCCCGTACGGCGACTTGCTCGGCCCCGTTCGAATGCCCGTCGAGTCCAGGCTTGCCGACCAGCAGCCGCAACCGGCCGCCGAGCTCCTCCGACGTCGAGGCCACCTTCGCCCGGACCGCGGCGATCGCCTCGCCACCGCCCGACGTACCGACCGAGCCGGAAACCCCTGTGGGTGCCCGGTATTCGCCGAACACCTCCCGCAGTACGCCGGCCCACTCCCCCGTCGTCGCACCCGCGCGAACGCAGCGCAGCGTCGCCGGCATCAGGTTCTCGGTGCCCTTCGCAGCCTCGCGCAGCGAACCCAGGGCGTCCTCGACCGCCTGGTTGTCCCGCTGAGCACGCCACTCGACCAACGACGCCAGCGCGGCGCTCTCGGCCGCCGGGTCGACCGTCTGGATCGCCGTGTCGAGGTTCTCGATCAGCGGCGACGGTTCGGTGTTCTCGAACTTGTTCACCCCGACCACGATCTGCTCGCCCGACTCGATCCGCTGCCGCCGCTCGGCGTGTGACGCCACCAGCGCCTGCTTGAGATAACCGCTCTCCACCGCGACGACCGCACCGCCCATCGCCTGCACGCGATCGATCTCTTCCTGCGCGCCCGCGACCAACTCGTCGACCTTTGCCTCGATCACATGCGACCCGTCGAAGATGTCCTCGTACTCCAGCAGGTCCGACTCATACGCCAGCACCTGCTGCATCCGAAGCGACCACTGCTGGTCCCACGGCCGCGGCAACCCGAGCGCCTCGTTCCACGCCGGCAACTGCACAGCCCGCGCCCGAGCGTTCTTGGACAACGTCACACCAAGCATCTCCAGCACGATCCGCTGAACGTTGTTCTCCGGCTGCGCCTCGGTGAGCCCGAGCGAATTCACTTGTACGCCGTAACGCAGGCGGCGCGCCTTCGCGTCCGTCACGCCGTACCGGTTGAGGCAGACGTCGTCCCAGAGCCGGACGAACGCGCGCATCTTGCAGGTCTCCTCGATGAACCGGACCCCCGCGTTCACGAAGAACGAGATCCGCTGCACCACGTCGCCGAACCGGTCGGCCGACACCTGGCCGCCGTCACGAACCCGGTCCAGTACGGCGATCGCCGTCGACAACGCGAAGGCCAGCTCCTGCACCGGCGTCGCACCGGCCTCCTGCAGGTGGTAGCTGCAGATGTTGATCGGGTTCCACTTCGGGACGTTCGAGACCGTGTACGCGATCAGGTCGGTCGACAGCCGCAGCGAGGCGTCCGGCGGGAACGCATACGTTCCGCGCGACAGGTACTCCTTGACGATGTCGTTCTGGGTCGTCCCGGTGAGCTCGTCCGGCAGCGCGCCCTGCTCCTGCGCGGCGACCTGGTAGAGCGCGAGCAGCCACATCGCGGTGGCGTTGATCGTCATCGACGTGTTCATCTGCGCGAGCGGGATCTGGTCGAACAGCGCGCGCACGTCACCGAGATGCGCGATCGGTACGCCGACCTTGCCGACCTCACCCTTGGCGAGCGGATGGTCGGCGTCGTACCCGGTCTGGGTGGGCAGGTCGAAGGCGACCGAGAGCCCCGTCTGTCCCTTGGCCAGGTTGCGCCGGAACAGCGCGTTCGACTCCGCCGCCGAGGAATGGCCGGCGTACGTCCGCATCACCCACGGGCGGTCCTTCTCGGCTGTCATGTACCCGAGAGTAGGACTGTGTGCCCTTGTGAGTCCGCAGCTCGTGACTCGTGTCACCAGCGGCTTACATCACAGGCCCCGGCAACTACCGCAGCAGGGAAACCGCGTCGACGTTGGACGGCAGGCTCGACACCGAGGTCACCACCACTGTCCCGGTCAGCCAGGGAGTCACCGGCAGGTAGACGACCTTGCGGGACCAGGTGCTCGCGGCCAGCGACACCCGGCCGATCTTGCGCCCGGCGAACGTCACCTCCACGGTCCCCTGGCTCGGCCCCGCCAGGATGGTGACCGCGATCCGGTTCCCCGCCTCGCCGGCCTTGCTGAGCGAGGCACCGGACGCGCCGAGCCGGGACAACGTGGTCCGGTAGGCACTGGCATACGTCGTACGGCTGACCGACCCCTTGGACGTGAAGGCGCGGTCGTCCTGCGGAAGCTCGGAACAGACCGGGGCGGACCACGCACTCACATTGCCCGCCCCGTCCCTGGCCCGGACCATCAGGCACGTGTCGGCCCCCAGTTGCGGTGTCGTGGTGACCGAGGTGCCCTTGATTTTCTGCCAGCCGGCCGGATACACCCACGCCCCGTACGTCTTGCCGGCCGGCGCCGAGCGATAGGCCACGTCGTACGACGCGACCCCGCGGTCGTCGGTGAAGGCATAGCTGAAGCGGATCGGCGTGGTCAGCACGATCCGGCCGCCGGCAATCGCCGCCGACGACAGCTTCGGCGCCGTGGAGTCGACTCTCGTCACGGGCGGTGGTGCCGCGAGCCAGTCCACGGCAGCGACCCGGACCTGGGACTCCGGGTCGGCATAGACGATCCGCGGGGCCTCGTCATCGAGTGCGAAGCTCGGGCCCGGCGGCGAGATCCGGCCCTGGAGCGGACCGACCACGCGTTCCGGATGGGCGGGCGAGTTCAGATCGGTGACCAGCAACTCCGGGATGTCGGTGCCGGCTGCGTTGGTGGTCACCCGCAACCGGGCGACGAAGCCGTCGCCCAAGGCGGGCCACAACGCGTCCGACTGGGCATTGTCGGGCAGCCGGTAGTCGGCGACGACTCCCAGCAGGTCGATGGCGTACAGCTGGTGCAGGTCGCAGGTCACCAGCGCCCACCGCCCGGCGACCTGGAACGTGCCGGCCGGACAGGGCACCGCGGTCGGCACGGTCTTGGAGGTCCCGGTCGACAGATCAGTGCCGGTAAGGGCATGGGTCACCGGGTCGGGGCCCTGCCAGACCCAGGTCCCGTCCATCGCCAGCACGCGAGCCGTCGGCCGGGTGGCAAGCACCGCACCGGTCCGCGGATTCTGGATCGAGGCGGTGCTCTGGTCGTCGAAAGATATATACGACAGCAGCTTGCCACCGCGCCCCAGCTCGGCGGAGCCGTTGTTCGGCAGGGCACGCTGCCCACCCGGCCAGCTCACGACGAGGCCGCCCCGGCTGAGCACCGTGCCACCACCGAGCTGCAACAGTTCGCGACCGGCCGCCGATGGGCCGCGGAACTGGGTCCAGTTGGTCGCGGTCAGCGTCGTCTCGCGCGCCGACCCGTCGTCGAAGCCCTTCAGCACCCGGCCGCCCGAGACGACCAGGTCGCGGGCGCCGAGCACCGGCGCCGCGATGTCGGCCAGCTTCGTCCGGGTGAGGTCGGGCTTCAGCGCGAGCACGGCGTCGGTGCGGATCAGCAGCAACCGGCCGTCGGAGAGCGCCCGGGCGGCGGCGACGTCGTCGATGACCGGCGCCTCGAATTTCCCGGTGGCCAGCGGGACCGGCACGATCTCGCGGCGCAGGGAGCTCCCGCCGGCCGGTATCCGCAGGACGGCCACATCGTCACCGAAGGTGGTCAGGTCCTCGGAGTCCGGCACCGTCACGTCACCGCCGGGCGAACCGTCGCGGTTCTTCCAGGTCAGCTGGTGCCCCGAAGCGCTGGTGCCCGTCTCCCAGACGATCCGCCCCGGGGTCAGCGCGGCCCACGAGACGCCCAGCCCGGACTGCACGACCGGGGTGGCGACCGCGGTGCCGAGGTCGAGCGTGTGCAGGCGGTCGCTGCTCTGCAGCAGCAGGATGCTCCCGTCGGAGTCGGTGACCCGCAGCGAGTTGTCGGGCGAGACCAGGCCGGTGACGAGTTGGTCGGTGCCGTCGAACCGGAAGATCCGGAGCTCCGACGAGCCGCCGTCGTCGTGCCTGACGAGCACACCTTTCTCGTGCACGACCAGGATCGTGTCGGCGGCAGGCACCGTGAGCGAGCCCGGTGAGGAAGCGCCCGCCAGTCCGCTGAGCGCGATCCGGACCCCGGCGTCGGTCGTCGTCCGGGTGACCTTCGACCGCCCGGCCAGCTCGTCGCCCCGCCAGTACGGGTCGCTCGACGGCGTGCTGGACGCCACCGAGCCGTCCGCCGTACTACGGATCTGCCACGGCTGCGGCCTCGACTCGGACGGCAGGCCGGGGCGGAAGGTGAAGAACTCGTTCGACACCGACTCGAACTGGTACCCCTGCGGCGCCGGGTCCGGGTCGGAGGCGAGCAAGCGGCCTTCGACCGGGGCGAGCGCAGCGTCCGCCGGACCGGCGAGCCTGGTCACCACGACGGCACCCGACCCCAGCACGAGGGCACCGACGAGCGCGACGGCAGGACGAAACCTCACGAGAACCCCTCCCCAGCCTGACTACTGTGAGTCAGGAGTGGCGGGATCGTACTACAGAGAGTGTTGGCCTCGCGAATTCCGTGCCGCTCCCGGTCAGGCGGAGATCGGCAGTGGCGTGCGCTCGACGTGCAGGATCCGGTGCAGCCGGGTGACCGCGAGGATGCGGACGACCGAGGGCACCGGGTGCCGGAGGACGAGCTGGCGGCCGAGGAGCTGGGTTCTTCGATGAGTGGCCACCAGCAGGCCGAGGCCGGTGGCGTCCAGCGCGTCGAGCTCCTCCAGATCGACGATCACGTCGCCGTCGGAACTGTCGATCAGCTGGTTGATCTCCTCCCGGACGTCGCCCACCGAGCGGACGTCGAGCAAGCCTGAGAGGTGGACCACGTTCTCTTTGTACCGGGTCGCTTCGTGGGTCGGTGCCAGCATGTCCGTGCCCTCCGCTCTTCGGGCGGCCCCCCGAGGGCCGCTTTCCAGCGTGTAGTCGTAAAGACTCCCCGGAGACACGAAAGGTTGCCAAGGGTTCGAGATCTTGCTTTTCGCGTGACAATTGTGCCTATGTTCGCGGAGCACTACTTTCTGTTCCCGGTCGTGGCGATCGCGCTCGCCGGGGTGATGGTGCTGCTCACCCGGTGGGCCTTCTCCAAACCCAAGGGCGGCTCCCTGGTCCGCCGGATCGACTACTCGCCGGCCGACCGGGACACCTTCGGCCTGCTGGTCGACGTACGGACCGTCCGCAGCTACAACGAGGCCCGGGTGAAGGTCGCGATGCTGAAGGACCTCGGGATCAAGGCGACCGCGGCGCGGACCAAGGACGGCTGGTCGGTCTACGTCTGGCCCGCCGATGAGGCTGCTGCCAGGGGATTTCTCGACGCTCCCTGACCTTGCGTGTCATCCAGAGCTTGGCCCTGCGCGTCATCGTCGCGGACTGTCAGCGGGGTCGAGAAGGGTTCTGGGGACATCGGACAAGAGCAGAGTGAGCCGACCGGCAGCGCCGCTGCCACCGGGCCTGAGTCGACCCAGGATCCGGACACCGCCGGCCGCGTGAGGAGCCCGATGACGCCCGACATCGCCCTGGCGACGCTTGCGTTGCCCGGCCGGCCGATAGCGCCCCGATCCACGCCGACCCCGTCCGCCGGAGACCGGGTACGTGACAGGGATCACATCCGCGAAGTCAGTGATGCCAGTGCCGAAGAAGACGGCCTGACCCTGGAAGCGTCGGTGCGCGAGCCCGACCGGTTCACGGCGATCTTCGACCGGTACTTCCCGCAGGTGCACTCGTACGTCGCCCGCCGGCTCGGCACCGATCTCGCCGACGACCTGTCGTCGGAGACCTTCCTGATCGCCTTCCGCCAGCGCGACCGGTTCGACCGCGGCAGCGGCGTGGTGCGCGCCTGGTTGTACGGCATCGCCACCAACCTGATCCGCCGGCACCGCCGCGACGAGCTCCGGGCCTGGCGGGCGACCGCCAAGTTGCCGCTGCCGCTGCCGGCACCCGGTCACGAGGAGCGCGTCGCCGCCCAGGTCACGGCCGAGGCGACGAGTCGCCGGCTGGCCGCGGCGCTGGCGAAGGTGTCCGCGAAGGACCGCGAAGTACTGATGCTGGTCGCCCTCGGTGAGCTCACCTACGACGAGGTCGCGGCCGCACTGGGGATCAAGTACGGGACGGTCTGCTCACGGCTGTCCAGGGCTCGGCGCGTCGTGCGCGAGAGCCTGGGCACCATCGATCCGACCGGGGGCCCCGACCATGACTGATCACAAGGACGACTTCGAGACGATCCGGTCCGCCTTCCCCGAACAGCCCGGGCCGTCGGCGGAGGTGATGGCCGAAGCTCGCCGCCAGGTGCAGGACCTGGTCCGCGCGGAGCTGACCGGGCCGCGCCGCAATCGGTTGCGCGAGGCAACCAGATCCAGCCGGATCGGCATCGCCGTCACGGCGGCGACGGCGGTCGTCGCGGTGACGGCGCTGTCGGTTCCGCTGCTGCGCTCGATGGGTCCGGACGACGGATCCGACGCGGTTCCGGCACCTGGCACGAGTTCGCAGGCTCCTCGATTGACGGCCGCGAGCAGGGCGCTGCTCGACGCCGCAGTACGGCAGGAGAAGAACGAGAAGGTCGCCGGCAAGTACTTCCGGGTCCGGAGCCTGCTGATCAACACGGGCAACCTGGAGGTCGGCAGCCCGAAGTACAAGTTGCAACGGCGGCAGATCACCGAGAGCTGGATGCCGATGAAGCGTGGCGTCGAGTCCTGGTTCGGCTGGGTCGACCTGGGCTCGCGGCCGGCGACCGTCGACGACGTCGCGAAGTGGCGGGCGCAGGGCTCGCCGACGTCGTGGCAGCTGCGAGAAGACCACACGCCGACGCTGATGGCGCCGGGTCAGGCGGTCGTGAACAAGATGTCCTTCGAGGATGTGCCGCCCGGCTACTACCTGAACGACGAGAAGCCGCTGACCGCCCAGCAGATCGAGGCGCTGCCGACCGATCCGGAGCAGTTGCGGAAGGTCCTCAGCAAGAACGTCCGGCCGGAGGCGAGTCGGCAGGAGATCGACTACGCCGTCTTCAGCAACGCCGGCCGATTGCTGTTCGAGATGCCGTCGCCACCGAAGCTGCGTGGTGCCGCCCTGCGAGTGCTCTCCGAACTGCCGGGGACGACGCTCAAGGAGAACGTCAAGGACCCGCTAGGTCGGATCGGCACCCAGATCACCATGGCGATGACCTGGCAGAACGAGGGCAAACCGATCGCCTCGCCGACCGTCCTGACCGGCGGCGGCAGCAGCTTCATCATCGACCCGCAGACCGGGCGGCTGCTCAGCTCCGCGTTCGGCTACCGCGGCAAGGGCACCGGCGTCACCGTCGTACTCGAGTCCGGCTGGACGGACGACCGCCCGACACCCCCTAGTAAAAAAGCAAGCTAAAACGTCCCCTTTTCTTGGCCGACGGCCCGCTGTGTGGGCCGTCGCCTTGCTTCACCCTGCCCGGGAACCGCCATTTCTGAGAGGTGAACCTTGTCCCGACTCCGCAACCGCGGGATCGCCGCCGCTACCGCATCCGCCCTGGTAGCCGTCATCGCCTACGGCCTGCCCGCTGCCGGCAACCAACTCGCAACCACCGCTTCAGCCGGTACGCCGGTACGCCCGGCCGCCGTCGCGCCACTCACCATCACCCTTGTCACCGGCGACAAGGTGATCGCGAGCCGCGGACCCGGCGGCACCTTCAGTACCGAGGTGCGTCCCGGCCCGGGTCGCACCGGGATGGCCTTCCACAAAGTTGCTCTTGACAACCAGCAGTTGGTCGTCCCGCTGGATGCCGTCCCGCTGATCGCCTCGGGCGTCGTCGACCCGCGGCTCTTCGACGTCGCGTTGCTGGCCGAGCTCGGCCTCGACGACGCCTCCGCGCCACGCCTGCCGCTGCTCGTCCAGTACGACGGGCAGGCGCGCGCGGTCCGATCGGCCCTGCCCGAAGGCACGGAAGTGAAGCGCGAACTGCCCTTGGTCGACGCGGTCGCGATCGGGCAGGAACGGACCCAGGCGGGCGACCTCTGGCAGAACTGGCTCAACAGCCCGCAGGCGCACCGGCGTACGGGACTGGCCGGAACGGTCAAGAAGGTGTGGCTGGACGGTGGGATCAAGCCGAACCTGGACCGCAGCGTGCCGCAGATCGGCGCACCGGCCGCGTGGGCGATCGGTGCCACCGGCAAGGGTGTGAAGGTCGCGATCCTGGACAGCGGGTACGACGCGACGCACCCGGATCTCAAAGGCCGGGTAATCGCTACCAAAGGCTTCACAACGGACGACGACGATGTTGTTGGGGAGGGGAAAGACCATGGGGGTGGGGACGTGGATGCCGATGTGGTCGACCGGATCGGGCACGGTACTCATGTCGCCTCGACTGTCGCGGGCAGCGGAGCCGCTTCGGGTGGACGCTATCGGGGCGTCGCTCCGGACGCCGATCTGCTGATCGGCAAGATCTGCGGCGATCGCAACTGCGAGACCTCCGACATCATCGAGGGAATGGAGTGGGCGGCCTCGGAGGGCGCCCGCGTCGCGAACCTCAGCGTCGGTGGTGGTCCGACCGACGGCACCGACATCATCGCCGAAGCGGTGAACAGACTGACCGCAAGCTCAGGCACCCTCTTCGTCGCCTCGGCCGGCAACTTCGGTGCCGAGTCCAGTGTCGGCAGTCCGGCCGCCGCCGACGCGGCACTGGCCGTTGCCTCGGTGACCAAGTCCGACACCCTCTCCACCTTCTCCAGCAGAGGTCCGCGCCTCGGCGACCTCGCCGTCAAACCGGACATCGCGGCACCTGGCGACCGCATCGTCGCGGCCCGCGCAGCCGGTACGCCGCTCGATCCGGTGGCGATCAACCCTTCGTACGCCGAACTCTCCGGTACGTCGATGGCCGCGCCGCATGTGACCGGTGCTGCGGCATTGCTGGCTCAACTGCACCCGACTTGGAAGGCCGCCGAGCTGAAGTCGGCGCTGATGGGATCGGCCTTCGATCTCGAAGGGGTCGGGGTGTTCGCCCAGGGCGCCGGCCGGGTCGATGTCGGCCGGGCGATCAAGCAGCTGGTGACGGCGTACCCGAGCAGTCTCAACCTCGGGCTGCAGAGCTACCCGCACACCGACGACGAGCCGATCACCAAGCAGGTCACCTATCGCAACGACGGACCGACGCCGGTCACGTTGTCGCTGGATGTCCAGGCATCCCGGATCTTCAAGCTGAGCAGGACTTCGCTGCGGGTTCCGGCACACGGCAGCGCGACCGTCGAGGTCACCGTCGACACATCGCGTACCGCAGAAGGTCCGCACGGCGGCTGGTTGATTGCGCTGGGCAACGGCCGGACGATCCGGACCACGATCGGCGTCGGCGTGGAGGTAGCGAGCTACCAGCAGAAGATCGAGATGCTCGACCGCACCGGTCAACCCGTCGTGAACGACGACACCAGCGTCGGCGCGGCGTACCTGCTCGACGTCGACCACCGTCAGCTCTATCTGGTCGGGGCCGGCGACACGATCCGGCTGCCGCGCGGGCGCTATCTGGTCGACGCGTTCCATGCGAAGTTCAATCCGGGTGGCCAAGGCTTCGGTGACGTGACCTACTTCGGCGAGCCCGACCTGATCGTCGACCGGGACGGCCCGATCGTGCTCGACGGGCGCAAGGCGCACCAGGTCGCGATCAAGGCGCCGGTCACCGACGCTGCCGCGGCGGCCGGTGGGATCGGCTTCGCCCGGCCGGTCGGCGACCTCACCTACGTCGGTGGCGTCGGCGTGAACAACTCGTTCGAACCGGGCTACTCCCCCGCGCTGTACGTCGTACCGAACCAGACCGGATCGGCGAAGAACTTCACCGGCTTTGCCCACCTCGCCTGGGCCGGGATGCCCGACGGGCAGTCGCCCGAGGGCGACTTCTACCTGGACAGTCCATACCTGTACCACGACGTCGCGGTGTGGCCCGGGAGATTCCCGGAGAAGCCATCGTTGATCACCAAGCCCGGCGACTACGCGCATCTCGACGCGTCGTACGCGGGTGAGCCGGGGACTCGCGCGAACAACTACGGCTACCCGACATTGCCGAAGCCCGACGCGGGCGGGCGCTGGGTGGGGTTGTTCCTGTTCACTCCTGCGGTTGAGATGAACCTGCCCTTCCATCGCGATGAGTACTACTCGGCGAAGGGGGTCTCGTGGGCCTTCGAGACGGAGGTCTGGCGGCGGTTGCCCAACCAGGACATCGAGTACACGGCGGTGGTCGACTCTCAACACATCGCTTATCCGGCCGGCCGCAGTACGGGGATCCGTTGGCAGCAAGGGGTTTTCGGGCCGAGTTTGCCTGATGCACGCGGCGGGCTTCCGGGGCGCGATCGGCAGCCGTGGACTTCCCGGGACGGTGACAGTTTGACCGTGGTCGTGCCGATGTACGCCGATGGTGGACCGGGCCGGTTCGGTGATGCGCTGGTGGATTCGGAGCACACTTCGATAAGCCGGGACGGCGTGGAGATCGGGTCGTCGGATTCGCCGAAACAGCAGACGTTCGCGTTGCCGGCCGGCGATTCGGCGTACGTGCTGAAGAAGGAGGTGAAGCGGTCGCCGGAGCGGTACAAAGTGTCGACCGAGATCAGCGCCGAGTGGACCTTCCGGTCCCGCCGTACGCCGGACGGAGTGGCGACGCCGCTGCCGTTGATGACTGTGCGCTACTCCCCTGCGTTGGACGACAGGAACCGGGCGGCCGCGGGGCGGTTCGAGGTGCCGTTCAGTGTGGAGCGTCAGTTCGGGGCACCGGATCGACCCGTCGTGTCGGCGTCTTCCGAGGTCTCGTTCGACGGGAAGACCTGGCGGACAGTCCCGGTACGGCGTACTTCGCGCGGCTGGATCGCCACGATCGACCAGCCTGGTAGCGGATTCGTCTCGCTGCGCACCGTTGCGAAAGATGCCGTGGGCAACCAAGTGCGGCAGACGATTCTCAAGGCGTACGAGCTGAACTGACGCGAAAGGGAGAGGAACGATTAGTTCCTCTCCCTACCCAAGGTATAACCCATGGGGGGACTTGCCGCAACCCCCGAATTCTCCGGAGAATCACTGCCCGTAGCCGGAATCGCCGGCTGCTGATTCAGGGGATCGGGGTTCCTTTTGTTTGACGTGATCATTGCGGGTGGCGGACCGACCGGCATGATGCTCGCGGCCGAACTGCGGCTGCACGACGTCCAGGTGCTGGTGCTGGAACGACTCGCGGAGCCGTCGCCGATCGTCCGTGCGCTCGGTATGCACGCGCGGACGGCGGAGGTGCTGGACCAGCGGGGGCTGCTGGACCGGTTCGAGGCACTCGGCACGAAGTATCCGATCGGCGGCCAGTACGGGTTCTTCGCCGGCATCACGAAGCCGGCGCCCGAGCTGGACACCACTTACCCCTACACACTCGGGATCTTCCAGCCCATCACCGATCGGCTGCTGGCCGAGCATGCTGCCGAGGCCGGCGCCGAGATCCGGCGTGGTGCCGAGGTGGTCGGGCTTTCGCAATCTCCGGATGCGGTGACAGTCGAGTTGGCCGATGGTAGTCAGCTGCAGTCGCGTTGGCTCGTTGGTTGCGACGGCGGCCGCAGTACGGTGCGGAAGTTGCTCGGCGTCGCCTTCCCTGGCGAACCGGCGACCTGGGAGACGTTGCTCGGTGAGATGTCGTTGACCGCGTCGCTCGACGAGGTGATGGCGGTGAACACCGAGGTGCACAAGACGCAGCGGATGTTCGGGGCGATGCCGCTCGGCGACGGGGTGTACCGCGTCGTCGTACCGGCTGCTGGGCTGGCCGAGGATCGTCAGGTCGCGCCGACGTTCGAAGAGTTCCAGCAGCAGATGCAGGTGACGGCCGGGACCGATCTCGGGATCCACTCGCCTCGGTGGTTGTCGCGGTTCGGTGATGCGACGCGGTTGGTCGAGCAGTATCGGACCGGTCGGGTGCTGCTGGCTGGGGATGCGGCGCACATTCACCCGCCGCTTGGTGGGCAAGGGTTGAACCTTGGTGTGCAGGATGCCTTCAACCTCGGCTGGAAATTGGCCGCGACGGTGAAGGGATGGGCACCTGAGGGATTGCTGGATACGTATCACGACGAGCGGTATCCGGTCGCGCAGATGGTGCTGGACAACACCCGGGCGCAGACGGTGTTGATGGATCCGGCGCCGGGGCATCAGGCGATGCGCCGGTTGATGACCAAGCTGATGGACTTCGAGGACGTGAACAAGTACCTGATCGAGATGATCATGTCGGTCGGGATCCGTTACGACTTCGGGGACTCCGAGCATGAGTTGGTCGGGCGGCGGCTGCGGGATGTGGAGCTGAAGCGCGGGCGGCTGTTCGAGCTGATGCACGCTGGGCGCGGGCTGCTGCTTGACCAGAGCGGTCAGCTGTCTGTCGAGGGTTGGGCGGATCGGGTCGATCTTGTGGTCGATGTGAGTGAGGAGCTGGGCTTCCCGGCGGTTCTGCTGCGGCCGGATGGCCATGTGGTGTGGGTGGGTGACTCGCAGGAGTCGATGGTGCCTCAGTTGTCCCGGTGGTTCGGAGCCGCTTCGCGCTAGCATGATGCAAGTGGGCTTCGGAGGGAGTTGAGGCGGATGCTGGGGCGGGCTTACGAGCGGGAGAATTGTTCGGCGGCGCGGGCGCTGGAGGTGATCGGCGAGCGCTGGAGCCTGCTGATTCTGCGGAACGCGATGTATGCGGGGTCCCGGCGGTTCAACCAGTTCCAGCGGTCCTTGGGGATCGCGACGAACATTCTCCAGGCCCGGCTCGAGTGGTTCATCGAGAGCGGGTTGATGGAGTTGCGGGCGGCCGCGGACGGCGTACAGGAATATGTTCTGACGGCCAAGGGGCAGGATCTTGAGCCGGTGATTTTGGCGTTGAGTGCGTGGGGTGATCGGTACGCCGCTCCGGAGGGGCCGCCGATCAGGTATCAGCATGCGCAGTGTGGCGGGGCGATCCGGCAGCACTTGGAGTGCGAGACCTGCCACGAGGCACCCAAGCCTGGCGCCATCATGGCGACGCCTGGACCTGGAATGTCCTAGCAAGCAGCGGGCCCGGATCTTCATCCGGGCCCTGCTGTTTGTGGCGTGTTGTTTTCAGGCGGTGAGGGCTTCGGCGGCTGCGCGGGCCCGGGGGGCGGTCTCGGCCTCGCCGGCGTGGGTCTCCGGCTTGCCCTTGCCCTCCTCGGCGAGCAGGCGGAGGCTGTCGCGGACGAAGAAGGCCCAAGCGTTCGAACAGACGTCGTAGCACTCGAGCTCCGGCACCAGCCCGTACTGCGTGAAGGTGACCGCGGTGCCACCGTCGACGGGGGTGAGGTCGAAGACCATCCGGTCGCCGACCCACTCGCTCTGGTCGTTGACGAAGCTGAAGTTGTTCTCGAGGACGAGCCACTCGACCCGGCTGTCCGGGGTCACCTCGGTGACCCGGAGCCGGATCTTGTGCAGACCCTCGACCTCGAAGCCGAACTCGTCACCCGGTGCGGCGGTCGGGCCGTCGATCGCCTGGTTCCACCAGGCGCGGGTGTCGAGGATCGCGGCGAAGACGTCGGCCGGCGTACCGGCGATGGTGGTGGTCATCGTGAAGTCGCTCATGGTCTTCTCTCTTTCGCTGCTGATTGGACTTGCGTGATGCAAGTGACTCTAGAACAGGTCACCCCGATTGCGCAACCTTTGGTTGCATGTGAGTTTCTGGTGAACCCTGCATTCACTGTCTGGTGGGGCTCGCTCACTGTCTGGTGGGCGGGCGGGTAGGTGACCGCGGCGGCCGGGTCGTTGGGTCGCTCCGTGCTGGACGGATGGGACCGGGCCCGGGTACAACGGTCCCCAAGGGGAGGGGACGCGCTATGAAGCTGCGTTGGGGGATTTTCGCTGTCGGCTGCCTGCTGGCGGGCGTGCTGCAACCGATCGAGGCCCAGGCTGTCGATCCGGGAGCGGCCTGGACGTGGGGCGGCAACGGGACAGGTCAGCTGGGGAACGGGACGACGACCAACCGATCATCCGCGGCGGCGCTCAACTCGCTGACCAACGTGCTCGAGGTCGAGGCGGGCCGCGAGCATTCCATCGCGTTGCGCTCCGACGGGACGGTCTGGACCTGGGGCTTCAACGAGATGGGGCAACTGGGCGACGGAACCGTGACCAATCGGCTGTCGCCGGTGCAGGTCGGTGGCCTCAGCAACGTGGTCGACATCGCGGGCGGGCACTATCACAGCCTTGCCCTGCTCGCGGACGGGACTGTTCGCGGGTGGGGGTACAACTCGTTCGGTCAGTTAGGCAACGGCGCGACGACGAGCGCGCAGCGAACTCCGGTCGCGGTGAGTCCGCTGACCGACGTGATCGCGATCGCCGGCGGACGCGACATGAGCTACGCGCTGCGCTCGGACGGCACGGTCTGGGCCTGGGGCCTGAACGACACCGGGCAGCTGGGCGACGGCACGACAACGATGCGTACGCGGCCGGTGCGGGTCGGGTCGCTGACCGACATCACCGCCATCACGGGCGGGCGCGACCACGGGTTGGCGGTTCGCTCCGACGGAACGGTCTGGGGTTGGGGCGACAACACCCAGGGCGAGGTCGGCGACGGAACACTGACGAACAGGTTGTCGCCTGTGCAGGTGAGCGGCGTTTCGGGCGCGGTGGAAGTTGCCGCCGGCGCCTATCACTCCCTGGTGCGGTTGAGCTCCGGGCTCCTCCGATCCTGGGGGTCGAACACCGAGGGACAATTGGGTGACGGCACGACGACCCGCCGTACGACGTCCGTGGCAGTGACCGGGGTGACCGGGGCAACGGCGATCGCAGCGGGCCGGCAACACAGCGTCGCGGTGGTCGCAGGCGGAGCACTGCGGGCGTGGGGATGGAACACCAGCGGCCAACTCGGCGACGGCACCCTCGTCAACCGGACCACCGCCGTCACGGTGGGTGGAATCACCGGGGTCGCTGATGTCTCGGCAGGGCGGGACCACACGATCGCCATGGTTCCTGCAGTGGTGAGTGAACCTGATACGACTCCGCCTTCTGCACCAGGCGTTCCGGCTGGGGTGAGCAACTCGAGTTCGACGATCAACCTGACATGGGCGGGATCGACGGACGACATCAGTACTTCGTTGCGCTACCGGCTCTTTGAGGACTCCCCCACGAATCAGGTGGCTGAGGTGACTTCCTCCGCGTCCTCGGTGAGCTATCAGCGGACCGGGCTCACGGCCGGGTCGACGCATACGTACTGGGTGACGGCATTGGATGCCGCGGGCAACGTTTCCGCCGAGAGCGAGGCGTCCTTGCCTATCACGGTCCAGGAGGCGTCGTCGGCGATCTACTCGACGGACTTCACCGATGGGCTCACCGGGTGGACGAACACCGGGCTCACGGTGGACTCGAGCCAGGGCGCAACGGCTCCCCCGAGCGTGCGCGGCAATCCCACGGCGGCTCGCGCATCGGCGTACCGGATGTTGGGGGCCAGCTATACGAATGCGTGTTTCAGCACGAAGATCCGGGCTGCGTCGGTGGGGGCGAGCATTGATCTGCTGCGCTTCCGGACGGCGACGGATGGCGGCATCATCCGCGTCTACCTGGACGCCAACCGGGTGCTCTGGCTGCGCTCCGACGCGGCCGGGACGCAGCGCTCCTCCGGCGTCACGGTCCCCCTCAACACCTGGCAGACCGTCGAACTCTGCGGCACCGTCGGCACCGCCACCACCTGGACCCTCTACCTCAACGGCACCCAACGCGGCACCCCGTGGACCGCCAACACCGGCACCACCCCCATCTCCCGAATCCAGCTGGGCGACACCGCCGCCAAAACCTGGACCATCAACTTCGACGACGTGGTGATCGACCAAACCCCGGGCTAAACCAGAGGCGCCGGCGCGACCCGGCGGGGACAATCCGGACCATGCTGCTGCTCGTGCCGTGTGATCCGCTGAACCCCCGCCGGGTCGATCCCCACTTCAAACCGCAGGCTGATGCTGCCCGCTCGGCTGGGGTCGAGGTCGCGCGCATCGACCACGACGCGCTCGATCGGCCGGCCGATGCTGTCGCTGGAGTACCGGCTTCGGAGGATGCTGTTTATCGAGGCTGGATGATGACGGCTGCGCAGTACTCGGATTTTGCTGCTGCTTTGGCCGGCCGCGGCGTACGGCTGAGGACGTCGCCTGCGTCGTACCAGACAGCTCACGAGTTCCCCGGCTGGTACGACGTACTACGCCCGCTCACCCCCGAGTCGGCCTGGACCTCGGGCGCGGATCTCTCCGGTCTGGAGGTCAGCCGGGGTGGGGGCCGAGCCACCGTGGGTGGTCGTGCTGGGGCTGGATAGGCGAGGTGGGATGGGAGATGCAGGGCGAGACGGCGCCGAACGCCAGCATTTCCTGTCGATCGGGACATAGGGCGGCTGTTTGTCTGGCATGTGGCTCAGCGGCTCGGGATGTCAGGGGCTAGGCGGTGGACGGTGCTTAGCTCGTTCGACGAAGGCGGGTTGAGTGCGGCCGGTGGAGGGGTTTTCGGCCACTGACACGGTTATTTCGCGGTGTCGGGCGAATATCGGGTCAGTGGCCCACTCACCGGGGGGAGGTCGGCTGGATCTCGGGGTGCCGGGCAGGGTCAAGCGGGTGGGCGGTGGGGTGGTGGGGATGCGGGAGAATGGGGGGGATGACGCTTACTGAGATGTTGCCGGGGACTGTTGGGCCTGATGCGCTGTATGACGCGTTTGCGGCGTGGGTGGGTGAGCAGGGGATTTCGTTGTACCCGGCGCAGGAAGAGGCGTTGATCGAGGTGATGACGGGGGCCAACGTCATTTTGTCGACGCCTACCGGGTCGGGGAAGTCGCTGGTGGCGACCGGGTCGCACTTCGCGGCGTTGGCGAACGGGGTGCGGACGTTCTACACGGCACCGATCAAGGCGCTGGTGTCGGAGAAGTTCTTCGCGCTCTGTGACATCTTCGGGGCGGACAAGGTCGGCATGCTCACCGGCGACGCGTCGGTGAACGCCGGGGCGCCGATCATCTGCTGTACGGCGGAGGTGCTGGCGAACATCGCGCTCCGGGAAGGATCGGACGCCGACGTCGGCCAGGTGGTGATGGACGAGTTCCATTTCTACTCCGAACCCGATCGCGGCTGGGCCTGGCAGGTGCCGCTACTGGAGTTGCCGAAGGCGCAGTTCATCCTGATGTCCGCGACCCTCGGTGACGTCGAGCGGTTCAAGATCGACCTGAACCGGCGTACCGGCCGACCGACCTCGATCGTGTCGTCCGGCGAGCGCCCGGTTCCGCTGATCTACAAGTACGTCACCACTCCCCTGCACGAGACGCTCACCGAGCTCCTCGTCACCCACCAGGCACCGGTGTACGTCGTCCACTTCACCCAGGCGTCCGCCCTGGAACGCGCCCAGGCGCTGACCAGCATCAACGTGGCGACGAAGGAGGAGAAGGACAAGATCAAGGAGCTGATCGGGCACTTCCGGTTCAGCCCCGGCTTCGGCAAGACCCTGCAGCGGCTCATCATGCACGGGATCGGTGTCCACCACGCCGGCATGCTTCCGAAGTACCGGCGGTTGGTGGAGCAGCTCGCGCAGGCCGGTCTGCTGAAGGTGATCTGCGGCACCGACACCCTCGGCGTCGGGATCAACGTCCCGATCCGCACGGTGCTGTTGACGGCACTGAGCAAGTACGACGGACGCCGGCAGCGGATCCTCAAGGCGCGTGAGTTCCACCAGATCGCTGGTCGCGCAGGCCGCGCCGGGTACGACACGTCCGGCACCGTCGTCGTCCAGGCGCCGGATCACGTCGTGGAGAACGTCAGGCTGCTCGCCAAGGCCGGCGACGACCCGAAGAAGCAGCGGCGGGTGCAGCGGAAGAAGCCGCCGGAGGGATTCGTCACCTGGGGCGAGGACACCTTCGACCGCCTCGTCGCGGCCGAGCCCGAAGCGCTGCAGAGCAGGATGCGGGTCAGCCACGCGATGCTGCTGAACGTGATCGCCCGCGACGGCGACGCGTTCTCCAGCATGCGACACCTCCTCCAGGACAACCATGAGGACTCCCGGGCGCAGATCCGGCTGATCCGCCGCGCGATCCAGATCTACCGCACGCTGCTCACGGCCGGCGTCGTCGAGCGCCTCGACGAACCCGACGAGTTCGGCCGGACGCTCCGGCTGACGGTCGATCTGCAGAAGGACTTCAGCCTCAACCAGCCGCTGTCGACGTTCGCGCTGGCCGCCCTCGACCTGCTCGATCCCGAGGACCCGACGTACGCGCTCGATGTCGTCTCGATCATCGAGGCGACCTTGGAGGACCCGCGCGCGGTTCTGCTCGCGCAGCTGCACCACGCCAAGGGCGAGGCCGTGCAGGGGATGAAGGCCGACGGCATCGAGTACGACGAACGGATGGAGCTGCTCGAGGAGATCAGCTGGCCGAAGCCGCTCGAAGAGTTGCTCGAGGCAACGTTCGAGATGTACCGGCAGACGCACCCGTGGATCGCCGACGCCGGGTTGTCGCCGAAGTCTGTCGTACGGGACATGTTCGAGCGGGCGATGACGTTCGGCGAGTTCATCCAGTACTACGGGCTCGCGCGCTCCGAAGGCGTCGTCCTGCGGTATCTGTCCGACACCTACAAGGCGCTCCGCCAGACCGTCCCGCCCGACAAGGTCAACGAGGATCTCACCGACCTGATCGAGTGGCTCGGCGAGGTGGTCCGGCAGACCGACTCCAGCCTGCTCGACGAGTGGGAGGAGCTGACCAACCCGACCACCGACGAGATCGTCGCGCCGGTCCCGGCCGGCCCGCGCCGGATCACCTTGAACAGCAGGGCTTTCCGGGTCCTCGTCCGCAACGCGATGTTCCGCCGCGTCGAGCTCGTCGCGCTGCACCGCTGGGCCGAACTCGGTCAGCTCGACCAGGAGTCCGGCTGGGACGCGGGCCGCTGGGCAGAAGCCGGTACGGCGTACTACGCCGAGCACTCCACCCTCGGAACAGGACCGGCCGCCCGTGGACCGGCCCTGTTCATGGTCGAGGAGCACCCCGGCTACTGGGAGGTCCAGCAGATCATCGACGACCCCGAGGGCAACCACGACTGGCGCATCACCGCCACCGTCGACCTCGACGCCTCCGACGAAGCCGGCGCCCTAGTCCTAGAACTCGTCTCCTTCAAACCCCTCTAGTCACCCGGCGTATCCCTTGCCCGCGATCCAGGTGGCAAGGTTGTCGGTGGTCATCCAGTACTGGTAAACGCGGTTCACGTCCGCCGAGTCGTAGATGTGCGCCTTGTTGCCGTAATCGTCGTAGCCGACGATGGTGATGTAGTGCCCGCCGTACTGGTGGTAGTCGCCGTCGGTGTCCTGGGCGGCGCCGATCGTCACGTTCGCCACGATCGGACGGTTGGCGTTGATGTCGGTCACGATGTCAGCCTTGAGCCGATCGATGTGCTCCTGGTCGGCCTTGCTCCCGGGGATGTCCTTGGCTTCGTAGAAGGTCGTGTTGAGCCTGGCGTTGAGGAACGGAACGATGTTGCCGCCGATCGAGTCCGTTCCGTTGGTCGTGGTTCCCAGCGGCCCGTAGAGGTCCGACTCGTCGTCGACAACCACACCTTGCGCATCCAGGGCCACCCGGACTGCGGCCGGTCCGCAGGAGTAGTCGAGGTGTTTCTGCTGCCCGTAGTTGTGCCAGTTGTTGCGATCGCATTTCGCGTCGCCCTTGGAGCAGTCCAGGCCGGTCCGGTCTGCATTGCTCACCGGGTTGTTGGCCGCATACGTGTACCGGTTCAGGCCGATCGTGTCGTCGCCGTCGATCACTGGGTTCGGCGAGATGAAGCGGCCAAGCTCCGGGTCGTAGTACCGGGAGTGCAGATACAGCAGCCCGGTGCTGTCCTCCTGACGTTGCGCGGTGAACCCACGGGCCTCCCTCGTCAGCGGGCCGGTTACCGAGAGCACCTTTCCGAAGGCGGCGTACTTTTTCCGGTGCACCTCGTTGCCCGAGGCATCCGTCACTGCCTGCACAGAGCCCTGCTGGTCGGTGTGCACCCAGTACTTCGTGCTGCCGTCCACCCGCGCCACCAGCTGCCCGGCCACAGAGATGTACTTCGTCGCCGTGCCACTCGCGACCTCCACCTCGTAGTCGTCGCCCAGGTAACGCCTGGTGATTCCACCCTCCACGGACTGGATCCGAGCGCCTTCGCCGTCGTAGGTGAAGGTGGTGGTGCTTCCGCTCTTCGTCACCGAGGCCAGCCGGTTCTCACCGTCCCAGGTGAGCGTGCGCCCACCACCAGCGGTCATCAGACCTGCTGCGTCATAGGTGTAGCTATTGGAGCCCGCGGTCGCCACGGCATGCGGCCGAGAGGCCGAGTAGGTGTAGGAACCCAGCCGCGAGTTCGACGTGATGTTGCCGGTGCCGTCGTAGGCCGTTGTCTGGCCGGCCGCACCGGTCGAGGCAGTGAGCTGCTCCGCCTCGTCGTACCCGTAGGTCCAGCTCTCGCCGGCGAACGGGCTGGTCACCTTGGTGACGTTGCCCTTGGCATCACGCGTGTAGTTGTTGTCCTGTACTGCGGTACCTCCCGCCATCGTCGTGATTCCAGTCACCCAGCCGCGTTCCGGGTCGATTGCGATCGTGGTTGCCGTCCCGTTGGCGTTGTCCAGACCGACGAGCTTCCCCGCTGCCGTGTAGCGCGCGGCAGTCACGACACCCGGGATGGACACCAGTCGTCCGGCTCCGTCGTACCGCAGCGGCGCTGCCTCGGTGCCAACGGTGTAGCCGTCGGGATACGTGGTCCAGAGTGGCCGGTCTCCCGCGTCGAAGCCGTACTCGAACGTGTAGGCCGTACCGTCGATCGTTCGGACAGACTTGGCGACCCGCCCCGCGTTGTCGTAGTCGGACGTCCTGGTCCCGGCCGAGTCAGTCAGCGTGGTGAGTTGACCGACGTTGTAGTAGCCCGACCGGGCTTGGTCATAGGTCCAGGTCGAGGTGACTGACGACGCAGTACCGGCTCTGCTGGTCTGCGACGTCTTGCGGCCGAGTGCGTCGTAGCTGAAGGTGGTCCGCTGGTTCTTCGCGTCCGTCTGGGCAGTCAGTCGCCCGGCGGCGTCCCACTCGTAGGTGGTGACTCCTGAGTCCGGGTCCACCACCTTGGTGGCATTGCCGTTCGAGTCGCGGGTGTAGGCGATCACGTTGCCGTCGGGATCGGTCGACTGCACCAGGTTGTCGTTGCCGTCGAACACGTAGGCCGCAGTACGGCCGATGCCGTTGACCTGCTCCGTACTGGCCACGCGCTTGTCAAAGGCATTCACCTTCTCTGTGACCGCGTGTCCACGCTCGTCCGTCTCTGTGGTGGACCAGAGGCCGTAGCTCTTGGTCTGGGCGGCGCCGCCCGGTGCGGTCACCTTCGTAATCCGGTCGAGGGCGTCGTAGGCCGTCACTGTCGGGTAGGTAGTCGGCTGTGGTTGGCCGGAGACCCAGTAGTACTCCGCTGTCTTTGCCCCGACCAGTCCGCGGGCGTTGAACGTGGTGTCGACATAGATGTCCCCGGTGGCGGCGTCCGGCCCCTTGGTCGCCGTACGCCAGGTCCGTTGCAGACCATCGATGTAGCGGCGGTTCCACTGCGGAGTGCCGTCAGCCGGCGGACGCTCGGTTTGCACGTACTGCGTAGCCGCGTCGCCCACGTTCACCCAGGAGTACCGCTCGAACTTGCCGCCCGGCTCGGTCATCTCAGCCCGTCGGCACAGGGCGTCGTACGAGACCGTGGTGTCGAGGTTGCCGGGCTTGCGTACCAAGGTCGGTGCGGCGCAGGTGACGTCCCAGGCTGCTGTGACCTGCTGGGACAAGGCGTTTGTCTCCGAGGTCTGGAACTGGTGATACGTCGAGTCCCAGGCAAGTGTGGTGCGCGCACCGAGCTGATCGATCAACGCGGTCACATTGCCGAAGGTGTCGTACTCCTGACGCGTATCGGCGTACGAGTTGGTCGTCGAGAGCCACTTGCTGTTCCTGGTCTCCAGCCCCTTCGAGGGCGCCTGCTTCCAGTCGGGAGCGCTGTCGTAGTAGCTGCGCGTCTCAGTGAGCTTGGCCCCCGCAGTACCGACTCCCTGGTACTTCGTCACCACTGCCGGCTTGTTGACCACGTACGCCGAGGTGTTGGGTACGAACGTGGTTGCTGTCGTGCGCTCGTCACCGGCGAGCTCGTTGTCGCCGTGCTCCACCAGCTGCGTCACTTCGCCGTACGAGTTGTACTCCTGGCTGGTGTACTTTCGCTTGCAGTCCGCACCCGGGCAAGCCGTGCCGTCTCCGGCGTAGCTGTACTCCCAGGTGCCGGTGAGTAGCGAGGTCCGCGGCAGAGCGCTGTTGTCGGTGGTGTAGTCCTGCACCGTTGCCGCGAGCAACTTGCCGTCACCGGTACGCCGTTCGCGTCGCTCCGGCAGGCCGACCGATGCCAGGTCCTGCCGGAACCAGGTCTCCGTGTACGGGCAGGCTGCTTCACCCACGTTGCACGGTGCGGTCTCCCGCTGCTGCCGGAACCCCAGGAATTGCCGTTCGGACCAGTCGTAGGCACCACCGGTGTAGCTGTACTGCGTAGTCGCCGTGCCGCCGCGACCGTCGTCAACAGTCACCGCTGTAGCGGTCTGGACGATCTGCCGGTTGGTGGTGTTCGACCACTCGGACGACGGCTTGTAGCTCACCGAGGTCTTGGCGCCGTACTCGTTGGTGCGGGACGCGAGCGCGTCCGGAGCCGGTCCGCCGATCTTCCAGATGTTGCGGGCCTTGCTGAGCCCGAAATTCGCCGCATGGAGCTCGACCATCTCGGCGAGCCCGTCACCGTTTACGTCCATCCCCAGGAACTCGCTGGTACAGACGCCCTTCTTGTCACAGTTGTAGGTGCCCATGGTCGGATCGCTGACACCCAGCGCGAAGCCGGTGCCGGTGGACAACCAGATCCGGCGCTGCGTCGACAACCCGAGGAAGCCAGGTGCGAGCTCCACCAGGTCTGTCCGCTGATCCCCGTTCACGTCGATCGCGAGTTGTTGGGAGCTGTTGCCGTTCGGCATGGCCGTGTCCGTGCTGGCCAACGTGAAGCCGTAGCCGGTGGAGATCCAGGCCCTGCGGGTATAGCTGGTCAGGAACGGATAGAGCTCGACCATGTCGGTCTTCTCGTCTCCGTTGAGGTCCATCATCAGGAACCGGCTGCCGCTGCCGTCCGCACCCGGCGGGCTCCAGTTGATGCCGCTGTCGCTTGCTCCGGAGACGAAGCCGGTACCGGTCGAGAGCCAGAGGTGGCGGCCGCCGACGCCGAGCAGCCCTGGTGAGAGCTCGAGCAGGTCCGTCCGGCCGTCCCCGTTGAAGTCGCCGGCGCGGAACTGCTTGCTGTCGTCGTAGGAGATCCCGGTGTCATTGGAGGCGCGGGTGAAACCATTGCCGTTCGACAACCAGGTGGCACGGCAGTAGTGCACCGGGAAGATCCCGCACGAGTAGAGCTCCAGTACGTCGGTCCGCCCGTCACCGTTGACGTCCATCGAGAGGAAGCGCCCGTTCTCGTCGTACCGGCCGGTCCAGTTGCCGGTAGCGGCCGCCTTCGTGAAGCCGGTGCCGTTGGAGATCCAGAGCCGCCGGCCCCAGCCGAGGCCGTTGGGGTAGATCTCGATCAGGTCCGCCTTGCCGTCACCGGTGACGTCGCCGGTGAGGAACCGGCTCTCGACATGCAGTGGCAGGTCGTTCGCGGTGGAGGCGAGGGTGAATCCGGTGCCGTTCGAGATCCAGGTCTTGCGCTGGAAGACCGTGAGGTTCGGATACAGCTCGAGCAGATCGGTCCGGCCGTCGCCGTTGACGTCCAGCTCGAGATGCCTGGCGTCGGTGCTGCCGCCCATCGTCGTGTCGGTCACGCCCGGGTCGAATGCGATCGTGCCGTTCTTGTAGGCGTTCGTGGTCGCGGGCAGGCTGGTACCGCCGGTGATCGTGCCGGTGGCGTCCACGACCGCGTCCTTGCCGAACTGCTGCACACTCGACAACAGCGATCGCGCGGTGGCACCACTGGTCGTGTAGGTCAGCTTGTACGCCCGGACCCGATTGCCTCCGACAGTCACGTCGACTGTCTTGATCCGGCCGAGCACAGTGCTGAGTCCGTTGCCGACGGCTTGCTGCTCGGTGTCGGGCCGCGTCTCGTAGTACAGCTTCACTGTCGTGCCGTTGTAGGTGATCGAGTCGAGTGATTCCCAGCAGCAACCGAACTGGTTACTGGCCCAGTTGTAGGTGACGGTGTTGCCGACCGTGTCGACTACCTGGCTCAGGCCCCAGCGGAACACCAGGTCCGTGCCGGTGGTGTACACGGGTGCGTAGATCCGCCTGGTGCCGTCCTTGGCGGTGACCGTCCAACGACTGGCCGAGCCTGTCCCGCTCAGCGCGATGCGTGAGTAGCTCTCGTTCTTGGTCGAGTGCGTGCCACTCGTCGTACAGCTCGGGCTGACGCTGCCGGTCGCACACGGGACGAACTCCTGGCCGTCGAGCAGGTAGATATCGGTTGCGTCGTACTTCGGGGCGCCGCGATTGACGCCGGCCCGCTCGATCTCCGCTACCCCGGTCAGACTCCAGCCCACGCCGGCCCAGCTGTTCTCTTCGGCGGACTGGTAGGTCAGCGACAGGTCCGGAGCGATCTGGTGGAAACCGGGGACCTGGAGCGGGATCTTGTCGCTGAAGGTGCCGTGGGTGTCGACCTTCCAGGTCTTGTCCGGGACCTGGGGGTCCGATGGCTTGGCGACGTCGGCCAGCGGGGTTCGCTGATCCTTGTCAGGCTGGTCAGCGCCGCCGGACGGCTTGGCGGCTCCGGCGGTGGTGACGGTGACGGCGAACACGGCGACTGCCGCGACGGCTCCGCGCAGGGCGCGGCGAACACGCTGCGATTTCATCGACCAGACTCCTTGGGCGGTGGGAGTCCGAGGCCGCCATCGACACTTCCCCCGGTGACCTCAGGCTACGATCGGAACGTGATCGTACGACCGCGCAGGGTGGCCGGATAGAGCCTTTCGATCTGGGTCGAATCCGGCACTTCGTAGTGCCGGAAGGTCAGGCTTTTCCAGGCCAGTCGACGTCGACCTCGGTTTCGGCGGCGTAGTCGACGCCGGGGACGTCGAAGCCGTAGAGGCGGCGGACCTCGGCGAAGAACCAGGCGGCGTCGGTGGCGTCGGCGATGTTCTCGGCGGTGACCGCTTCCCACTCCTGCTTCATCGTGGCCTGCACGGCCGGGTCGAGTTCCCAGCGGTCGAGGCGGATGCGGCCGTCCTCGTCGAGGTCGAGCGGCTTGTCGCCGGTCAGCTGGTCCCACAGCGAGATCGACTGCTGCATGGGGGTTTGGAGCTTGTCGCCGAGCACCTTGTGCAGCAGGCTCACGTACAGCCCGATGCCGGGGATCGCGGACGATGCCTGGGTCACCGCGGCACCGTTGACCGACGTACGGGCTTCTACGCCGTCGCGTTCGCGCAGCTCCTGTGCCGTCTTCTCCAGGTGCGCC
The DNA here is from genome assembly GCF_040613535.1 of Kribbella sp. NPDC006257. NCBI lineage: Bacteria > Bacillati > Actinomycetota > Actinomycetes > Propionibacteriales > Kribbellaceae > Kribbella > Kribbella sp. NPDC006257. Next base: position 98,156 of record NZ_JBEXSJ010000011.1, read on the forward strand.
TTGGCCGCGCCGATCGAGCCCTGCCGGTAGATCGGGCCGGTCAACTCGGAACCGATGTAGGTCAGCGCGACCGTGCTGAAGCCGTCCTTGAGCAGCTTGCGCTCCTCGAGCGCGTCCACCCAGCGGATCCAGTCCTCGCCGCCCATCACCTGGACGGTCTCGGCGACCTCGTCGTCGGTGGCGACCTCGATCGCGACCTCCTGCAGCACCGGCTCGCCGTCCTCGAACGCGAGGCTCTTGGTCTGCGCGGACTGCCCGATCGCCTTGATCACCGACTGGTACGTCGTCTCCGTGCGCGGGTCGATCCGGCGCGGCGCGGCGACGCTGTAGATCAGGTAGTCCACTCCCCCGAACCGCTCCGCGATCAGGTCGAGCACCTCGGACTTCGTGGTGTCGGCGAACGCGTCCGCGTTGACGAAGTGGAACTCGCTGCCCTGCTCGGCCGCGTACGCCGCGGTCTCCGCGGTGCGATACCAGCCGGCGGTCGCCGTACGCCGGTGCGTCGGCGCCTTCTCGAACGAGATCCCGACCCCGTTGATCCCGTACCTGGCCAGCCCGGCGATCGTCGTGGCCAACCCGTAGCCGGAGCTCGAGCCGACCACCAAGGCGACCGGCCGGGCATCCGTCATACGGGCCTCGACTTGTCCGGTCAGTCCCCGCACGATCTGGGCGCAGCCGGCGGGATGCGAGTCGAGGAAGAGGAATCCACGGCCGAGGGGCTTGATCAGGCGCTCTGTCATGCGCCTGACCCTAACTTGTGCCGGTAATACGCCCGCACTAGTTCCAGTAGACGTCCGCGTCGTCCGGTTCGACCGTGACGTCGGCGCCGAGGCGTCGGAGGTTGCCGGCGAAGTCGGTGTAGCCGCGGTGCACGTGGTGCGCGGCCGAGACCAACGTCTCCCCCTCGGCGGCCAGCCCGGCGATCACCAGCGCGGCTCCGGCGCGGATGTCACTGGCCACCACCGGCGCCCCGGACAACCGCGGAACACCCCGTACGACGGCGTGGTGGCCGTCGGTCTGGATCTGCGCACCCAGTCGCGTCAGCTCCTGGGCGAAGGTGAACCGGCCCTCGAAGAGGTTCTCGGTGACCATCGCGGCGCCGTCGCTCACGGCGTTCATCGCGATCACGAAGGCTTGCAGATCGGTCGCGAAGCCCGGGTACGGCAGGGTGACGACGTCGACCGGCTTCGGGCGGTCGTGCATCACGACCCGGAAGCCCGGGTTCAGGATGGTGATCTCGGCGCCGGCCTTGTGCAGCTTGTCCAGCGGCAGTTCGAGATGCTCGGCATGACCGTTCGCGATCGTGATGTCACCCTTGGTGATTGCGGCGGCGAATGCCCAGCTCCCACTGACGATCCGGTCCGGAACGACCACGTGCTCGACCGGCTTGAGCAGCCCGTCGACGCCGGAGACCTCGATCCGCGGCGTACCGGCGCCGTCGATCTGCGCGCCCATCTCGACCAGCATCGCGGCGATGTCCTGGATCTCGGGCTCCCGGGCGGCGTTCTCGATCACCGTGGTGCCCTTGGCCAGCACGGCGGCCATCATGATCGTCTCGGTCGCGCCGACGCTCGGGAAGTCCAGCCAGACCTCGGCGCCGTGCAGACCCTGCGGCGCCTCGGCCATCACGAAACCGTGCTCGATGTGGACCTTGGCGCCCATCGACTCCAGGCCGGCGACGTGCATGTTGAGCCCGCGGGAACCGATGTTGTCGCCGCCCGGCAGCGCCACCTCCGCCTGACCACAGCGGCCGAGCAGCGGGCCGAGCACCGAGATCGAGGCGCGCAGCTTGCGGACCAGCTCGTAGTCGCACTGGTGGCCGATCTCACCGGGCACCGCGATCGTCGCCGTACCAGCGTCAGCGTCGACCAGCACCTTGCAGCCGAGCGTGTCCAGCAGCTGCGCCATGAAGGTGACATCGAGGATGCTCGGCACCTGCCGAAGCGTCGTCGTCCCCTCGGCCAGCAACGCCGCCGCCATCAGCTTCAGCACGCTGTTCTTCGCGCCCGCCACCTCGACAGAGCCCTCGAGCCGTGCTTCACCCGCGATCCGAAACCGTTCCACCTGCTGACTGTATCTGCTCTCGTTCACAACCCTGCGTAGAGTGCCGTGACATGGCTGTGAACTTGACGCGGATCTATACCCGGACCGGCGATGCCGGCGAGACCCGCCTGGGCGACATGAGCAAGACCACCAAGACCGATCCGCGGCTCGCGGCGTACGGCGAGGTCGACGAGGCGAACTCCTCGATCGGCGTCGCGATCGCGGCCGGCCACCTGAACAGCTCCTTGGTGCTGCTGCTCACGCGGATCCAGAACGACCTGTTCGACGTGGGTGCGGACCTGTGCAATCCGATCGCCCCCGACCCGGAGTACCCGCCGCTGCGGATCACCCAGGACTACATCGACCGGCTCGAAGGCTGGTGCGACGAGTACAACAACCGTCTCACCAAACTCCGCTCGTTCATCCTGCCGGGCGGATCGGTCGGTTCGGCGTACCTGAACGTCGCCCGCACCGTCACTCGCCGAGCCGAACGGGCAGGCTGGGCCGCTGTCGAGGCTCACGGACCCTCGGTGAACCTGCTGGCGATCACCTACTTGAACAGGCTGTCCGACCTACTCTTCATCCTCGGCCGAGTGGCGAACCTGTCCTCGGGTGGCGACGTCCTCTGGGTCCCGGGCGGCGATCGCTAGAGCAATGCCGCTGATCGCTTGAGGAACAGGTCCCGCATCCGGGGGTCCGGGACCACCGAGTCGAACAGGTTCGCGAGCATCACCGCGGCGTCCAGCCGGAGCAGCCGCCAGGCGTCGGTGTGATCGGCGACGATCCCACCCGCCTCGCGGTACCCGGCGATCAGTTCGCGGAGCTCCAGCCCGTTCTCCGCGATCTCGGCGTACTCGGTGAGCCGGGCGAGCTCGAGCTCCACCGGCGCGAGCAACGCGTTGCTCCAGTCGAAGAGCGCCTTCACCTCACCGTCCTGACAGCGAACGTTCTGCCTGCGCAGGTCCAGGTGATTCACCACGTCCGGCCCGGTCCCGGCCCGGATCATCTCTGCGAGCTCATGTGGTGCGGGCAAGTGCTCGAGCCCGTACTTCGTGAGCGCCGCGTGCCGATGAGTGAGCCGAGCCGCGATCGTGTCTGCGAGATCCTCTTGGTGGTGGACGTTGCCGGTGGGCGACTGGTGCTCGGCGCTGCTGGTGGGCGGGGGTGTCTGATGCATTCGCGCGAGCATCCGGCCGAATGCGCGGCCGGCCAACTCCGACCCGTCGTCCTCCACCACGGTCACGACCAGAACCGGAATGCCCTCGATCTCCAGCAGCTCTCGCACCTCGGCGGCCGGGAGGTCGTGCTCGGCAGCCCAGGTCGTGAAGATCTGCTCCTTGCGCTGCAGGTGGTAAGCGCTGACGTCCGGGTCGTTGACCCGGTCGGACAGATCGGCCCGCGGCACCCGGTAGCCCTCGCCGTTGTCGGCGACGAAGAAGGCGAACTCGGTGCCACGCCCTGCCGTTCTCACCTCGCCGGCGCCGCGACGGCGGGCCGCGAGGGTGGCGAGCCGGCGGAGATCGTCGGTCATCTGCCGCTCCGGTTGCGGTACTCGGTCGGTGTCGATCCAACCAGGGAGCGGAAGCGCCGGGCGAAGTAGGTCGGATCAGTCCACCCGACTGCCGCCCCCACGCGGGCGGCGGGCAGGTCCGTCTGTGCGAGAAGCACCGCTGCCCGCTCAGCCCGCTGCCGAGCCAGGAAGGCGAGCGGGCTCAAGCCGGTGTCACGGCGAAACAGCCTGCTGAGATAGGCCGGATCGAGACTCACAGCTTGTGCAAGGTCATCCAACGACCACGCTTCGGCGATCGCCCCCTCAAGCCGAGCCACCGTCGCCACCACCGCCGGATGCACCACCTGCTCCACCGCCTGCTCCCCAACCCGCCCATCAGCCATGATGCCGAGCACCGTCACAAGCCTCCCCAGCACTCGCCCCGCTCTCTGGTGGGACAGCTCCTGCTCCAGCTTGGCGATCTCTTCTATTGCTTCGTCTGCTGCATCTGGGGCGACCTGAGTGAGCTCGACGCCGTGGGGTGCCCGGGCAGCAGGTCCGGTCCACAGGAGGTCCCGCAGTACTGGAAGTTGTTGCAGGCCGGCGAGTTGGCCCTGCAGACCGGGCATCGAGACGCAGCAGTTGGCGACGACGAGATCCGTCGTACGGCGAAACGCGTGCCACGCGCCAGGGCGTAGTACGACGACCATCCCGTGCCGCACGCTGCGCTCCCCCTGGCTCGTCTCGTGCCGCCCGCTCCCGGCGCCGACCACCGCGATCTCCAGGAAGTCATGAGCATGCGGCTCGACATCCTCGTTCAGCCGATGGACCCCACCCCAGACCGGTCCACCGACGAACAACTCCACCTCGTGCAGCGTCTCCGGCATGTCAGAATCGTACGACTACTGGTCACGATCGCCCTGTCGCCTTTTATCGGCGGACTTCATGGTTATCACCATGGATGACTTGATCAACGCCTACCGCAAGGACGGATTCGTCCGAGTCCCGTCAGTCCTCACCCCGGCCGAGGTCGACCGCTACCGATCCCGTGCCGGCAGCTACCTGGAAGAACACCGCGCCGACCGCCTCCAACAGGACTCCATCTTCAGCCAGCTGGTCAACGTCTGGCAGCAAGACCCGGTACTACGGGAGCTGACGCTCCACCCCCGCATCGCCACCGTCGCCGAACAGCTAGCCGGATTCCCCGTCCGCCTCTGGCACGACCAGATGCTCGTCAAGGAACCCAACAGCAACGCGGCCACCCACTTCCACCAGGACCGCCCCTACTGGCCCCACGCGAACGACCGGCTCCCCTTGTCAGCCTGGATCGCCCTGGTCGACGTACCACCCGAACGCGGCTGCATGACCTTCCTCCCCGGCTCCCACACCCGCACCGACCTACAACCCCAGAACCTCGCAGACGAAGAAGACCTCTTCACCCGAGCCCCAGAGCTCCGTTACTCGCCCCGAGTCACCATCCCCCTGTACGCCGGCGACTGCACCTTCCACTCGGGCTACACCGGACACATGGCCCTCCCCAACACCACAGACACCGCCCGCTTCGCCCACATCAACATCTACATAGACGCCAACACCACCTACTCCGGCACCCCCCACGTAGTAACCGACCCCTTACACCTCACGCCAGGCGAGCCCCTCCCAGACGAGACCTTCCCCAGAGTCGGCTAGGAGATGGACCAGGTGGTGGGCATGGTGAGTAGGCCGGTGGGTGGGAGGCCTAGGGCTTTGTAGATGGTGGTGGTTAGGCCGTGTGTGGTGAAGGGGGACTTGCTGGTGGCTGCTAGGTCTTCGGTGGTGGTGGGTGGGCGGAGGCGGTCCAGGAGGTTGCGGTGCGGGGCGGCGGCGAGGGCGATGTTGTCTCGGTCGAGGCCGGCGCGGTTGCAGGCCAGGCGGAGGGCGTGTTCGAAGCCGCCTAGTTCGTCGACGAGCTTGTGGGCGTGGGCGTCGGCGCCGGTCCACACCCGGCCGCGAGCCAGGGCTTCCAGCTCTGCCTCGGCAAGGCCGCGGTCCTGGGCAGCCTTGGCGACGAAGTCGGTGTAGATGCGGTCCAGGGTCTCCTCCAGACGCTCCCACTGCTCAGGTGAGAACTCCTCCTGGGCGGAGTACATCCGGGCGTTCTCCCCCTCGGACACAGCCTGCTGAGAGATGCCGAGGCGGCCCAGCGCGTCCCGGACCACTCCCTTGCCCGTGAAGACGCCGATAGAGCCTGTGATGGTCCCTGGTTGAGCTACGACGACATCGGCAGGCATGGCGACGAAGTAGCCACCAGATGCGGCCACACTGCCCATAGACGCGATCACTGGACGCCCGGTGGCTCGCAGCCGCAGCACCTCGTGGCGGATGGCGTCAGAGGCGACGTATGACCCACCAGGGCTGTCGACCCGGAGTACGACGGCTTTGACCTTGTCGTCCTGAGCCATAGCCCGCAGAGCGGCGCCTACGGTGTCCGAGCCCGACCCGGGACCACCCAGCGGCCCACCGCCCGAGTTGCGGCCGACAGTGATCCCACCGCTGATCCGGATGACCGCCACCACCGGCTTCTGCGGCCACGGAAGCGCCTTGCGCACCTCGTCGAGCGTCCGCGGTCCACGCCGCACGTACCGCTCGGCCAGCAACGGCTCGAACTCCCCGAGCCCCTTCCGCAGCGCGTCGTACACGTCCGACCGATACCCCAGCTTGTCCACCAGCCCGGTTTCCCGGCCGGCCTCCGCGGCCAGCGGCGCACTGTCCACGAGCTCCTTGACGCGCGCCGGCTCCAGCCCACGCCGTACGGCGATGCCTTCGACGATCTGCTCGTACGCCGACTCGGCCAGCCGCGCCGCCATCTCGCGGCCCGGTCCGGTCATCTCCTTCTCGGTGAACGTGTCGACGGCGGTCTTGTACTCACGCCGCTTGCCGAACTGCGGGATCAGCCCAGCCTTGTCCAGCGCACCACGAATGAACGTCGCCTGCACGGAAACCCCGGTGATCCCGAGGTCCCCCGAAGGCTGCAGCCAGATCTCGTCGAACGCGGTAGCCAGGTAGTACGGCACTGTCCCGCCACCGACCTCACCAAAGGACTCGGTCCAGGCCACCGCCGGCTTCCCGGACGCCCGGAAGTCGGCCACTGCCTCGCGAAGATCCTGCACCTGAGCCAGCGACAATGCCGGCCCACCCAGATGCGCGACCAGCCCCAGCACGGAGTCGTCCCGCGACCCCTTGCGCAGCGCCGACACCAGCTCCCGCAAGGTCGGCAGATGCCGCGCCCTGAACGCAGCCAACGGCGATGCAGGCGGCGTCTCCAGCACACCCCGAGTCAGATCCAGCTCAAGCAACACACCCGTCATACCCCGACCCTAGACGCCCCACCCAACCGTTACGTCCGAAGAAGCGGAGGGACGTCTCGTCCACTTCTTCGGACGCAAGCGGAAGGTCAGAGGTAGGTCTGGGTGTTGGGGGGTGCGGATTCCATCCAGGCGAGGACGCCGGTGAGGGCTTCCTCGGTCATCGCGAAGTGGACGGTGCGGTCGCGGAGTTCGGCGTCGACGATGACGTGGCCGGCGTACGTGACCAGCGGCTCGTTGCCCATCGGGCGGCGGGTGGTGACGCCCTGCAACTGACGGCGGCTCACGGTCAGCTTCGGCCACCAGGCCAGGCTGAAGACCCGGAACCATTCGAGGTCGTCGCCGACGTACCGGGCGATGCCGAGCGCCCAGCCGCGGCCGTGGTCCTTCTCAGCCAGCTGGAGGCTGCAATCGAACGTTCCGCCGTCCCTGGACAACCAGCGACGGCGGAACGCGAAAAAAATGATCAGCAGTACGGCGGCAGCAAGACAGACCCCGACCACATCGAGGACTGTCCTCATAAGCTGCCGACCCCATTCCTGGTGCCGACGACCTGGCGGCACCTACCCCGAACCGTGCTGAGTGTGACTGTTTTCAATTATGGCAGGTGGGGTCAGGACGCCGTCTCGGCGGCCCGCACCCTGGCCTCGGCGAGCCGCACCTGCTCCTGCTCGTCCTCGGAGTCGGTACCGGTCGACAGCGCCCGCTCGAGTGCCAGCTTGGCCTCTTCCAGGTCGATGTCGTGCCCCATCTCGGCGTTCTCGGCCAGGATCGAGACCCGGTCGTTGGCCACCGAGATGAAGCCGTCCGGCGCGGCCGCGACGAAGTACTCGTCGTCGACGGTCCGCACCTGGACGGTGCCGCCCTGCAGGAGACCCAGCAACGGCGCGTGCCCCGGCAGGATGCCGACGTCGCCGTCGGTGGTGCGGGCGATGACGATCTTCGCCTGCCCCTCCCACACGGTCCGCTCGGCCGCGACGAGGGCTACCTCGAGGTGCTTGGCGGATTCATCGGCCATCTCAGTTGTCCTTCTGCAGCTCTGCCCACTTGCGCTCGACGTCCTCGAGCGAACCGGTGTTGAAGAACGCCTGCTCGGCGATGTGGTCGCACTCGCCCTCGGTGATCTTCTTGAAGGACTCGATGGTGTCCTTCAGCGGCACGGTCGAGCCCGGGATGTTGGTGAACTTCTCCGCCATGTAGGTGTTCTGCGACAGGAACTGCTCGATCCGGCGCGCCCGGGCGACGACGATCTTGTCCTCTTCGGACAGCTCGTCGACACCGAGGATGGCGATGATGTCCTGCAGTTCCTTGTTCTTCTGCAGGATCTGCTTCACCCGGACGGCCACGTCGTAGTGCTCCTGGCCGATGTACTGCGGGTCGAGGATCCGCGACGTGGAGGTCAGCGGGTCGACGGCCGGGTACAGACCACGCGACGCGATGTCGCGGGAGAGCTCGGTGGTCGCGTCGAGGTGGGCGAAGGTGGTCGCCGGAGCCGGGTCGGTGTAGTCGTCGGCCGGCACGTAGATCGCCTGCATCGAGGTGATCGAGTGCCCGCGGGTCGAGGTGATCCGCTCCTGCAGGATGCCCATCTCGTCGGCCAGGTTCGGCTGGTAACCAACCGCCGACGGCATCCGGCCGAGCAGCGTGGAGACCTCGGAACCGGCCTGGGTGAACCGGAAGATGTTGTCGATGAACAGCAGCACGTCCTGGTTGGCGACGTCGCGGAAGTACTCCGCCATCGTCAGCGCGGACAGCGCCACCCGCAGCCGGGTGCCCGGCGGCTCGTCCATCTGACCGAAGACCAGCGCGGTGTCCTTGAAGACGCCGGCCTCTTCCATCTCGTGGATCAGGTCGTTGCCCTCACGGGTCCGCTCGCCGACGCCGGCGAACACCGAGGTGCCACCGAAGTTGTGCGCGATCCGGTAGATCATCTCCTGGATCATCACCGTCTTGCCGACGCCCGCACCGCCGAACAGGCCGATCTTTCCACCCTGGACGTACGGCGTGAGCAGGTCCAGCACCTTGATGCCGGTCTCCAGCATCTGGGTCTTGGACTCGAGCTGGTCGAAGGCCGGCGCCTTGCGGTGGATCGGCCAGCGCTCGGTGATCTCGAACTCGGACTCGTCCTGGTTCAGGCACTTGCCGGTCACGGACCAGACCCGGCCCTTGGTGACGTCGCCGACCGGGACGGAGATCGCCGCACCGGTGTCGCGCACCTCGGCACCGCGGACCAGGCCGTCGGTGGGCTTCATCGAGATCGCCCGGACGATGTTGTCGCCGACGTGCAGCGCAACCTCTAGGGTGATCGTCTGGGTGGTCTCGCCCAGGGTGATGTCCACCTCGAGCGCGTTGTACATGTCGGGCATCGCGTCGGCCGCGAACTCGACATCGACGACCGGGCCGATCACCCGGGCGACGCGGCCAACGGAGGCGGCCCCTCCGCTGTTGTCGTTCTTCTCGGTAACCGTGGCAGTCATCTCTCTCACTCGCTCCCGGCGTTGGCATCGGCCAGCGCGCTGGCGCCACCGACGATCTCGCTGATTTCTTGGGTAATTTGGGCCTGGCGGGCCTGGTTGAACTGCCGCGTGAGCGACTCGATCAGGTCCTGGGCGTTGTCGGTCGCGGACTTCATCGCCCGCTGCCGGCTGGCCAGCTCGGACGCCGCCGCCTGCAGCATGCAGTAGTGGATCCGGCTGGCGACGTACTTCGGCAGCAGGCCGTCCAGCACCTCTTCGGCCGACGGCTCGAACTCGTACAGCGGCAGTACTTCGTCCGCCGCCGGCGGCTCCTCGCCCTCGACGACCTCCAACGGCAGCAACCGGATCACGTCCGGGCGCTGGGTCAGCATCGACACGAACCGGGTGAAGACGATGTGGATCTCGTCCACGCCGCCCTCGTCGGTCGGGGTCAGGAACTTCTCGATCAGGGCGTCGGCGATCTCCCGGGCCCGGGCGAACGACGGCGCGTCGGAATCGCCACTCCACGACTGCGCGATCTCACGCTGCCGGAAGGTGTAGTAGGCGATGCCCTTGCGGCCGCTCAGGAACGGGATGATCTCCTTCTCGTCCTCGCGCAGCAGCTGGTTCAGCCGCTCACCCTCGCGGATCACGGAGGAGGAGTACGCCCCGGCCTGGCCACGGTCCGAGGTGATCAGCAGGACGGCAGCACGCTTCGCGTCCGGCTTCTCGGTGGTCAGCGGGTGGTCGACGTTGGAGTACGTCGCCACCGCCGACACGGCACGGGTGAGCTCACGCGCGTACGGACCGGCCGCCGCGGCGCGTTGCTGCGCCTTGACGATCCGGGACGCCGCGATGAGCTCCATCGCGCGGGTCAGCTTCTTGATCGTCGAGACCGAGGCCCGACGCTCACGAAGCTCCCGCAGACTGGCTGGCATGGGTGATCAGCCCCGCTTCTGCTTGCGGATCTGCTCCTGCTCGACGTCCTCGGAGTCCATCGCCGCGGTCTCCTCCTTGCCGGCCAGCAGCTGGCCGTCGGAGGTCTGGAAGGTCGGCTTGAACTTGTCGATCGCGTCCGTCACGGCCGCCGCGGACTCGTCCTCGAACTTGCCCGACTCGCGGACCGCGTCCAGCACGTTGCTCTCGCGACGCAGGAAGTCCAGGAACTCGCGCTCGAACCGGAGTACGTCGTTGACCGGGACGTCGTCGAACTTGCCGGTCGTACCGGCCCAGATCGAGACCGTTTGCTCCTCGATCGGGTACGGCGAGTACTGCGGCTGGCGGAGCAGCTCGACCAGGCGCTGACCACGGTCCAGCTGGCGGCGCGAGGTGGCGTCGAGGTCGGAGGCGAACATCGCGAACGCCTCCATCGCGCGGAACTGGGCGAGGTCGATCTTCAGCGAGCCGGAGACGTTCTTCATGCCCTTGACCTGCGCGGCACCGCCGACCCGGGACACCGAGACACCGACGTCGATGGCGGGCCGGATGTTGGCGTTGAACAGGTCCGACTGGAGGAAGATCTGGCCGTCGGTGATCGAGATGACGTTGGTCGGGATGAAGGCCGACACGTCGTTGGCCTTCGTCTCGATGATCGGCAGGCCGGTCATCGAGCCGCCGCCCAGCTCGTCGGACAGCTTCGCGCAACGCTCGAGCAGCCGGCTGTGCAGGTAGAAGACGTCACCCGGGTAGGCCTCGCGGCCCGGCGGGCGGCGGAGCAGCAGCGACATCGACCGGTAGGCCTCGGCCTGCTTGGTCAGGTCGTCGAAGACGATCAGGACGTGCTTGCCCTGGTACATCCAGTGCTGGCCGATCGCCGAACCGGTGTACGGCGCGACGTACTTGAAGCCGGCCGGGTCGGAGGCCGGGGAGGCGACGATGGTGGTGTACTCCATCGCGCCGGCCTCTTCGAGCGCGCCACGCACGGAGGCGATCGTCGAGCCCTTCTGGCCGATCGCGACGTAGATGCAGCGGACCTGCTTCTTCGGGTCGCCGGAGGCCCAGTTGGCCTTCTGGTTGATGATCGTGTCGATCGCGATCGCGGTCTTGCCGGTCGACCGGTCGCCGATGATCAGCTGACGCTGGCCGCGGCCGATCGGGATCATCCCGTCGATCGCCTTGATACCGGTCTGCAGCGGCTCGCGGACCTCCTGGCGGTCCATCACGCCGGCTGCCTGCAGCTCGAGCGCGCGGGTGCCTTCGATGTCCTTGATCTCGCCGAGGCCGTCGATCGGCTTGCCGAGCGGGTCGATGACGCGACCCAGGTAGCCCTCGCCGACCGGCACGGACAGCACCTGGCCGGTCCGGCGGACCTGCTGGCCCTCCTCGATGCCACTGAACTCACCGAGAACGGCGACGCCGATGTCGCGGACGTCGAGGTTCAAGGCGATGCCCTGGCTGCCGTCCTCGAAGGTGAGCAGCTCGTTCGCCATCGCCGAGGGCAGTCCCTCGACGTGCGCGATGCCGTCGCCTGCGTCGACAACGGTGCCGACCTCTTCGCGGGTCGCCGTCTCCGGTTCGTAGTCGGAGACGAAGCGATCCAGGGCGTCCCGGATTTCCTCCGGCCTGATCGTGAGCTCCGCCATTATCTTCCGTCCCTGCTTCCTTGGCCTAGCTTGGCCTGTGGATGGCTCTAGAGGCTTGCTGACCGCTAGCGCCGCAATATGTCGTTAGGGTCAGCCCGCGATGCGCCGTTGCGCCTCGTCGAGCCGGGCCGCGATGGTTCCGTCGATCACCTCGTCGCCGATGTCCACCCGGACACCGCCGACCACGTTCGGGTCCACGATCACGTTCAGCTGGATCTGCCGGCCGTACTGCCGCCCGAGTGCGTCGGCGAGCCTGGAACGCTCGCCTTCGGTCAGGTCGGCGGCCACCCGGACCGTCGCGACGCTGGCGTCCCGGCGAGCCGCGGCAGCGACCTGGTAGCCGCGCATCACGGCCGCGAAGTGCAGCCCGCGGCCGTCGACCGCGCGCTCGGCCAGCCGCACGGTGACGGCGTCGGCCTTGCCCTCCAGCAGACCGCGCAGCAGTCCCTGGCGGGCCGCGAGCGGAATGCTCCGGTCGTTCAGCTTGTCGGCCAGCACCCGCTCGGCCACGACCACCCGGTCGAGGCGGAACAGCTGGTCCTCGAGCTCGTCCAGCTCGCGCTGCCCGTCGGCGTACGCGATCTCGGCCTCGACACTCAACTGGTCGAGCGCGTCAGCCAGGTCCCGGGCGCTGACCCAGCGCCCGTTCACCGCGGCGGTCAGGATCTCGAGCGCCTGGGCCGAGATCTTGCCGCCGAACAACTGTCCGGCCAGTCCGGTCCGCGCCGCGGCGGGCCGGGCCGGATCGGTCAGCGCCCGGCGCAGCGTGCCGTTGCCGTCGAGCACCTTGGCGACCGAGAACAGCTCGGCGCCGAGGTCTTCGGAGACGGTGACACCCGCCAGGGCCGCCTGGGCCCGGACGAGTGACTCCTTCGAAGCGCCGCGCATCAGCCGTCCGTTCCGACTGCCTGCCGGGCCGACTCCGAGGACTCCAGCTCGGACAGGAAACGCTCGACCGTACGACGCTGGCGCGCCTCGTCCTCGAGCGATTCACCGACGATCCGGCCGGCCAGCGAGGTCGCGAGCGTGCCGACCTCACTGCGCAGCGAGGCAACCGCCTGCGTGCGCTCGGCGTCGATCTGGGTGCGGGCGTGGGTCACGATGCGTTCTGCTTCGGCGTTCGCCTGCTCACGCATCTCCGCGATGATGAGCGCACCCTGCTCGCGCGCGTCCTCACGGATCTTCGCAGCTTCCTGCCGGGCTTCGGCCAGCTGCGCGTTGTACTTGTCGAGCGCCGCCTTCGCCTCGGCCTGGGCCTGCTTGGCCTCGTTCATCCCGCCTTCGATCGCCGCGGTCCGATCGGCATACGCCTTTTCGAACTTCGGGACGACGACCTTGGCGAAGGCGATGGCCAGCAGGATCAGGAAGACGAAACCGAAGATGATCTCGGCGTTGTGCGGCAGCAGCGGGTTCGGGTCTTCCCCGGCGGCCTCGCTGAGCGGTAGCACCATCGTCAACATGTCTGAGTCCTGTCAGTCAGAGAAGAGTGGGCTCACTTACGGAATACGAAGGCGAGGGCGATACCGATGATCGCCAGCACCTCGGTGACGCCGAAGCCGATCCACGCGATCGACTGCAGCCGGCTCTGTGCCTCGGGCTGACGCGCGGTGCCGTTGATGACGGCGGCGAAGATCAGACCAACACCGACGCCCGGGCCGATCGCTGCGAGGCCGTAGCCCAGAACGGCGATGTTGCCGGTGATGTCGAGAGCGCTCATTGCGGTGTGTTCCTTTCGGTACGGATAAGTGCTATCCGGGTTTCCGTTGCTACGGGTCTATGGGGGTGGTGCGGCGGATCAGTGCTCGTCGGAGATCGCGCTACCGATGTACTGCGCGGTCAGGACGACGAAGATGTAGGCCTGGATGCACTGGACGAACAGCTCCAGTCCGGCGATCGCGAGGCCCATCAGCAAGGTGATGATGCCGACGCCGCCGAGCGCGATGCTGCCGGTCTCGCGCAGCATGTAGTCGCCACCGGTGACGAAGACGAGCAGCAGGATGTGGCCGGCGAACATGTTGGCGAACAACCGCAGGCTCAGCGAGACCGGGCGGACCAGGATGTTCGAGATGAACTCGATCGGGATCATCAGCGGCATCAGCCACAGCGGTACGCCGGCCGGCATCGTCTGGTGCTTGAAGTAGCCCCAGAGGCCCTTCTTCTTGATGCCCACCGCGTTGTAGATGACCCAGCTCATGATCGCGGCCACGTACGCCCAGCCGATGTGGCTGAAGGTCGGGAACTGGATCAGCGGGATCGTGCCGGCGACGTTGTTGAAGAGGATGAAGTAGAACAAGCCGCACAGGTACGGCACGTACTTCATGTACTCCTGGCTGCCGATCGCATCGCGCGCCATCGAGTTGCGGACGAAGTTGTAGCCCAGCTCACCGGCGAACTGCAGCTTCGACGGCACGACAGCGGCCTTGCGGGAAGCCGCCCAGTAGAACCAGACGATCACTACCACCGACAGCGCCGCCACCAGGACGGGCTTGGTCAGCCAGTCCACGCCGAACAGGCCTGGGGTGTCGAAACTCTGTGGACCGGGGGAAATGAACTCGGTCGAAACGCCGGCGCTCACCGGGTCTCCTCTCGCGTCGTGCTCAAGTCGTTCGCCATAGGGCTAAGGGCAGGGCGGCTCAGGGCAAGGCGGTCAACTACGTCAGACCCGGTACGGCTCAGGGTTGCTGCCGGTACCGGAAGTTCAACAACAAGATCGTCAGGCCGGCACCGATCACGATGCCCACCGGAAGAAGAAACCAGGTGCCCAGCCAGCGATCCAACCCGAACCCGATACCCCCGTAGACGAGGATTCCGCCGATCAAGTAGGACAGGACCCGCCAGCCGTCGCCCGAGGTATTCGGTGTCGGCTTCGGATCTGGTTGCTGACTCATGAGCACCCGAAAGGTACCAGTCGGCGAGACGTGCGGTCACATTGACGTCCGTGCACTGCACCACATCTCTTGTCACAGTTGGGAAACGCCTTACCGGAGCGCTACCGCGGGTGATCACGCCATTACCTCGTTGTCGAGGTCGTAGATCGGGATGCGCAGGTGCGACCAGGCCCAGATCTCGCCGGCCATCCAGCCCATCACGACCACGATGGCACTGACGCCGAGCGCGGTCAGGTTGACGTTACGGGCCAGGCTGTCGGAGTTCAGCGCGAGCGCGAGCAGGCCGCCGAAGATCGCGATCCGGCCGGTGTAGGAGGCCATCGCGAGGGCGAGCTGCATGGTCGGCGTACTGCGCCGGGACAGGTGCAGGACGAACAGGCCGGCACCGGAGAAGACGATGACCATCAACAGGCCGAGCAGTGCGCCCCACAAGCCTTTGACTCCGGCGGCGACCGCGGAGATCGCGGCGGCATTCACGCCGACGACCAGGCCTGCGATGAGAGCGCCGCGCAGCATTACCAACGCCGGGTGCCTCGTAGCCTGGCCGGCGACTTTCGGACCTCTGTCTGAGGGAGCCATCTGGTGGTTCCGTCCTGCTGGCGACCGGGATTCTTGCCCTCGGTCGTCGGGTGGGCGGGGTCAGGGGTGAAACTGTTCTTAGCTGGTGCTTGTGAAAACTAGCACAAAGTCTGCACGGTCAGCAAAACGGGCACCCCTGCCGCTGTACACGAACACCCTATCGGTAGGCCACGACACGCACTGGTCTGGTCTTCCTTTGCCAGAACTACAGCGCCGCTCTCAGACCTTCGCGAGCGGCTTTGCGGCGCGACGCGGAAGGCCGGTCGTGAGCAGGATCGCGGTCACCGTCACGGCCAGCACAAGAATCACCGTCCACACCGACAGCAGCAGGCCGAGCACCACGACACCGAAGGCGATCAAGGCCGTCCACAGGTACATCAGCAGCACCGCACGACGGTGTGAGTGGCCCCGCTGCATCAGCCGGTGATGCAGGTGCAACTTGTCCGCGGCGAACGGAGAACGCCCTGCCTTCGTACGCCGGATGTAGGCCATCGTGAGATCCACAGCAGGGATCGCGAGCACCGCGATCGGCAGGATCAACGGCAGCAGCGCGGGCAGCAGACTCGAGCCGCCCACCTCGTACGGGACGGCGTTGGGATCCATCTGGCCGGTCAGGCTGATCGTCGACGCGGCCAGCATCAACCCGATCAGCAGGGCGCCCGAGTCGCCCATGAAAACCCTTGCTGGGAAGAAGTTGTGCGGCAGGAAGCCCAGACAGGCACCGGCCAGCGCGACGGTGATCATCGTCGAAGTGGTCGCGCGGTCGAGGTTCTGCTCGACGTTCAGCACGTACGAGTAGGTGAAGAACGCGGCCGCGCCGATCGCGGTCACCCCGGCGGCCAGTCCGTCCAGGCCGTCGACGAAGTTCACCGCGTTGGTCGAGACCAGCAGGATGCCGGCGGTCAGCACGGCCAGCTGGGACGCCGGCGGCGAGAAGATGCCGCCGGGCAGCGGGATCCAGTACAGCTGGATGCCCTGCACGATCATCACGCCGACGGCCAGCACCATGCCGGCCAGCTTGGTGATCGGGTCGAGCTCGACCAGGTCGTCGATCACGCCGACCGCGCAGATCACCACGCCGCCGACCAGGATCGCCCGGGCGTCGTGTGCGATCTGCAGGCTGTCACCGAGGAACGGCAGGCTGGAGGCGACCGCGAAGCCGGCCACCAGCCCACCGAGGATGGAGATGCCGCCGAAGTACGGGATCGGGACCTTGTGCACGTCCCGGGAGCGGACCTTGGCGACGGCGCCGTACCGGAGGGCGATCTTGCGGGCGATACCGGTCAGCAGGAAGGTCGTGGCCATCGCCACGAACAGGACGAGCAGATACTCGCGCACTAGTCCGCCGGCCTCACATCAGCCGCGTCGCCGTCCACAGTGGTCTCCCCTTCGGCCGCGACGGTCTCGTCGGGCTTGGCCTCGTCGGCCTGCTCCTGGTTGGACGCCGCCACCGGCTCTTCGGTTGGCACCTCGTCCTGGACCGGCTCCTGGGCCGGCTCGTCGGCCACCGGCACGTCGGGCTCGAGGTCGGTGGTCGCGTCCGGGACGACCTCGCGGATCTGGGCCATCGTCAGCGCACCGATCCGTACGACGTGCGGCACCTCGCCGGTCAGATCCACGATCGTCGACGGCTGCCCGCCGGTGACCTCGCCACCGTCGAGGTAGACGGCGACCGACTCGGCCAGCTGCTCCTCCGCGTCGTACACGTCCAGCGCCGCAGGCCGCCCGCTCTTGTTCGCCGAGGAGACCGCCAGCGGTCCGGTCCGGGACAGCAGCTCGCGAGTGTTCTCGTGGTCCGGCACCCGCAGCGCGACGGTCCCGTGGGTCTCCCCCAGGTCCCACATCAGCGAACCCTGCGCGTGGCAGATCACCGTCAACGGCCCCGGCCAGAACGCCTCGGCCAGCTTCCGCCCGGCCTCCGGTACGTCGGTCGCCAGCGCGTCCAGCGACTCGACCACCGAGATCAGCACCGGCGGCGGCATGTCGCGGCCGCGGCCCTTGGCGTCCAGCAGCCGTTGCACCGCGTCGGCCTTGAAGGCATCCGCGGCGATCCCGTACACGGTGTCGGTCGGCAACACGACCAGATCACCGGCCTCGATCGCGTCCACGGCCGCACGGTAGGCCGGCATCAGCTCGTCACCGGTGAAGTCAAAGCGCTCGCTCACGGAGTGAATCGTGCCACTGACCTGGCCGAAGGCCCTAGCCGGGCCGCCCGCAACCACTCCTGACAAATGATTGTCAGCTTCCGGGCGCCGCCACCCGCCGCGTGCATAGGATCCCGGCCATGACCGTGACGCGTGAATTCCTTGCCGGACTGCCCAAAGCCGAACTGCACGTCCACCACGTCGGCTCCGCCACGCCGCGCATCGTCGCCGAGCTCGCCGCCCGGCACCCCGGCTCGCCGGTCCCGGCCGACCCGGCCGCGCTGGCCGAGTACTTCACCTTCACCGACTTCGCAAAGTTCATCGAGGTCTACCTGACCGTGGTCGACCTGGTCAGCACGCCGGACGACGTCCGCTTCCTCACCTACGAGGTGGCCCGCGAGATGGCCGCGCAGAACATCCGGTACTCCGAGCTCACCGTCACGCCGTACACGTCGGTCCTGCGCGGTGTCGCCCCGGAGGCGTTCTGCGAGGCGATAGAGGACGCCCGGACCGCGGCCGAGAAGGAACTCGGCGTGACGCTGCGCTGGATCTTCGACATCCCGGGCGAGCTCGGGATCGAGGGAGCGGCCGAGACGCTGAAGATCGCCACCGGGATCCGGCCGGACGGGCTGGTCGGGTTCGGCCTCGGCGGCCCGGAGATCGGCGTACCGCGGCCGCAGTTCGCACCGTTCTTCGACGAGGCCCGCGCGGCCGGTCTGCACAGCGTCCCGCACGCGGGTGAGACGACCGGACCGGAGACGATCTGGGACTCGCTGCGGGTGCTGAAGGCGGAGCGGATCGGCCACGGCACCTCCGCGACCCAGGACCCCGCGCTGGTCGACTACCTCGGCGAGCACCGGATCCCGCTCGAGGTCAGCCCGACCTCGAACCTCGCCACCCAGGCGGTCCGCTCGTACGACGAGCACCCGATCCGCGCGATGGTCGAGGCCGGCCTGGTCGTCACGATCAACTCCGACGACCCACCGATGTTCGGCACCACCCTGGTCGACGAGTACGCCGTGGTCGCCGACCTGCTCGACCTGGACGCACAGGGCATCGCCGAATTCGCCCGCACCGCCGTCCGCGTCTCCTTCGCCGACGACACCACCAAGACCACCCTGCTCACCGAGATCGAAGACTACGTCACCAAGAACGCCTGACAAGTTTGCCGCTGGCCCCTGATTCACAGGAGACTGCGGACTGTGACCACCCAACTCCGCATCGACCTCCTCGGCCCGATGCGCGGTTGGTACGGCGAGCAGGCGCTCGACCTCGGACCGAGCCGGCAGCAGTCCTTGCTGGCTGTGCTGGCGTTGCGAGCCAACCAGGTGGTGGGAGCCGATGAGCTGGTCGAGTTGGTCTGGAGTGACGCGCCACCGGCGACCGGCAGCAAGATCGTCCCGACGTACGTCTATCGCCTCCGCAAGCTGCTTCCAGACGGCGCGGTCAGCTCCACTCGCGAGGGTTACTGCCTCCAGCTCGCTCCGGATGCTCTGGACCTGTCACGCTTCGAATCCCTCGTCTCCGCTGGCTATGCAGCTCGCGCAGCCGGCGATCTCGACCAAGCAGCGGCCAGTCTCGCGGCAGCGCTCAGCCTGTACTCCGGGGAGCCACTGGCCGGACTGGCCGGGCACTACCTCAACGTGCAGCGCCACCGGCTCACCGAACGCCGCCTGAAGGTCCTTGCCGAGCGCATCGATCTGGATCTCGAACGTGGCCGGTACGGCGATCTTGTGCCGGAACTAGTCGCCCTGGTTGAGGAAGACCGCCTCCGGGAGCAGTTCGCCGGCCAGCTGATGCTCGCCTACTGGCGCAGTGGCCGCGTGTCCGAAGCCCTGGAGATCTACAGCCGGGCACGCAAGGAGCTCGTCGACCAGCTCGGCGTCGAACCAGGCCCCGGCCTCCGCGCCATTCACGGGCAGATCCTCGCCAACGACACACCTGTCACCACAAAGGTCCCAGACGAACTCCCGTACGACGGTGCCTCGTTCGTCGGCCGCTCCGATGAGCTGGCAGCAGTGGTGGCTGCTCTCACCCCAGAGCCGGTCGCCGCGCCACGGGTAGTCGCCATCGACGGCATGGCGGGCGTCGGGAAGACAGCGTTGGCCGTCCGTGCTGCTCGGCGCCTCACAAGCACCTACCCGGACGGCAGGTTGTTCATCGACCTGCACGGCTACACACCTGGCCGAGAGCCGGTGACTCCAGCAGCGGCTCTCGACCGGTTGCTCCGCAGCTTGTCGGTTCCTGCGGATCGGATCCCGGTCGGGTTGGAGGAGCGTGCCGCCCTGTGGCGATCAGAGCTCGCGGGGCGACGGATCCTCGTAGTACTGGACAACGCGCCTGACAGTGCGGCTGTCCGGCCGTTGCTGGCGGGCAGTCCGACCTGTGGCGTCGTGGTCACGAGTCGTCGCCAGCTAGGTGCTCTGGACGCGACTACGCGGATCGCACTCGACGTACTGCAGGCTGCTGATGCTGCTGAGTTGCTCCAAGAGATCGTCGGTGCCGACCGTGTCGCCGACACGGCTGCTGCTGAAGCGGTAGTTGAGCAATGCGGCTACCTGCCGCTGGCGATCCGGGTAGCGGGTTCACGGCTGCGGCATCGACCCGCGTGGACCGTGGAACACCTCAGCAAGCGACTGAGCGCACAGGACCGCCTCCTGGCCGAGCTGAGCGTCGATGGCGGCGGTGTCTCCCCCGCCTTCGCGCTGTCCTACGAACACCTGCCTAGCGACCAGCAGCGGCTGTTCCGGCTACTCGGGCTGATGACAGGGCAGGACATCGAGCAGTACGCCGCTGCCAACCTCGCAGAGCTCAGCCCTGCCCAAGCAGAAGACTTGCTAGAGGCTCTAGTCGACGCCAACCTGCTACAGCAACCGCAGCCAGGCCGGTTCCAGTTCCACGACCTGCTCCGCCAGTACGCGGCAAGTCTGGTCGAGCCGGAAGGTGACCAAGCAGTCCGTCGCCTGGTGAGCTACTACACCTACGCTGCCGCCGACGCCGTCGAGGCGATCTTCTCCAGTCGCTTGGCAGTCCTGCCGACGGCACCACCGCTGGTCCTGCCCCAGTTCGGTACACCGGCTGACGGTCTCGCCTGGGGCGACGCCGAGGGCGCCAACCTCCTCACCACCATCCACAAAGCCCTCACGCTCGGCTTGGACGAACCTGCCTGGCGCCTGGGGATCACCGCAGCGTCGTACTTCTTCCAGCGCAGCCGCTTCGACGAGATGGACGAACTCCTCGACGTAGCGTTGCAGGCCGCCGAGCGGGACGCGGCGGACAACGGCGAAGCAGTTGCTCGGGTGCTGATCTCCATCGGCAGCCTGGGCCGCCACCGACGCGGTGCTGAGGAGAGCCTTCGTGTACTGCACGAGGCCCGCCGACGCCTCCCTGCGACTTCAGACCTCGTACTACGGGCGCGCTTGCTCGCCTCGATCGGCTACAGCGAAGCGAAGCTCCACCCTGACGAGAAGGCGATCCAGCTGCTCCAGGAAGCACTCGAGCTCGCGCAGGCCTCCGGAGACCTCAACCTGGTCGCCCGGGTCCTGGCGTTTCTCGGCGTCACCTACGGAGACCGGACCGAGTTCGCCGAGGCCCTGGCGGCGTACGAGGAGTCGCTGCGGATCGCCAGGAAGGCCGGCGACCTCGCAGTACAGGGCGAGACCCTGAACGGCATCGGGGAGTGCCTGATCGAGCTGGACCGCGACGACGAGGCGGTTTCGGCCCTGCTCACCGCACGTGAGCTCGCGATCGAACGCGGCGCCGACTACACGCTGCTCAACTCCGAAGCGTTCCTCAGTACGGCGTACGCGCGGCGCGGCGACTGGCCGGCAGCTCTCGAGGCCGGTCGCAGATCACTCGATCTGGCGGTGGACAGCGGTGCTCCGCTGGCCGAACTCACCGCCCGGCTCAGGCTCGCCGAGACTTTGCTGGCGCACGGGGAGCCGGATAGGGCTCGGGCGCATTTCCATCGCGCGCTCGAACTCGGTCTCGACGAGAGCCAGGACGCGATGGTCGACCGCGCTGTCACCGGTCTCACGGTGTGTAGCGAAGTCGGGGGTCGGTGACACGCCGCGGGGTGGATGTGTCGGAGGGGCGTGGTTGGGTGGTGGCGTGGGTCTTTCGCCGAAGCGTTCTGCCGTCGTTGTTGCGGCGTTGATGCTGTTGCTCGCGGGGTGTTCCGACGACAGGGCCGATGCGAAGTCGCCGGCGCCGTCGACCAAGCCCACTCCCTCGGCCAAACCGAGCACCGAGCCGGTGCCTGCCGCACCCAAAGAAGGCGAGCTGCCGCGAGGCGGGCGGCAGGTCTTCCCGAAGTACCAGCTGGTCGGGTACGTCGGTCTGCCGGGCTCCCCCGCGCTCGGACCGCTCGACAAGGACCTGGAGACGAAGGCGAACCGGCTGGAGACGTTGTCCAAGGCGTACGCCGGTGGGCGCACTCCGCAGCCGGTGATGGAACTCATCACGGTGGTCGCGAACGGGCATGCCGGCAAAGACGGCAAGTACCGCAGTCGGCTCCCCGACGCGAAGATCCAGAACTACCTGACGGTCGCCCGCAAGCACCGGATGCTGCTGTTGCTCGACATCCAGCCGGGTCGCGCCGACATCCTCAGTGAGGTCAAGGTGCTGGAACACTGGCTGAAGGAGCCCGACGTCGGGCTCGCCTTCGATCCCGAGTGGGCGGTCGGTCCCGGTCAGGTGCCCGGCAAGGTTTTCGGGCACACGACCGGCGCGGAGCTCGACTCGATCGCGGGTTACCTGGCCGGCCTGGTCACGCAGTACGACCTGCCGGAGAAGGTGTTCGTCTTCCACCAGCTCTCGACCCGGATCCTCAGCAGCGAGAAGGCGCTGAAGCAGCATCCGGGCGTGCAGATCATCAAGTCGGTCGACGGGATCGGCAACCGTACGGACAAGGAATCCACCTGGCGGAAGCTCACCCCGACGATGGCGCCGGGCGTCCATGCCGGATTCAAGCTCTTCTACAAGGAAGACACCCGGCACGGCACCCTGATGACGCCGAGTCAGGTGATGGCTCTCAAACCGCGCCCCGAGTTCGTCGTCTACGAATAGACGCGGCGGCCGGTCGCGAAACGATGCCGCCCGGCGAGGTCCAGCTGGTCGCGAACCTCGGTGAACAGACCGGTCGCCGCGAAGACCGCGGGCGCCGATTCGCCTTGCACATCAGCGTGTTCGCAGCCGAACCAGCCGCCCGGCTTCAGCAGCCGGCCGGCTGTCGCCGCAACCACCTTGATTTCGTCGAGCCCGTCGTCACCCGACCACAACGCCAGCGCCGGGTCGTGATCGCGCACCTCGGCCGTCACGGATTCCCAAGCAGTCAACGGGATGTACGGCGGGTTGGCGATCACCGCGTCGACCTGGCCGTCCAGCTCGGGCAGGCAGCCGTCGATGTCGCCCTCGTGCAAGGTCGCCCCGGTACCGGCGAGATTGCGCCGGGCCCAGACACACGCCTCCGGTGACAGCTCCACAGCGTGCACCGTGCTGTCCGGTCGTTCCGTCGCCACTGCTCCGGCGATCGCGCCCGAGCCGCTGCACAGATCGACCACCAAGGGGTTCTTCACGGCGGCGATCCGATCGAGGATCCAGCCGACCAGTACTTCGGTCTCCGGTCGCGGCACGAACGCACCGGGGCCGATGACCAGTTCCCGATAGCGGAACGCCGCCGTACCGGTGAGGTGCTGGAGCGGTTCGCGAGCGGCACGGCGAGCCACCAACTCGTCGTACCGGGCAATCTGCTCGTTTGTGATCTCGGTCGAGCTGAGCTGCAAGCGGCTGACGCCCGCGACATGAGAGAGGAGTTCGGCCGCGTCGAAGTCCGGTGAGGCGACCCCGGCCGCCTGCAACCGGCCAGTCGCCTCGGCGAGGAGGGCTCGGGTGCTCGCTGCGCTCGTGCTCACTGGGATTCGACGGCCTCGAGACGGGCGGTCAGGTCGGCCTCGGTGAGCGCCTGGATCACCGGGGCGAGATCGCCGCCGAGGACCTGGTCCAGGTTGTGCGCCTTGTAGCCGACCCGGTGGTCGGAGAACCGGTTCTCCGGGAAGTTGTAGGTGCGGACGCGCTCGGAGCGGTCGACCGTGCGGATCTGCAGCCGGCGGGCGTCGCTGGCTTCCTGGTCGGCGGCCTCTTGCGCCGCGGCCAGCAACCGCGAACGCAGTACGCGCATCGCCTGCTCACGGTTCTGCAGCTGGGACTTCTCGTTCTGCATCGAGACCACGATCCCGGTCGGGAGGTGGGTGATCCGGACCGCGGAGTCGGTCGTGTTGACGCTCTGGCCACCAGGACCGGACGACCGGAACACGTCGATCCGCAGATCGTTCTGGTCGATCTCGACGTCCACGTCCTCGGCCTCGGGCAGCACCAGGACACCGGCCGCGGACGTGTGGATACGCCCCTGCGACTCGGTCACCGGCACCCGCTGGACCCGGTGCACACCGCCTTCGAACTTCAGCTTCGCGTACGGCGCTTCGCCGGGCTCGGGCGTGCCCTTGGCCTTCACGGCGACCGTGATCGACTTGTAGCCACCCAGATCCGACTCGGCCGCGTCGAGGACCTCGGTCTTCCAGTTCTGCGACTCGGCGTACTTCAGGTACATCTTCAGCAGGTCGCCGGCGAACAGCGCCGACTCGTCGCCACCCTCACCGGCCTTGATCTCGAGGATCGCGTCCTTGTCGTCACTCGGGTCGCGCGGCACGAGCAGCACCTGCAGCTTCTCGGCCAGCTCGTCACGCCGGTGCTCGAGCTTGGTCGCCTCCTCGGCGAACGCGGGATCCTCGTGCGCCAATTCCTTGGCCGCCTCGATGTCGTCCGCGGTCTGCAACCACTCGTCATACGTCCGTACGACGGGCGCCAGCGCGGCATACCGCTTGCCGACCTGCCGCGCCACCGCCTGGTCGGAGTGCAGCTCGGGATCGGACATCCGTCGCTCCAGCTCGGCGTACTCCGCCTTCAGCGACTGCACTGCCTCGAACATGGCTGCACTCCTCTCGGGTACGAACAAGCGCCAACCCCGCGCAAGGGGGGTGCGGGTGGCGAAGCCCCCGCCTGCGGCGAAGCCGCACAACACACGAAAGCGAGGCGGCCTGCGCTGTCCGCAGGCACACCTCGCCCAGAGCTTTCGTCGCTACTTCTTCGCGTACCGCTTCTCGAAGCGGGCGACGCGGCCACCGGTGTCGAGAATCTTCTGCTTGCCGGTGTAGAACGGGTGGCACTGCGAGCAGACGTCGGCGTGGATGCTGCCGCTCTCCGCGGTCGAGTGCGTCTCGAACTGAGCGCCACAGGTGCAGGTCACCTTGGTCGCCACGTAGTTCGGGTGGATGTCGCTCTTCATGGGTCTCCTCGAGTCAAAGGCGTCCCGGGTCGTCCGCTTGGTGCGCACGTGAACCGGAACCAACGAGCAATTCTGCCATCAGCGCCCCTAACCTGACGAATCGCCCCGGTATTCCGGGGCGATCCAGTCAGCTTGGGGCGGGCCGCCGGGGGTTGCCCGGCGACCCGTAGTACTAGTTGCCGTCGTCCGTGCTGCGGCCACCCGTGCCGCCGGTCGACGGGGTGGTCTTGTTGACCTGGAGCAGGAACTCGATGTTCGACTTGCTCTCCTTGAGCTTGCCGATCAACAGCTCCAGCGCGGCCTGGCCGTCGAGTGCGGACAGCACCCGGCGCAGCTTCCAGACGACCTGGGTCTCGTCCTTGCTCATCAACAGCTCTTCGCGGCGGGTACCGGAGGCGACCACGTCGATCGCCGGGAAGATCCGGCGGTCGGCGAACTCGCGGCGGAGCCGGAGCTCCATGTTGCCGGTGCCCTTGAACTCCTCGAAGATGACCTCGTCCATCTTGGAGCCGGTCTCGATCAGCGCCGTCGCGAGGATGGTCAGCGAGCCGCCGTCCTCGATGTTGCGGGCCGCGCCGAAGAACCGCTTCGGCGGGTACAGCGCCGACGAGTCGACGCCACCGGACAGGATCCGGCCGCTGGCCGGTGCCGCGATGTTGTACGCCCGGCCCAGGCGGGTGATCGAGTCCAGCAGCACGACGACGTCATGGCCGAGCTCGACGAGCCGCTTGGCCCGCTCGATCGCCAGTTCGGCGACCGTGGTGTGGTCGTCGGCCGGCCGGTCGAAGGTCGAGGCGATGACCTCACCCTTGACCGTGCGCTGCATGTCGGTGACCTCTTCGGGCCGCTCGTCCACCAGCACGACCATCAGGTGTACTTCGGGATTGTTCGTGGTGATCGCGTTCGCGAGCGCCTGCAGCACCATCGTCTTACCGGCCTTCGGCGGCGAGACGATCAGACCGCGCTGACCCTTGCCGATCGGGCTGACGATGTCGACGATCCGGGTGGTGAGGATGTTCGGCTCGGTCTCGAGCCGGAGCCGCTCGGTCGCGTACAGCGGGGTGAGCTTGTTGAAGTCCTGCCGCTGCTTGGCGACCTCCGGGTCCGACCCGTTCACGGTGTCGATCCGGACCAGCGGGTTGAACTTCTCCTTGCGCTCGCCGTCCGACGGCTGCTTCACCGCGCCGGTGATCGCGTCGCCCTTGCGCAGGCCGTAGCGCTTCACCATCGACAGCGCGACGTACACGTCGTTCGGGCCGGGCAGGTAGCCGCTGGTCCGGACGAACGCGTAGTTGTCGAGTACGTCGAGGATGCCGGCGGCCGGCACCAGGACGTCGTCCTCGGTGATGGTCGGCTCCGGGTCGAAGCGGTCGCCCCGGCCGCGGTTGCCGCGGGTGTTGTCCCGGCCGGTGTCGGTACGCCCACCGGTCTGACCGCGGTCACGGTCGCGCCCGCGGCGGCGACGGCGACGTCCGTCGCCGTCCTCACCCCGGTCGACCTGATTGCGGTCGTTCTGGTTCCGGTCGACCTGGCCCCGATCGCTCTGGCCGCGGTCGCCCTGGCCGCGGTCGCCCTGGCTGCGGTCGCCTTGGCTGCGGTCGGTGCGCTGGTCGGTACGGCCTGCGTCAGAGCGGCCGGCGTCGGTGCGCTGGTCGCCGCGGCTGTCGCGGTTCTGCTCGCCCCGGTTGTCGTTTCGGTCGCGGTTCTCGTTGCGGTCGCGGCTGTCGCTGCGACCGTCACGGTTGTCGCGGAGCTGGCTCTCGCGGCCGTCGCGGGTCTGGCCCTCGCGGCCGTCCCGGTTCTGGCCCTCGCGGCCGTCCCGGTTCTGGCCCTCGCGGTTCTGGCTGTCCCGGTTCTGGGCGTCGCGGTTCTGGGCGCCGTCGCGCTGGTTCTCGCGGCCACGGCCACGGTCCCGGCCGCTCTCGCGGTTCGCGGAACGGTCGTCCCGGCTCTCGACGTCGCCGCCGGAGTCCACCGACCGCTCGACCGCCGGACGCTCAACGGCCGGCCGCTCGACGACCTGCTTCTCGACGACCGGCGCAGCGGCCACGGCCGTCTCGACCGGAGCGGCGCTGCCGTTCTGGGTCGCCTTGGCGGCGGGCGCCTCGACGGCGGGAGTCTTCTCGGCCGCGCTGGTGTCGGCAGCGGCTGCACGGGCGCGGCGAGTGCCTACCCGCGCCGGAGCGTCGGCCTTGGCAACCTTGGCGCTCAGCGCACCCTTGGTGCTCGGCGCGGCCGGCTCCGCGGCTGCCTCGTCCAGGGTCGGCTGGCTCGCCCGGGAGCGCGCGGCGCCCGTTGAACCGCCACCCGACTGGGCAGCCTTGATCGCCTCGATCAGCTGGCCCTTGCGCAGCGCGCCGGTGCCCTTGATGCCGAGCGTCCCGGCGAGCTGCTTGAGCTCGGGGAGCAGCATGCCTTCGAGGCCGCCGCCAGCCTTGCGCCGGCGCGTGGTGCCGGCCCCGCTGGAGGCTTCAACAGTTTCTGTCACGTGAGGTCCTTCCCACACGGATGGACGATGTCCTCAGGTTCATCGCCCGGAATCATCACCACGACCGACGCAGTCTCGATTGACGGCGTGGCGACGTGGTTATAGAGGCTCTCGCTGAATCCGGTTCCCCCCGGAGTTATCCGACGCAGGCGGCGCAAGTCCTTCACTGGGAGGTCGCCACATACATCAAGATGTCGGGAGCTAAGCCCGGATGCGACGAGAGAGTTCGCCGATCACCTGGAGGGGATCGGGTGAGTCGAGACTAGCACCACTGAGGGGGCATCTGACGACTCGGGATGTACAACGCGTGTCCGGTTCTGTTCATTCCCCCACACCCGTAGTCACGACTCCGCCCTTTTCGGACCAGACCTGTACGCCGACTGGATCAATCCCCAACTCCAACCGCTCCCACCCATCCGGCGCAGCCGGCCAAACACCCGCACCATCCGAGTGCGCAAGCGGCACCCCCTCGCCCTCTCCCCACCCCCACTGTCCCTGCCCCACTTCAAATGCAGGCTCCGCTCCGGCTGCACCGGCGGCACGCTCCGCTCCGGCTGCACCGGCGGCCTGCTCTGCTTCGGATGTGTGGGTTGTTTCGGGGGTGATGGTGAGGACTAGGACGGTGGGCCCGGCGCCGCTGATGACTGTGGGAAGCCCGCTGCCCCGAAGCTTGTGCACGAGGGCAAGGCTCTCCGGCATCGCCGGCTCGCGGTACTCCTGGTGCAGCCGATCCTCCGTCGCCGTCATCAGCAGTTCAGGACGCGAGGTCAACGCCGCCACCAGCAACGCCGCCCGACCCGCGTTCGCCGCAGCATCACCATGCGGTACGACCCCCGGCAGCAACCCACGCGCCGCCTTCGTCAGCACCCGGGTCCCCGGCACATACGCCACCGCCGCCAACCCACTCACCGGCTCCAACCGCACCGCACGACCCTTGTCACCCTCGGTCCACGCGATCGTGAACCCACCCAACGCAGCAGCCGCCACGTTGTCCGGATGCCCCTCGATCTCGTTCGCCAAATCGACAATCCGGCCGCGATCCAACGGCGTACCGGTCATCCCGTACGCCGCCGCGATCCCACCCACGATCGCCGCCGACGACGACCCAAGCCCCCGCCCATGCGGAATCCGATTCACACACCGCAACGCAAACCCTGGTACGACTGCGCCCAGCGACTCCAGCCCCGCCCGAATCGCCCGCACCACCAGATGCGATTCATCGAGCGCCACCTCCCCAGCGCCCGACCCATCCACCTGAACGGTCACGCCAGAATCCCCCGGCGTCACCGTCAGCTCGTCATACAACCCCAACGCCAACCCAAACGCATCAAACCCAGGCCCCAAGTTCGCACTAGTAGCCGGCACCCGAACCCGAACAGAGCCGCTCAAATTCACACCAGGCCGGCGACGCGGGCGACGGCGTCGGTGTCTGCGGGGGTTACTGGGGGTTCTGGGAGGTGGATGTGGGAGAGGGCTGTGTCGATGTCTTTGAGGCCGTGGCCGGTGACGGTGATGACGATGGTTTGGCCTCCGTCGAGGCGACCGGCGGACTTGGTGGCGAGGAGGCCTGCGACGCCAGCGGCGGAGGCGGGTTCGACGAAGACACCTTCGCGGGCGGCGAGATCGTGCTGGGCGGTGAGGATCTGCTCATCGGAGACGGCCTCGATCCGCCCACCCGATTCGTCCCGGGCGTTCTCGGCCAGGATCCAGGAGGCAGGATTGCCGACCCGGATCGCCGTCGCCGCGGTATCCGGCTTCTCCACGATCGCACCCCGCACGATCGGCGCTGCACCCTCCGCCTGGAAACCCCACATCTGCGGAGCTTTCGACGAAATCTTGTCCTTCTTGTACTCCAGGTAGCCCTTCCAGTACGCCGCGATGTTCCCCGCGTTCCCCACCGGCAGAACATGCAGATCCGGCGCATCCCCCAGCGCATCACACACCTCGAAAGCAGCCGTCTTCTGTCCCTCGAGGCGCACCGGATTCACCGAATTCACCAGCGCGACCGGATAGTGCTTCCCCAACTCCCGCACGATCCGCAGACAGTCATCAAAGCCGCCGTCAACAGTCACCAACTGAGCCCCATGCACGATCGCCTGAGCCAATTTGCCCTTGGCGATCCGCCCAGCAGGAATCAGCACCAGCGGCAACAGCCCAGCCCGTACGGCGTACGCGGCAGCCGACGCGGAAGTGTTCCCCGTCGACGCACACACCACGGCCTTGTCCCCCGCCTGCGCAGCGAGCGAGATCGCGACCGTCATCCCGCGGTCCTTGAACGAGCCGGTCGGGTTGTTCCCCTCGACCTTGAGCCAGACCTCGCAGTTGGTCTGCTCACTGAGCCATTGCGCGGCCACCAGCGGCGTACCGCCTTCGCCGAGCGTGACCACCGGAGTGTCCGCCGAGACCGGCAACCGGTCGCGGTATTCCTCGATCACGCCTCGCCAGAGAACAGGCCGCTGCTGCGGCCTCTGTTGGATCATCTCTTAATCCCCTTCGACCCGCATCACACTGCTGACTTCTCGCACGATGTCCATGTCGCGCAGGGCCTCCACGGTTGCGGAGAGAGCGGCGTCGGTGGCGGTGTGGGTGACCACGACGAGCTGAGCCTCCCCGCCGCGGCCTTCCTGCCGGACGGTCTGGATCGACACTCCGTGGTCGGAGAACGCAGTCGCCACCGCCGCCAGCACGCCGGCCTTGTCGGCCACGTCCAGCGACACGTGATAGCGAGTCAGCGCATCCCCCATCGGCCGGACGGCCCGCTGGGTGTACGACGACTCGCCGACCCCCGGCACGCCCTTGAGCCGGTTGCGCGCGGCGGACACCAGATCCCCGAGGACAGCACTGGCCGTCGGGGCGCCGCCGGCACCACGACCATAGAACATCAGCTCGCCGGCCGCTTTGGATTCCACGAAAACGGCGTTGTACGCGTCCCGGACCGAGGCCAGCGGGTGGTTCAGCGGGATCATCGCCGGATAGACCCGGGCGCTGACCGAATCGGTCGCCTCGTCCAGCTCACAGATCGCCAGCGACTTCACCACGCAGCCCATCTCGCGGGCCGAGGCGATGTCCGTCGCGGACACCTCGGTGATGCCTTCGCGATGCACGTCGGCGATGGAAACCCTGGTGTGGAAGGCCAAACTCGCAAGCAGCGCAGCCTTCGCGGCCGCATCGAACCCCTCGATGTCCGCGGTCGGATCAGCCTCGGCGTACCCAAGAGCCTGGGCCTCTTCGAGTGCCTCGTCGAAGCCGGCGCCGGTGGAGTCCATCTTGTCCAGGATGTAGTTCGTGGTGCCGTTGACGATGCCCATCACCCGGGTCACGTCGTCGCCGGCCAAGGATTCGCGCAGCGGGCGGAGGATCGGGATCGCCCCGGCGACGGCCGCCTCGAAGTACAGGTCCCGCTCGTACTTCTCGGCGGCGGCGAACAGCGTCGGGCCGTCC
This sequence comes from Kribbella sp. NPDC006257, assembly GCF_040613535.1. Lineage (NCBI taxonomy): Bacteria > Bacillati > Actinomycetota > Actinomycetes > Propionibacteriales > Kribbellaceae > Kribbella > Kribbella sp. NPDC006257. The sequence goes on from NZ_JBEXSJ010000011.1 coordinate 128,952, forward strand.
TCGGCGAGCAGCGCCTTGTTGGCGGTGATCACCGAGGCGCCGTTCTCGAGCGCGGTGAGGATGAGCCCGCGGGCCGGTTCGAGGCCGCCGATCACCTCGATCACCAGGTCCAGGTCACCGCGGGAGACCAGCGCCTGGGCATCGGTGGTGACGAGCGCGGAGTCGACCGCGATGTCGCGCGCGCGGCCGGCCCGGCGTACCGCGATGCCGGCCAGCTCCAGCGGCGCGCCGACCCGCGCGGCGAGGTCGTCGGCGCGCTCGGTGAGGATCCGCACCACCTCGGTACCGACCACCCCGCAGCCGAGGAGTCCGACTTTCAAGGCCTTGGTCATTCGGCCGCCCCCATGTCGAGTATCAGCAGGTCGTCCTCGGTCTCCCGGCGGACGACCACGCGGGTCTGACCGTCCTTGACCGCGATCACCGGCGGCCGCGGTACATGGTTGTAGTTGCTCGCCATCGACCGGCAGTAAGCACCAGTCCCCGGTACGGCGACCAGGTCGCCCGCCTGCACGTCCGACGGCAGGAACTCGTCCTTCACGATGATGTCGCCCGACTCACAGTGCTTGCCGACGACCCGGGCCAGCGTCGGCGCCGCATCGGAGTACCGGTTGGCGAGCGTGCAGGAATAGTCGGCGTCGTACAGGGCGGTGCGGATGTTGTCGCTCATCCCGCCGTCGACGGAGACGTAGGTGCGCGATGCGCCGGCGTCGAGTGCGACGTCCTTCACCGTGCCGACCGAGTAGACCGTGCACATGGCCGGCCCGACGATCGCGCGACCGGGCTCGATCGAGACCTTCGGTACGTCGACGCCGAACCCGCGGCACTCGTGCTCGACGATCTTGCCCATCTCGGTCGCGAGCTGCGCGGGATCGGCCGGATCGTCCTGGGTGGTGTACGCGATGCCGAAACCGCCGCCGAGGTCGAGCTCCGGCATGGTCACGCCGAGCTCGTCGGAAACCCTTGCGTGCAAGGCGATCACGCGCTTCGCGGCGACCTCGAACCCGGACGAGTCGAAGATCTGCGAGCCGATGTGCGAGTGCAGCCCGAGCAGCCGCAGCTCCGGCGCTTCGTTGACCCGGGCAACGGCCTCGTACGCCGCTCCGGAGGTGATCGAGAAGCCGAACTTCTGGTCCTCGTGCGCGGTCGCGATGTACTCGTGAGTGTGCGCCTCGACGCCAGCCGTCACCCGGACCATCACCGGCGCGACCAGGTCTCTTTCCGCGGCCAGCTCGATCAGCCGGGTGATCTCGTCCTGGGAGTCGACGATGATCCGGCCGACCCCGGCCTCGAGAGCGCGGGTCAGCTCGGAGACGGACTTGTTGTTGCCGTGGAACCCGAGGCGCGCCGGGTCCGCACCCGCTCTCAACGCCACCGCGAGCTCACCGCCGGAGCAGATGTCGAGGTTGAGACCCTCTTCCATCACCCAGCGGACGACCGTCGTACAGAGGAACGCCTTGCCCGCGTAGTAGACGTCGAAGTCCTTGAAACCCTCTTTGAAAGCACGGGCCCGGGAGCGGAAGTCTGCTTCGTCCAGCACGTACGCCGGGCTGCCGTGCTCCGCGAGCAGGTCCCGTACGTCGACGCCGCCGACCTCGAGGGCTCCTTCGGCGTTCTTCTTGGAGTTCGTGGACCAGAGCTGGGTGACCAGGTCGTTGACGTTGCCCGGCGCCCGCAGCCACGGCGGTGCCTTGTGCCCGATGTCGGCGTGCAGGGTGCCCGCCTCGTGCGCCCTCACATCCGCTCCGGGGCGGAGACGCCGAGCAGGTCGAGCCCGTTGGCGAGAACGGTCCGGGTGGCGCCGACCAGGGTGAGCCGCGCCTTGTGCACCGGCTCGACCTCCTCGTCGCCGCGCGGGAGCACCCGGCAGCTGTCGTAGAACTTGTGGAACGCGGAGGCGGTGTCCTCCAGGTACCGCGCGACGCGGTGCGGCTCGCGCAGCTCGGCGGCGGTGGCGACTACCCGCGGGAACTCGGCCAGTGCGCGGAGCAGGTCGCCCTCGCGTTCGTGGCTGAGCAGGCCGGGCTCGAACTCGTCCAGCTTGATCCCGAGCTCGTCGGCGTTGCGCAGGATCGAGGCGAGCCGGGCGTGCGCGTACTGCACGTAGTACACCGGGTTCTCGCTGACCTGCCGGGTCATCTCTTCGATGTCCAGCGTCAGCGGGGAGTCGACCGGGTAGCGGCACAGCGTGTACCGCAGCGGGTCGACGCCGCCCTCCTCGACCAGCTCGGCCAGCGTGACGATGGTGCCGGCCCGCTTGGACAGCTTCATCTCCTCGCCGCCCTTGAGGATCTTCACCAGCTGGCCGATCAGGATCTCGATGTTGTGCTCGGGGTCGTCACCGGCGCAGGCCGCGATCGCCTTGAGGCGGTTGACGTAGCCGTGGTGGTCGGCGCCGAGCAGGTACATACAGACCTCGAAGCCGCGCTCGCGCTTGTTCACGTAGTACGCGGCGTCGGAGGCGAAGTAGGTCGGGTCGCCGTTGGTGCGGATCAGCACCCGGTCCTTGTCGTCGGTGAAGTCGGTGGTGCGCATCCAGAGCGCGTCGTCCGCCTCATAGAGGTGACCTTGCTCACGGAGCTTCTCGATCGCGTGCCCGACGCCGTCCTGCTCGTGCAGGCTGCGCTCGGACGTCCAGACGTCGAACTTGGTCCGGAAGTGGGCGAGCTGGTCCTGCTGCTCCTTGAGCTGGCGCTCGTAGCCGGCCTCGCGGAACGCGACCATCTGCTCGGAGTCGGGCAGCATCATGATCGACGGGTTCTCGTCGACGATCTGCTGGGCCAGGTCGTTGATGTATTCGCCGTGGTAGCCGTCCTCGGGGACCGGCAGACCGTGCGCGGCCGCCTTCAGCGAGGCGCCGAACTTGTCCATCTGGGCGCCGCGGTCGTTCACGTAGAACTCGCGGGTGACCTTCGCGCCGGCCGCGGTCAGCACCCGGGCGAGCGCGTCACCGACGGCGGCCCAGCGGGTGTGCCCGAGGTGCAGCGGACCGGTCGGGTTGGCGGAGATGAACTCCAGGTTGATCGGCTGACCCTTGAGCGAGTCGCTTCCGCCGTACGCCGGACCCGCCTCCAGGATCTGCGCGGCGATCTTGCCCTGGGCATCGGCCGCGACCCGGATGTTGATGAAACCCGGCCCCGCGATCTCGACCGCGGTGATCGCCTCGTCACCCTGCAGCTTGGCGGCCAGCACCTCGGCCAGCTTGCGCGGATTTCCCAGACTCGACCGCTTCCCCAGCTGCATGGCGACGTTGGTCGCGTAGTCCCCGTGCTCGGGGTTCTTGGGCCGCTCGACCTTCAGCTCACCCGGCAACCCGCCGTCAACGGTGATGCTGCCGTCGTCGACGAGCGCGGTCAGGGCCTGCAGGATCTTCTCAGCGAGCTGTTCCGGAGTCACCGCCTCAGCCTAATGGCCCCCGCCCCATTCCTTGGCCCCACCATCCACAGCCCGGTACGTCGCCCGCCCGGGCGGCGGGCTCAGGCGGGTTTGAGGCGGAGGATGGCGGTGGGGGCGGTGATGGTGACGGTGGTGATGTCCATCTTGTTGAGGCGGACGGTTTTGCCGGGTTGTTGCTGGGTGGCGCTGACGCTGCAGCAGGAACTCTTGGCGCCGAAGTCGACGCCCTTGGCGGAGACCTTGGTGACGATCAGGGTGGAGAAGCCGAAGATGCTGGCTTTGACCGGGATCCGGCTGCCGGTCTTCACGGAGACCTCGCAGACCGCGTCGGTGCACGCCTTCAGGTTGTTGCCGTCGGCCGCCTTGGTGACGGGCAGCTTGGCGGGTGTACTGACTGGAGCTGTCGTCGGCGCCGGGGTGCCTTTGTCGTCGTTGCTGGAACATGCCGCCACCAGGGCGACGACGGCGGCAATGGCCGCGACCGTGCGAATCATGGAGCGAAACGTAGTGCTGGCCGTCTCCGGCAGCAAGGGATCAGTTGGTCACGCAGGGTGAAGGCGAAGGATGGCGGTGGGGCCGATGACTACGACGGTGGTGACCTTGAGGTCGTTCATGCGGAAGATGCTGCCGGTCTGCTGACCACCGGCGCCGAGGCTGCAGCAGCCGCTCTTGGCGCCGAAGTCGACGCTGCCGCCGCTCACCCGGCTGACCGTCAGCGTGCTGAAGCCGAGCACACTGCGCTTGACCGGGATCCGGGTACCGGTCTTCACGTAGACCTCGCAGATCGCATCCGCACAGGCCTTGAGATTGTTCCCGTCCGCAGCCTTCGGTGCAGGCGGCTTGGTCGGTGCTGGCGGCTTGGCAGTAGTCGGCTGGCTAGTGGTCGGAGTCGGCTCGCTGGGCACAGGTGTGCTGGACAGGGGCTCGCTTGAAACCGGTGTGCTCGGGGCAGTCGGAGTACCGGGCGCCGGCGTACCGGTGTCGTCCTTGCCGCCGCACGCAGTCAGCAGGACGAGTACTGCGGCGACGGTTGCTGCCGTGCGAAACATCTGACCTCCGTGAAGTTCGGCTACTAGGTCCAGCCAAGCTCACGTAGTACCGGAGCAAAGGCGTTTGCCCGGTTCCTGCCAATCAGCGTCTGGCGGTCACCTGGATCTTGCTGTCACGGACGAGCGGGGTGTCCCAGGGCGCCGGTCGGGTGTTCACCAGGACCGTGACTCCCCCGCATGCGTCGCCTACGCACTTGCCGTCGTACCGCACACCCCACAGCTCGAAGAACTGCTTCAGCGTCGGCCGTTCCGCGGTCGTCTTCGCCTCGACCCAGACGGTGCCATCGGTGCCGTGCGTGTGGACCGCCGCCTGCTCGGCGCGGCGCCGGTCGACACCAATGTCCGGCGGGAGCTGCACCGACTTCCCGTCGACGTTGACGGCGATCTTCAACGTGTACGGCGCGGGCCCGCTGAAGTCGAGCGGCAGTCGCTCGAAGCCGGCCTTATCGATGTACGACACCGCGTCGCGCGGCGCATCCCATGGCGGTGCAGTGACCCGGAACTCCGCGGGCGCGGCCGGCGCCGGCCCGACCTGGCAGCCGGTGGTCATCGGCAGCAGGCTCAGTACGCCGGCAGCGGCCAGCAGCCTCGTACGGCGCCGGCCTCCCGAGTCGCTGGCTCTCATGCGGAGCAGGTTTTCACGCCTGCTCCCGGCATGAGCGAACCGGGGCCTGGTCAGCGCTCGGCGGGCATCAGCATCCAGAGGATGATGTAGATCAGTACCTGCGGACCGGGCAGCAGGATGCTGACGACGAAGATCAGCCGCATCACGTTCGAGGAGATGCCGAACCGCCGTGCCAGACCCGAACAGACACCGCCGATCCAACGGTCGTTCCGCGGACGAACCAGTGCGCTAGCCATGATGAGATTTCCTTTCGGCTGTTGGGCTTACGACCACTATGACTCCCCGCCCGGCCCACCAGATCCCGCCGCGCACAAGTCCCAGGGCCCGTTCAGGGTCTCCCCCGGTGAAACTCCCTGCAGCCGACCCTGACCTCCTTCTACGTCAGCAGCTTCCCGGTACCCACTGCAGCAACTGGTACGCCGTACGCCGCCACGGCCACCCCCCGGTGGTCAGAGCACGCCAGATTTCCTGCTAATGTTCTGCTCGTTCCTGAGCCCCCGTAGCTCAGGGGATAGAGCACCGCCCTCCGGAGGCGGGTGCGCAGGTTCGAATCCTGCCGGGGGCGCGCGAAGATCAAGCCCGTGACCACAGGTCACGGGCTTTTCCTGTCAGTCCAGCAGCAATGCGAGGACCTTTCTGTCAGTCCAGCAGCAGTGCGAGGACCGCGACACGCAGCCGAGCGCCGTGCTGGTCAGGGCCCACCGAGCGGACTTCATCCTCGGCGGGCCCTTTCCGCGGGTGCGGTGTCAGTCGTCAGTGGCCTGGTAGACCGTGATCCACTGACGGGACAGAAGGGTGGCGGACCGGGTCCCGGCAGAGTTCAGAGGCTGTGGGCGGTGATGTCGCCGTCGGCCGTGGTCGCGTGGATGTCGAGCTCGGCGGTGCCGTTGTTCTTCAGCGCGTTGCTGATGCGGCCGTGTGAGGTGCCGGCGTCCAGGCGAGCGGAGACCCCGGCGGCCGCGCCGATCGTGATCGAGCCGGCCTGGGTGCGCAACGTGACCAAGCCGGGCACCGCCTCGGTGATCCGGATGTCGCCCCTGGCGGTGCTGATCTGCGCGGGGCCGCCGAGCCGACCGATCTGGACGTCGCCGTCGGCGGCGGTGAGGTGCAGGCTATCGGTCTCGTCCAGTGTGATCTGGCGGTACGCGCCGTCGAAGGTGACCGCGCCGAGGCGTCCCACGCCGCGCAGCTCGGCGGCGCCGGCCTTGGCCTCGAGGCGGGAGCCGGCCGGTAGCTGGACGTTCACCTCGATGGCCCCGGAAGGGCCGAAGTACTGGTTCTTGGACTCGGACGTGTCGATGCGCAGGACGCCGTCGGCGTAGCTGACCGTGGTCTGCTGCGCTGCCCGCACGTCGCGACCCTTCGAGGCGTCCGCGGGCAGCACCTCGACCGTGGTGTCGGCCCGCTCGGCGGCGACCAGCTGGACACGTCCGGCGGGAAGGTTCAGGACGGCGGAGATCGGGGCGGGGGTGTCAAAGGTGTGCATGGTGCTCTCCTGAGTGTTCGTCGAGGCGTCGGCACCCGCGGGGACGCGGGTGCCGGATACGGGGGCGATCGATGACCTGATCACGACCACCACGATCGGGGGCCGGCCTGACAGCGGACAGCCACGGTGCTGACGCGGCCCCTGACACGGCGCCACCGAGCCGACGACGCTCTGCTCTGCAGATCGGCACCCGCGCAGCGGTGATGCGGCTGGTAACAGGCTGGCCGGGTGGGGGCCACCGTGGTCCAGGAGATCCAGTTCAACGACCAGCTCGGCCCGCTGCGCCGCGGCGGGCTGGATCTGCAGGTCAGCGAGGTCCCGGTGAGCGAGCCCGACCACGACGCCGCGGTTCGATAGGCGGCATCCCTCTCCCCGATTCGACCCGCCGCCGCGCGGTCGAAGTCATTTCGCCCGCCGCTCGTTAGTCGAGGAGTTTGTGGGCGTTCCAGCCCCAGTCGGTGATCTGGTTGTTGGTGATGATGTAGACGTCGGTGCCGAGCGGGGCCTTGGCGAGCTCGAATTCCTTGCGCGACTGGCTGACGGCGTACTGCCGGACCTTGACCGGCTTCGCGAGCTGATCGCGATCCTCCGCCGTCAGCCCCTCGGCGAGAGCACCGGCGGCAGCTTCGCAGGTCGGGGCTTGTTGTTCGGTCATCAGTTTCGCGCGGGCTCCGTCGGTGAGAAGCGCGCAAGCGGCCGCTGAATCACCGGTCCGGATGGCGGCGAAGTACGCCTCGATCGGCGCGGCATCGGCGTGGATCTTCGCCTGGCAACTCCGCACCAGCCACGAGATCCCCACCACCAGCACCAGCACGACGACGAGCCCGCCGACCACACTCTTCGCCTTCTCCACACCAAGCCCCCAGTCCGCACCGATCCCCCGGCCTGCGCGCATCCTATGCACCCAGGCGGCCGATCAGCTCCGCCAGTTTGAGTCATCCCGGTACGTCGTGTGGCGTCGCCCGGACGCTCCAGGTGCTCGACGGCAAGTGGACGACGCTGATCGTCCGCGAACTGCTGGCCGCCCCGCTGAAAGCTCCGGTCGGGGAATCCCCCGGCCGGAGCGACTGCAATTAGCGCTGGAAGCGGTAGGTCTTGCTGTCTAGGGCTATGCAGGCGCCTGGTGACAGTACGACGACGCGGAGGGTGGCGTCGGGTTCGTAGTAGTCGATGCCTTCGACCTCGAAGTTGCCGGTGCAACTGCTTTGCAGTGGGAGTTGGCCGAGTGAGGTGACCGTTCCGGTGACGTCGGAGGTGCCGACCGGTGCCGAGAGATCGACCTGCAGCAGCGGCTTCGTCGTACCGAAGAGTGTTCCGTCCGGGTCGTCGGAGGAGCAGAGCAACTGCGTGGCGGTGACGAAGTCGCAGCCCTGGACGTCACGGACCTGATGGTTCAACCGGATCGCCGAGACGATCGGCAGGTTCTTCGTCGGATCGGTAGCGGCAACTCCCGGCATCGGCATCACCAGGAGACGGTCCATCGTTCCCCACTCACCGCTCACCATCCACTGCTGGTTCGGCGAGACGGCAGCGAAGCTGTTGTTGCTGGCTTCCCAGGACTCCAGCGCGTGCTTGTAGCTGACCCACTTGCCGGCCGGCGACTGCACCCGGAACAGCTTGGCGCCCCGGTCGTCCCGCTGATACGGCTCGACGTACCAGCCGCCGGCGGCGCCCGGATCGCCGACGTGATTCCAGCCCTGGATCAAGAGGTCAAGTGGGACGGTCGCCGACCCGGTGTACCGGTACGCCGTACTGCCGTTCCTAGTCACCGTGGCGAGTCCTTGACCTTCGTCCAGCGGCCGGGCGTTGTCGGAGCCGACGATCCGCCAACCGGTGACGGCCTGGGCTTGCAGAGGAAGGAGCAGGGCGGTCAGCGCCGCCGCGAAGATGATCCCGAGTTTGCGCATTCACTGGTTGTAGCAGCCCGTGCGGTCCCAGTGATGAAGTGGCAGGAAACTGCCCGATCTTTGCCTAGCTCAGGAAGAGGCCCGGTCTTCGCCTGGCGTCACGCCGAAGGCCTGGCGGTAGGTCCGGGTGAAGTGCGCCGGGCTGGTGTAGCCGACCTGGAATGCGACCTCGGCCGCCGTCAGCGCCTGCGTACGCAGCAGAATCCTGGCCTCCTGCATCCGGATCTGCTTCTGGAACTGGATCGGCGTCATCGAGGTCGCGGCGAGGAAATGCCGGTGGAAGGTCGACGGGCTCATCCCGGCCAGCTCAGCCAGATCGGCGACCAGCAACGGTTCGTTGTGATGCCGGCGGATCCACCGGATCGCCTCCGAGATGTGCGCGAGCATCCCGTCGGCCAGCCCGATCTGCCGAACCAATGCGCCCTGCTCACCGGTCAGCAACCGCCACAGGATCTCCCGCCGGATCCCCGGCGCGAGCACCCGTACATCGTCGGGCCGGTCGGCGATCCGCAGCAGCCGAACGACGGGATCGAGCAACTCCGGCGTCGCGTCACTGACCACCAGACCCCCGTACTGCGGTGGGCGCGCCGGCGTCTCGAGCAGCAGCGGTGCGATCTCGACCGGGTCGAGCCGGAGGCTGACCACCAGGAACGGCTCGTCCGGACTCGCCTTGAGCGCCTGACCGATCACCGGCAGATCCAGCGACGCTACCAGAAACTGCCCGGCCTGGTATTCGTAGGAAACCCCGTTGAGCAGCGTCTGCTTGATGCCAGAGGCAACGATCGCCACCGACGGCTGGGCGACGCCGGCGCTAGGTCCGGTCGGTTCGTCGACGCGACTGATCTGTACGCCGTCCAGCAGCTCCTTGCTGTGCCCGCGCTGGCCGACGGCATGCCGGATGATCAGCGTGCGGAGTTCGTCGAGCAGGTCCACCTCTCCAGTGTGCCAGCTCCCAACCGAGCAGGATCGCGCAAGCCGGTGCCAGCATCAGGCTCACGCTTCGGCGCCCGGCGGTGCTGTGATCGAAGAACCAAGAGAAAGGCACCACCATGCACCGCAGAATCCTCGGCGCGACCGGCATCTCGGTCAGCGACATCTCCCTCGGCGCGATGATGTTCGGCGCGATGGGCAACCCGGATCACGAGGACTCGGTCCGGATCATCCACCGGGCCCTCGACGCCGGCATCAACCTGATCGACACCGCCGACGTGTACTCGGCCGGCGAGTCCGAAGAGATCGTCGGTACGGCGCTCAAAGGCCGGCGCGACGACGTCGTCCTGGCCAGCAAGTTCGGGCTGCCGATGGGCACCGATCCGAATCAGCGCGGCGCCTCCCGGCGATGGATCATCCAGTCGGTCGAGAACAGCCTGCGCCGGCTCGGCACCGATCACCTCGACCTCTACCAGCTGCACCGGCCGGATCACGAGACGGAGGTCGGCGAGACCTTGGCCGCGCTGTCGGATCTGGTCCAGGCGGGGAAGATCCGGGCGTTCGGGTCGTCGATGTTCCCGGCGGAGACGATCGTCGAGGGGCAGTGGGCCGCGGAGCGGCGTAGTACGCATCGGTTCTTGACTGAGCAGTTGATGTACTCGATCTTCACGCGGCGGCCGGAGGGCAGCGTATTTCCGGTCGCGCAGCGGTACGACCTCGGCGTACTGACGTTCAGTCCGTTGAACGGCGGGTGGTTGTCCGGGCGGGCGGACCTGTTGTCGTCGCATCGGGCGTCGACGCGGCCGGATCACTACGACCCGACGACCTCGACGGGTGCGTTGAAGGCGGCCGCGGTGGGCAAGCTCAGTGCGCTTGCTGACGAAGCCGGTATGACGTTGCCGCAGCTGGCGGTCGCGTTCGTGCGGGCGCATCCGGCAGTGACGTCGGTGCTGATCGGTCCGCGGACCCAGGAGCAGCTCGACAGTCTGCTGCCTGCCGCCGAGTTCGATCTCTCCGCAGACATCCTCGACCGCATTGACGAGATCGTTCCACCAGGCACCGAGCTGGACCCCGCAGACAACTACAACGCAACCCCGCCAGCCATAGCCAACGCCGAACTGCGGCGCCGGTAAGACAAGGGAAAGCGGAGGGGAGGGCGAACGAGCCCGCCGCCCCTCCGCCTCATCAGATGTCGGGGAGGGCGATGAGGGAGAGGGAGACTCGGTCCTTGGCTGGGGATTGTTGGAGGTAGGGCTCGACGACGGCGTTGATACCTTGGCGGACGGTTTCCAGGTCGGCGGCGTCGACGTACAGGGCGAGTTGGCCGTAGCCGAGTTGAGTCAGTCGTGAGGTGAGGTCGCCGCGCTCGACGGCGCGCTCGAAGTCCGCTGCGAGCCGGGTGAGCATCAGCAGGAAGCCCTGCCGGTGCTGTTCCGGCGTCATCGCGCGCGCCTCGGCCTCGTCGATCCGGCCGGCCTTGGTCTGGTCGAGTGTCAGCGTGCGTTCCGTCGTACCGCGGACCTTGCGCTCGCGGACGACGCTGAGGATGCCGGCATCGATCAGGACGGCGACGTGCCGGTAGAGGGTTGTGCTCGGCACGTCGGGCAGGTCGCGCTTGAGCTCGGTCGTGGTCAGCTCCCGGCCGAGCACCCGCTGCACGATCCGCCACCGAATCGGGTGCAGCAGCACGTCCGACATCGGCGTCGGCGACTCGGTCTCACTCGTCACAGGGGTGCTCCGTCAGGGTTCTTTCAGGGTCCCCATTGGTCCCAAGTTTGGTAATAATAGCGTGAACGGAAGCAATTTCCCCGCCACTCGAGGAGAAGTCGCTGTGTCGCTCACCCGCCGTACCCTGCTCCGCTCCGCCGCGGTCGCCGTACCGGTCGCCGCTCTTCCCACTCTGTCTGCCACCGCAAGCCCGATCGCCACCAGGCCTACCGTTGCCCGGGAGTCCGCCTCGATCGCGCGGCTGGCCGAGAAGATCGAGGCCGGGATGGCGAAGTACGCGATCCCCGGTGTCGGCCTCGGCCTCTGGTACCGCGGTCGCGAATACACCCGCGGCTTCGGCATCACCAACGTCGACCAGCCGTCGCCGGTCACCGCCGACACCGTGTTCCGGATCGGCTCGACCACCAAGACCTTCACCGCCACCGCGATCATGCGACTGGCCGAGCGCGGCCGGATCAGCCTCGACCGCCCGGTCCGTGCGTACCTGCCGGACTTCCGGACCCAGGATCCGGCGGTTTCGGCCCGGGTCACCGTCCGCCAACTGCTCAACCACACGGCCGGCTGGCAGGGCGACTACTTCGAGGACACCGGCGACGAGGCCGATGCGCTGGAGCGGTACGTCGCCGACATGACGAAGGTGCCGCAGCTGACCCCGCTCGGCCGGGTCTTCTCGTACAACAACGCGGCGATCGGGGTCGCCGGGCGGATTCTCGAAGTCGTCACCGGGAAGCCCTACGAAACCGCCGTTCGCGAGCTGCTGATCGACCCGCTCGGCCTTCGGCACAGCCGGTTCTTCCGGAGCGAACTCGGCGGCTTCAGCGTGGCCGCGTCGCACAACATCGTCGACGGCAAGCCGGTCGTCGAGCCGTCGTTCGACCGGGTCCCGCGCGGGTTGCACGCGGCCGGCGGGCTGATCTCGAGCGCTCGCGACCAACTCCGCTACGCACGGTTCCAGCTGGGCCACCCGGGGCTCCCGAGGCTCCTCGGCGATCGCACGCGGGTCGCGATGCAGTCGAACCCTGGGCCGGGCGGCACGTTGTTCGTCGAGCTCAACGGGGTCGGGGTGAGCTGGATGCTGCGGCCGACCGCCGAGGGGCCGACTGTCGTTCAGCACGGCGGCGACTGGTCGGGGCAGCACTCCGGATTCCTGATGGTGCCGAAGCGCGACTTCGCGATCACGCTGCTGACGAACTCGGAGAGCGGGCCGGCGCTGGTGGCCGAGTTGTTCGCCGACGACTGGGCGCTGCGCGAATTCGCCGGTGTGAGCAACCTGCCCGCCGTACCGCGAGAACTGCCGGCGCGCCGACTGGCGGAGTACGAAGGCTCGTATGTGTCGCAACAGATCGGCTTCGACGGCGAACCGAGTGAGTTCGGGCTCGAGCTGAAGGCGGACGACGGCGAGCTGCTCGCCTCGCTGGACGGGCAGCCTGCACTCCGGTTGCCCTTCTACCGCAAGGATTACGTCCTCGCTCTCACTCCTGCCGGCGAGCCGACCCACACCAGGGCCAGTTTCGTCCGCGGCACCGACGGCAAGGTGGCTTGGCTCCGGTACGGCGGGCGCCTGTTCCGCCACCACCCGGCCGGCACCGCGCGAACCGCTGCCAGGACCGCCGCCCGCCCGACGACCACCCTGCGCCCCTGGCTGCTCTAGGCGGTATCTAGGCGGTGTCGACCGCCTTCACCGCCAGCGCATCAACGGCAGCTTCTGGCTCGAAGGCGAATGCCTCCTGATAGAAGGTGTAGGAGCGCCGCCGGTTTTCGGTTGGAAGGCTGATGATCATCGGGGGCCTCCAGTTGTGAAGCGGGCGGCGTCGGCTCCGTTCAGATGACCTGGTGGGAGCCGGCGGCCGCTGATCACCAGGAGCAGGTCCTGCGCGGTGCCGGTGAGAGGTTCGCCGGTGCCGTAGGTCCAGTCGAGGTCGGTGGCCCGGAGCTGGATGCCGTCGAGATCCACGCCGAAGAACTTGACTCCGCGCGGATCCATGTCGTCGAGGATGTGGTGCAGGCGTTCCGGCGGCACCTGTCGATCGATGCCCAGGGCAACAGTCAGGTCGAGGCCGTGGATCACGTCGTGGGACAAGGCACCCTGGTCTCCACCACCCGGCGGCTTCCAGGGATGGTCGATGTTCTTCTTCAGCGTCTCGGTCAACTCGGCGGGCGACAAAGCCGCCGCCTCGCGTCGCGCATGCCGATCGGCGAACCGGTTGAACCTCCCACCGTTCCGCAGCACCCCCAGCACGAAGCCGGCCGTCGACAACCGGTACGGCATCACGATGTGCGCCACCAGTTCCCGCACTCGCCAGCCTTCGCACAGCGTCGGCCGGTCCCAGTCCGCAGCGGGCAGCTCTTCCAGCAGTACGGCGAGGTCGGCCCGCTCCCCCGTCACCGCAGTTCTGATCTCCGTCATACCCCACCGACGAACGGGAAACCGCCGGACGGACACCTTCTCCTTCGTTTCTCAGCTGATCTGGGCGAGCCGGTTGCTGAGATAGAGGCGCTCGGCTTCGGTTGCCGCCAACTCGAGCGCCTCTCGGTAGGCATCCGCCGCCTCAACCGAGCGCCCGAGACGCCGGAGGAAGTCCGCGCGGGTCGCAGGCAGCAGGTGATAGCCGGCCAGCGGTCCCGCCGCCAACTCATCCACGAGCTTCAGCCCGACTGCTGGTCCGTCAGCCATGCCGATCGCGACAGCACGGTTCAGTGCGACCACCGGAGTTTGCTTGAGCTGCCCGTACAGCGCGGCGATCTGTGGCCAGTCGGTGTCGGCTGCAGTCCGCGCTGTCGCATGACAGGCGGCTATAGCGGCCTGCACTTGGTACGGACCTGGGTTGCCAAGCCGTAGCGTCGCGTCGAGCAACTGCTCGCCCTCGGTGATCTGTGCATGATCCCACCGCGTTCGGTCCTGGTCCTCAAGCGTGACCAGTACACCGTCAGCACTCACTCTCGTCTCCCGCCGAGAGTCATGCAGCAGCATGAGCGCTAGTAGCCCAGCAGCCTCAGGCTCGTCGGGCATGAGCTGGGTTAGGAGTCTGGCTAGCCGGATCGCCTCATCACTCAGGCTGGACCGAGCATCCGAGTAGCCCTCGTTGAACAGCAGGTAGAGCACAGCCAGTACTGCGGGCGTCCGCTCGGGCAGCAGGTGCGCTGGCGGCACGCGGTACGGGATACCGGCGTACTGGATCTTCTGCTTGGCTCTGGTGAGCCGCTTCGACATGGTGGCTTCGGGGACGAGGAATGCCCGCGCGATGTCCGCAGTACTAAGTCCTGCCAAGGTCCGCAGCGTCAGTGCGACCCGGGCTTCCATCGCCAAGGCCGGGTGGCAACAGGTGAACATCAGCCGCAGCCGATCATCCGGTACGTCGTACGCGGGCTCATCGTTCTCCATGGCAGCCACCTCTCGCAGCTTGGCGGCACCGACTGCCTCCCGGCGCATCCAGTCGATCGCACGGTTGCGTGCCGCGGTGGTGAGCCAGGCACCCGGCTTCCGCGGTACGCCGTCCCGCGGCCAGCGCTCCAGGGCCGCCGCGAACGCCTCCTGCGCGCACTCCTCGGCCAGCTCCCAGTCCCCGGTCAGGCGGATCAGCGTGGCGACCACCTGGCCCCACTCCTGCCGATAGACCTCCTCGAACGTCACGCCGGCGGAAACTCCAGCACCGGGCGGATCTCGATCGTGCCGTACCCCGCTGCCGGATGCTTGGCCGCGATCTCGATCGCCTCGTCCAGATCAGCGCAGTTGATCAGAACGAAGCCCCCGATCTGCTCCTTGGTTTCCGCGAACGGCCCGTCGGTCAGCAACAGCTCGTGATCCCGGACCCGCACCGTCGTCGCCTCATGCGGCGGCCGCAGCCCGGCGCCACCCTCGACGACCCCACGCGCCTCCATCTCCTCCGACCACCCGCCACACCCGGCGTCGGCATACTCCTCGGCACTCTCGTCCCCACAGATCATCAACAGGTACTTCATCCGATCCCTCCTCTCACCACACCGACGAACGGCAACCCACGATCCAGACAGTAATTGATTGGTTTGCGGGTGGGAGGCGCGGTTTGATGAGGTTGTGGCTGATATTCAGGGGAGCTGGGACGGGCGTTTTGACGCGGTGTGGCTGGCGCTCGCCGCGTCTTTGGAGGGGAAGGACGTCGGGGCGTCCGTCGCCGTGTCTGTGGGAGACGAGCTGGTGGTCGACCTCTGGGGCGGGTACGCCGATGCGCAGCGCACGCGGGCGTGGGAGCGCGACACGATCACCTGCGTCTGGTCCACCACCAAGACGATGACCGCCCTCACCGCATTGGTCCTCGCCGATCGCGGCGTACTCGATCTGGATGCCCCCGTCGCGCAGTACTGGCCTGAATTCGGTGCCGCAGGCAAGGAAAGTGTTCTGGTGCGACACGTGCTCGGGCATACGTCCGGCCTGCCGACCTGGCAGCAACCGTTGCGGACCGAGCAGCTCTTCGACTGGCCGACGATGACCCGGCTGCTCGCCGAACAAGCACCGGCGACGAAACCCGGCACGGTCGGCGCGTACCACTCGATCACCCAGGGATACCTGCTCGGCGAGATCGTCCGCCGCGTGACCGGCCGTGAGTTCGGCACCTTCTTCGCCGAGGAAGTCGCCGGCCCGCTCGGCGCCGACTTCCAGATGCGAGTGCGGCCCGACGACGACCACCGGGTCGCCGAGATCATCCCGCCGCCGACCCGCGCAGCCGAGTTCCTGGCTGCGGGTGACGCGAATCCGCCGATCCCGGCCGAGCTCGCCAACACCGAGGCCTGGCGGCGGGCCGACATCCCATCGGCGGGTGGATTCGGCAACGCCCGATCGGTCGTGGCCGTGCAGTCAGCACTGGTCTCCAGTCGCCTGCTCTCGAAGGCCGGCGCCGAACGGGTGCTCGAGCAGCAGTTCGCCGGCGTGGACGAAGTACTGGGCCGTCAGCTCCGCTACGGAATGGGGTACAGCCTGCAAGGCCGGTCCTGTTCGTGGGGCGGCTGGGGCGGATCGCTAGTACTGGTCGACCTCGACACCAAGCTCACGGTCGCGTACGTGATGAATCAGATGCTGGAGGAAGGCCCGATCGGTGACGAGCGCGGCCTGGAGATCCTGATGGCCGCCTATGACGGTCTGATGAACGCGGCCTGAGCGCAGGCCCTCGGGGCGGTCGACATGCCTACACTGAAGCCGTTTGTGCCTGTGGTGTGATCCGTAGGAGGACCGAGAATGCCCGACTCCCGTACCCAGACGATCGCCTATCCAGCTCCCGGCTCGCGACCGTCCCGACGGGATCTGGAGCCGCTCGCGCCGCACGTGATCGTGCTGTTCGGCGCGACCGGTGACCTGGCGAAGCGCAAACTGCTGCCGGGACTGGCGTACCTGCAGCAATCCCGGTTCGCGCCCGACGTACGGATCATCGGTACTGCCACCGAGGAGCTGACCACTGACGAGTTCCGGGCCCGCGCGCGGAAGGCCGTCGACACGTTCGGCACGCACAAGATCACCGACGAGGAGTGGGAGCAGTTCTGCGGGCGGCTCACCTATGTGCCGACGACTGCCGGGCCCGAGGCGCTCGCTGCTGCCGTCGCGGATGCCGAGGCTCTGCTCGGTCCGGATACCCGGCGGCTGCATTACCTGTCCGTGCCGCCGAAGGCCGCGCACTCGGTGATCCAGATGCTCCGCGACGCCAAGCTGGTCGAGCGGGCGCGGGTGGTGATGGAGAAGCCGTTCGGCAGCAACCTGCAGACCGCGATCGAGCTGAACGACTTCGTGCACGAGACGTTCGACGAGTCGCAGATCTTCCGGATCGACCACTTCCTCGGCAAGGAGGCGGCGCAGAACATCCTCGCCTTCCGGTTCGCCAACGGGCTGTTCGAGCCGATCTGGAACCGCAACTTCATCGACCACGTGCAGATCGACATTCCGGAGTCGCTCGGGCTGGATCAGCGGGCGACCTTCTACGAACCGACCGGTGCGTTCAAGGACATGGTGGTCACGCACCTGATGCAGGTTCTCGCGTTCGTTGCGATGGAGCCGCCGACCGCGCTGGAGCCGCGGGCGATCTCGGAGGAGAAGAACAAGGTCTTCCGGTCGATGCTGCCGATCCAGCCTGGTGAGGTGGTCCGCGGGCAGTACGGCGGGTACCGGACCGAGGAAGGTGTCGCGCCGGACTCCGACACCGAGACCTTCATCGCACTCAAGGTCGGGATCGACAACTGGCGCTGGGCCGGCGTGCCGTTCTACCTGCGGACCGGCAAGAAGATGGCCGAGGGCATGCGGATCATCTCGATCGCCTTCAAGGAGGCGCCGAAGACGATGTTCCCGACCGGTTCCGGTGTGGGGTCGCAGGGACCGGATCACCTGACGTTCGATCTCGCCGACTCGTCGCGGGTGTCGCTGTCCTTCTACGGCAAGCGGCCCGGACCGGGGATGCGGCTGGAGAAGCTCTCGATGCAGTTCTCCACCCAGGAAACCGAGACCGCCGGTGACGTCCTGGAGGCGTACGAACGCCTCATCCTCGACGCCATGCGAGGCGACCACACCCTCTTCACCACCGCCGAGGGCATCGAGTCCCTCTGGGAGAACTCGACCCTCCTCCTCGAAGACCCGCCCCCGGTCAAGCCCTACGCCCCCGGCACCTGGGGCCCCAACGCCATCCACCAACTCATCGCCCCCCGAGCCTGGCGCCTCCCCTTCGAAAGAGAATGGCGAGAAGGCAAACCCCGCTAGATCCCTCGAATACGCCGACCCCCTGGTACAGCGGGTACGCCGACCCCCGGTAGGCCGGGTACGCCGACCCCCCGTACGCCGGTACACCTCTCCCCCGGTACGGCGGGTACGCCGACGCCCGGGTACGGCGGGTACGCCGACCCCCGGTACGCCGGTCCCCCGCTCCCCCGGGCAATCCGGTCCCCGGTACGGCGGGTACGCCGACGCCGGTACGGCGGGTAGGCCGACGCCGGTACGGCGGGTAGGCCGATCCCTGGTAGCCGACGCTTGCCGCCCCAGCTCCCCCGGCATGCGCGGTGCGCCGACCCCGTTAGGCCGACCCATCGGGTGCCGCTCCTCCGCTCCCGCAGCACCCGGGTCGCCGATCCCCAGCAAACGGATCTCCGACCCTCGCGACCGCCCTTCGGCGAACCGGTCCTCCGGTACGCCGATCCGCGGCAACCCCGGTACGCCGGTCCTCGGTCCGCCGGCTGGCAAACCGACTCCTCGGTACGCCGCTCCCCCGGCAATCCGGTCCCCCGGTACGTCGGTCGGCAACTCGGCCTCTGGGTACGCCGATCGGCAAACCGGTCGCGGGCACGCCCATCCCCAGGCAAACCGGTCCGCGGGTACGACGATCCACGTGCATCCGGCCTACGGCGTACTGGCTCCTCGGCCATCTCCGCACAACCCGGCGCCCGGCGTACGGCGTACTGGCTCGTTGGGCCTTCTCCGCACAATCCGGCGAGAGTGTTCCGTCGGACAGGTAGTGCACCTCCGTACGGCGTATACCCGCTGCCAGTTCGCGCTCGAGTGCACTAGTTGCCCTCGGCTACTTCCTGTCCATCGGAACAACCCTCCCGAACACCCCGATCCAATTCACCTCGATCCGGCATCCCAGCCCCACAGCCCGCCCCAGCATCCGCTTCGGCACGCCATGTGTGGGCTTAGCTCCCCTTCTGCTGGTTACCCCCTTGGCAGAACAGGGGGCGAACCCCGCCGGGAAGAGTTGAGCCCACACACACCCGAAGAAGCGAAGGTGCGTCCAGGCCCGATCCGGGGTCACCCGGGCAGAGCAGCCGGCCGGAAGCTTCGAAGACGGCGAACTGACCCGTTGGGCTCCGCACGCCGGTACGCCGGGTCGCGGCGTCCGTCGGTATGCCGACCCCGGATACGCCGTTCCCGGCTCACCGGGTACGTCGGTACGCCGACCGCTTGTACCCCGCTCCCCGGGTGCGGCGTTCCTCCGCTTCCCCGGATGCGGCGTTCCCCGCTTCCCCGGATGCGGCGTTCCCCGCTTCCCCGGATGCGGCGTTCCCCGCTTCCCCGGATGCGGCGTTCCCCCGCTTCCCCGTACCCCGGGTACGCCGTTTTCCGCTCCCCGGGTGCGGCGTTCCTCCGCTTGCCCGGGTGCGGCGTTCCTCCGCTTGCCCGGTACGGGGCTGCCCGTTCGCGGGGTGCTCCGCGTGCCGGCGGACAGGTAGTGCACCTGGGTACGGCGTACATCCGGGGCCGATTTGCGCTCGGGTGCACTAGTTGCCCTCGGCTACCTCCTGTCCGTCGGCACATTGCCCCGCGAAGCGGGGATCAGAACTTGGCGGCTGCTGGGATGACGTCGGCGCCGAGGCGCTCGAGGCCTTCCAGGTTCTCGACGGACGGGACGCCACCGATGGCGGCGGCGAAGCCGAGATTGTGCAGGCGACCGAGTTCGTCGACGAGTTCGGCGGTCTTCTCGCCGTTCTCGCCGGTGTCGAGGGTCTGGTAGACGGTCTTGGTGATCTCGTCGTAGTCGCGGCCCTCGTTCTCACAGTGTTGCTTGAGGACGTTGAGCTTGTGCTCGAGATCGGGCGTGTTGAACAGGTTGCACGCATCGCCGTACTTCGCGACGAACCGCAGAGTCTTCTTCTCGCCGCCACCACCGATCATGATCGGCGGGTGCGGCTTGCTCAGTGGCTGCGGTACGTTCAGCAACCGCTCGGCCTGGTAGTGCTTGCCCTCGAACGGCCCGTCGTCGTCGGACCACATCTTGAGCACGTACTGGAGCGTCTCCTCCAGCCGTTCGAACCGCTCGGCGACCGGCGGGAAGGGGAAGCCGAGACCACGTGACTCCTCCTCGTTCCAGCCCGCGCCGATGCCGAGCAGCGCACGACCGCCGGACAGTACGTCGAGGGTGGTGACCGCCTTCGCCAGCAGTGCCGGCTCGCGATAGTGCACGCCGCTGATGACGGTGAGCAGCTTCGCGCGCTCGGTGTGCGCCGCCAGGAATCCGAGGGTGGTGTACGCCTCCAGCATGTCGTTCTCCGCGGGACCGACGGCGCGGATCTGGAAGAAGTGGTCCATCACCGCCAGGTAGCCGAAGCCGACCCGGTCGGCGGTCCGGGCCACCTCCGCGAGTTCAGGACCGAGCGCCGTCGCGCCGTTCGGCCAGGTGAAGTCAGGAACCTGCAGACCGATTTCCATCAGGGATGTCCTCCAAGACAACAGCCGATTTGGTGAGCCCGTTAAGCATCACCAACGACCGACCCTGCCGATCTAGTCCCGCTAACCGGAGTTTCCTCCGACTATTTTTCGCCGCCCCCACCCCTCCGCTCCTTCTGCCCGCCCGCTCCAACCCCGCCGAACACTGTTCTTTCGCTCGATGGCCCGGTTATTCCCCGACATCGGGGGAAATAACGGCGTTCGACGGCACGGAAGTCGGGCAGGCGGGGCGCCGGCATGGGGAGGGGGAGGGTGGGCGGTGGAGGGGGTGGAGGGCGATCTCGAGGTAGCTGATGCGGTCGGTGGCTTGGAGCATGCCGGTGACCGCGGTCAGGATCGAGGTCGCCGCCACCAGCGGATCGCGTCCCGGTCCGACGGTCGTTGGCGACCTGGTCCGACGGCAGTTGGGGATTCGGTCCGACGGGTGCACCTGCGTACGGCGTACGCGGGTGCGGCTGTTGGTCTGATGGGGTCAGCCGCCTTGGGCGGTGCTGTGGCCGGGGGCGCAGAGGGCGAAGGCGTAGCCCTGGACGCTCGGGTCGGTGCCGGTGTATTTCGCTTGGACTCGCCAGCCTTGGGCGAAGTAGAGCGGCTCCGAGGTGGAGTAGATGAGTCCGTCACCCTCGTTGAAGTCGCCGGAGTAGCCGCCGCTGAGGACGATCTGGCCGGCCGGGCACTTCGCCTCCCAGCTGTGTACCTCGCCGGGCCTGAAGGCCTGCTTCACGAGGATCGGTGCCGAGACGGCGACGCCGGTGCTGTCGGCCGGGTCACCCTTCGGGCCTTGGTCACCCTTGTCGCCTTTGTCTCCCTTGGCGCCGGGTGCACCAGGCGCACCTGGGAGGCCCGGGTCGCCCTTGGGGCCCTGCTTGTTCCAAGAGGTTGCGACTTCGTAGAACCGGCAGGTTTCACCCTTGGCCGGGTTGATCACCCGGAGGTCGCCGAAGTACTTGTCGACACATGCGTTGATGGCGGCCGGTTCCGGCTCGGCGGCGGACGCGACCAGCATGCTGCCGCCACCGGCGACCATCACCCCGAGCGCCATCGCCGTCAGCCGCGACCGGCGCAGCGAACGATTTCCAGTTTGAGCGGTCATAGCAGGACGCTACGAACCCGATGCCCCCGGCAACAGCTCCGATCACGCCACCCCGCGAGCACTCCGCTCTTCACCATCGGGCAACCACTCCAGTCACCGCCACACAGGAGCACCGGTCGAGGTGAGCAAACGCAGAGTGGGTGGTGGAGGGTTAGGTGGCGGCTAGGAGGCGGGTGAGGGTGGCTGTGCCGGCGGGGTGCCAGGTGGGTTTGCCGCCGGGGAGGTTCTTGCGCCCGGCTTCGCCGATGGACAGGAGCATGAGGGAGCGGAGGGCGGCCCAGCCTCGGGCGCGGCGGATGGTCGGCTCGTCGGCGCCGTAGGCCCACAGGAAGGGTTCCGCGGCGCCTTCGGGGAGGAGTACCCAGGCGGCGGCGAGGTCTGTCGCCGGGTCGCCGGTGGAGAGGTCACCGAAGTCGATGACGCCGGCGAGACGACCGTTCGAGGTGACGATGTTCGCCGGGTGCAGGTCGCCGTGGACCCAGACCGGCGGGCGATCCCAGTCCGGTTCCGCGACAGCAGCCGCCCAGATCTCGCGGAGTCGCCCGGCCTGCTCGACCGGAGCGAACGAGATCCATTCGTCGAACCCGCTCGCAGTCTTCAGCGACGCACCTCGCGAGGAACTGGTCGGTGCATCGAGAGGCGCCTCCTGGTGGAGTGCCTTGAGGAAGCCGGCCAGCACCTCGGCATCGGCGCGGCTGGTGATGGGCGCGCGGTCGGCGGGTTCGCCGGCAACCCAGGTCGTGATCGTCCAGGTCCGCGGGAAATTCTCCGACGGTTCGCCGATTCGCACGGGAGTCGGGACCGGCAGCGGCAACCGAGGCGCGAGCACCGGCAACCACCGTTGCTCGGTGCGCAGGAGGCCGGGCGCGCGCGGCGTACGGGGCATCCGTACGGCGAGTTCGTCACCGAGTCGCCATTGCTGGTTGTCCCAGCCGCCGTCGACCAGCCGAAGGTCCAGAGAGGCAAGATCGGGGTGCTGTTGGTCCAGCAGCGACTGCACCAGGCTCTTGCTGATCTCGAGAATCTCCACCCGAGAGACTTTCTCATGCCCGACGGGGCGACTAAGGAGCGATCTCCAGGTGGCTGATCAGCTCGTCCTCGCCCAGCGTGAAGCGGTAGATGAGGTCGACGACGCCGCCGGGGAAGTTGCCTTCCAGATGGGTGGTGACGACGTAGTGGGTGTCGTCGAGCTTCTCGGCGTGGGTGATCTCGACCGTGTACGTGTACTGGCTCGCGGCGCCTTCCCGCCAGCGATGGATCTCGTCGTGACCGACGTAAGTCTTCTCCTCGTCCACGACCGTCGCATCCGGCGCGAATGCGGACAGCAGGTCGTGCGCGTTCGCCTTGTGCTGCGGGTCGGCCTCACGCAGGTACGTCGTGATCGCGTGCGGCAGGTGCTTCACCGTCTCGGCGGCAGCCGGGTCCGGCGGAGTCGGAATCGTCATCGAGAACACCTTCCAGAAGGGGACACTCCGAAACTACCTTGGCTTACCGACAACCTCGGGCTGGAGGTGCGATGGCTGGACGGACTTCGTTACCGGTGGACCGCGAACTGCGCCGTCTACTGCGGCACGGCACGTTCGCCGAAGCCCTCCACCACGCGCTGAACGTCCGTGGTCTCAGCCTGGAGCGGGTCCAGCATCACCTGGCCGAGCGCGATGTACGCGTGAGCAGAGCAGCGCTGAGCTACTGGCGGCACGGCCGGAGCCGACCGGAGCGAGCCGAGTCCCTGCGTGCCGTCCGTGCACTGGAAGAGGTTCTGGACCTTCCGCCCGAGACGCTGGTGTCGATGCTTGGTCCACCGCGGCCGCGGGGACGTGCCGTGCGGCCGGCGGGTGCCCTGGATCGACGCCGGTTGTGGCCGGCGCACAGTTCCCTGCTGGCCGCAATGGACGCGCCACCGGACGGTCAGCTGGCCTATCTGGACATCCATGAGCATGTCCTGGTCGACGAGAACCGCCAGCTGGCCGCTGTACGGACCCGGCTGGTGGTGGAGGCCAGGGCCGATCGTGTCGACCGTTGTGTGATCTACCTGTGGACCGAGGAGCCGTCGAAGCCTCAGCTGACCGGGCTGCGTTACTGCCGGTTCGGCCGGAGCAGGTCCGATGAGGAGTCCGGTGCGGTGGTCACCGAGCTGATGCTCGATCAGCGGCTGGCGGTGGGAGAGCGGTCCGTGGTGGAGTTCGAGTGGATCTTTCCGCCCGGGCCGGAGCTGACGTTCTACCACCGCCGCTTCACCAGGCCGAGCCGGCAGTTCGTGCTGCAGGTCGAGTTCGCCGGTGACGTGCCTGCCAATTGTGTGCCGTTCCGGCAACTGACGATGGAGTCCCCGCGGCAGCTCGACCCGCCACTGTGGATCGGTGCGTCGGAGACCGCACACCTGGTCGTCGTCGACCCCCGCCCGGGCATCATCGGTCTCAGCTGGCAGTGGGACTGACCGGCGGCCACCGGTCAGTCCCGTACTACGTCAACTCACGTACCAGACGATCTGAACCGTGCCTGCCTTCCCTGCGGTGTCCGTCGCAGTCACCTTCGACTGGTAGAGCACGTTGGCCGCTGACGAAGTCCCGCTGATCAACCCCGTCGTACTGTTGATCGACAGGCCCGACGGCAGCCCAGTAGCTGTCCAGCGGTAACTACCGGTCCCGCCACTCGCTTGAAGCTGCAGATTGACAGCTCGGCCGTGCTGGATGAACTGGAAGCCGGGGTCCTTGACTGTGACCGGACCGCTCGGCGCGGACTGCACAGTCAGAGCGAAGGTGGCGTTCCGAGTGGTGCTCGCACTCTTCCCGGTGATCGTCACCGAGTAGGTCCCAGCCGGAGTCGACGAGGCAGTCGCGATGGTCAGCTTCGCGGAGCCACCAGTGCTGACCGACGACGGGTCGAAGGTCGCTGTCGCTCCACTGGGCAGACCGGTTGCCGACAACGCGATGTCACCGGACGAAGGAGTACCCGGGAGATGCGGCTTGATGTCGGCGGCGTACGTGGTGATCCGCGCGTAGACGCCGTACGTGTCGCAGTTGTTCGACATCCAGGAGAAGACTCCGACGATCTGGTTGCCGACGAGATACGGGCTGCCGCTGTCGCCGACGCAGACGCCCTTGTGACCATCGGCGTACCCGGTGCAGAGCATGGAGCCGTCGGACTTGTAGTTGCTTCCCAGCACCGGCTGCTGTGCACAGGCGGAGTCTGCGGCGACCGGGAACTCGGCTGTCCGGAGTACGTCGGAGTAGGTGCTGGCGCCGGTCTTGCCCCAGCCGATGCCCCGGCCCATCGTGCCCGGCTGGTTGAGGCCGGTGTCGGTGGCAAGCATCGGATAGGTGATGCCGGCCGGCACGGGAACGTCGCGGTCGAGAGTGACGACCGCGACGTCATGGCCGGTCTGCCAACCCGTGTAGTCGGGATGGGTCCAGTACGACGCGATGTTCGCACGGAACCCTGAGTCGTTCAGGTTGGTCGCGCCGTAGATGAACCACTTCTCACCGCTGTTCTCCAGCAGACAGTGCGCGGCACCGAGCGCCGTATGCGGTCCGACCAGCGCCATAGTGCAGGACTGCTTGCCGGGGAAAGCACTGCCTTCGCGTCGCATCGAGATGATGAACGGGTACGCCGCAACGGTCGTCGGCTCACCACCGACCACACCAGGAGCAGCCTTGGTGGCCTGAGACGCCGCAGTCTTCACCGTTGTGGTCGCGGAGTTGCCAGCGGCAACGGTTGCCGAGCCCGGATCAACACTGATCGAGAAGTCACCAGGTCCGGAACCGTTCACTGTCAGGGATACAGAAGTGTCGTGGCTGACATCGCTGGTCCTGCCCGTGACGGTGATCGTGCTGCTGCCCGGCGATGCAGAGGCAGCGGCAGTCAACGTCAAGGTCGCCGAGTCACCGGCCGTGACCGAAGCCGGATCGAAGGTCGCGGTGACTCCGGCCGGCAACCCCGCCGCGGTCAACGCCACCATCTGCGCGGAACCCTTCGTGACCTTGGTGCTGATCGTCGAGGTCACCGACTTGCCGGGATCGACGCTGACCGAAGCGGGGCTCGCGGCGATCGAGAAGTCGTTGGCTACCGGTGGTGCGGCGCCGTTGATCAGCGGGTCGACCAGGTTGTCGCCCTGCGGTGAACCCCAGCCGGTGCAGAGGTCGTAGCCGGTGCCTGCGCTGTAGGTGCCGTTGCTGCCGCTGGTGACGTCGTGGAACGTCGACGAGTACTGCGACGACCTCGCCACGGCGTACACGGTCGGGTTGATCCCGCCGACGTTCGCCTTGCCGGCGGCCTTCGCCTTCTGGTTGACCATCGCGATGTAGCCGGCCCACAACGGCGACGACAGGCTGGTACCACCAACGTCCTGCCAGCCGCCGTTCATGTACACCGACAGCGCTCCGGCTCCGTAGTCGGCGTCCAGCGCGACGTCGGGCACCGACCGGTACTGGTTGCTGCCGACCTGCCAGTCAGGCTTCGGGTAGATCACCGAGTAGGCACCGCCCGAGCGGGTGTTGCCCGACCCGCCCTGGTTCCAGCAGGACTCCGACTGCCAGGTGCCGGCCGTGTCACTGGTCCGCAGCTGCGTGCCGCCGACACCTGTGAACAGCGGGTCGCTCGGCGGGTAGTCGGCCTGGATAGTCGAGTTGTCGCCGTTGTACCCGCAGCCGGTCGCGCCCCAGTCGCCCGAGGCGGACAGCATCGTGATGCCCTGCGCCGCCATCTGCGTGTAGGAGTCGTGCGACGCCTGGATCGGATCGGCCTCGCACTTCTCACCGAGCAGCCAGGAGCCGGACAGCACAGTGATCGCGTTGTCGGAGGCGATCCGGGCCATCTCGTCGACCCAGGCCTTGTCCGAGTTCGGCGCTTCGTAGACGATCTGGGCCGCCTTCGGAGCGGTCGCGGCGACTGCCTGGATGTCGAGCGTCACCTCCAGCTGGTTCGAGCCGACGCTCGAGCCGCCGTCGACCGGCACCACTTTCGGCGTCACGGACGGCTGACCGAAGTACTTGGTCCAGGCATCGATATCGGACTGCTTGAACGCGTCGAACTCGATCAGCCCGACGGTCTGCCCGCTACCGTCGTACGAGCCCGACAAGGTCTTCATGCTGTACGCCGTACGGAACTGTGCCGGGGTGTAGCCGCCCGCGGGTCCACCTGGTCCGGCGGGTGCACTCGCGCGATGCGCAGCCGGCCGGTTGTCGAGCCCGGCGACATCCCGTACGACGTTCGCCAGCGTCGCGGGGACCGACGGACGCGCATCGTTGGTGTAGAAGCGTTTCCCGTCCGCGCCGACGTACTCGCTGATCACGGACCCGAAGGCTCCCTTGAGCTGCTTCGGCGTACCGACCGCGTCGACGACCTGCCGGTTTCCGGAGACCGAGGTGATCTCGAGACCGTTCGATCGCAGGAAGGCCGTTGCCGCCTTCACCTCTGCTGGGCGAGGCGCGAACCGCTCGGCGTACTCCTGGCTGCTGAGGTAATGCCGGTACTGCGGTGAAGCAGGATCGTTCACGGCTTTGACGAAGGCGTTGAGGCCCGCCTCGTCGTACGGACGGAGCGCGACCGCCACCTCGACTTTGTGATAGTCCCCGAGCCTGCCGAGGCGATGCGCGCCGGGTGGGGTCGGGTCGTGGTGCGCGGCGAGCGGGACGCGTTCGGGAGCGGGTGTCCGGGCGACGGCGGGACCCGTCGCCATCGCAGCGATGACTGCGAGCAAGGTGGTCGCCGCGAGCGTTCTCGCGACAGGGCGGGATCTGGGCATGCAATCCTCCAGAGCAGAAGGTGCTTGGTTCGACCGTCAACGTAGGGCCGTGCGTAGGGGTCCGAGCGCGCTAAGTGAATGTTCCGAGACGTTCACTGCGGAGCCGGCCGGCGGCGGTGTTCGACCAGGTCAGCGGCGCTGAAGCGTCACAGTTGTTCACAGCCCGACGGCCACCGTCAGGCTTCGCAGCGGCTCGTCTAGGGTCTGGGCATGGAGATCTTGGTGATCGGGATCGGGGCCGGGGATCCGGACCACCTGACGTTGCAGGCGGCGAAGGCGATCGGGCGGGCCGATGTCTTCTTCGTCTTGGACAAGGGCGAGGTCAAGCAGGAGCTGGTCGACCTGCGCGAGGAGATCCTCCGCCGGCACGCCACGGAGTACCGGGTGGTCGTCGGGCGAGATCCGGAGCGGGACCGGACCAGCGACGCGTACGTCGAGTCGGTGGACGACTGGCGCCGGCGCCGGGCGGACGTCTGCGCGGATCTGATCGCCGCCGAGCTCCGGGCCGATCAGGTGGGCGCATTTCTGGTCTGGGGCGACCCGTCCCTCTACGACAGCACGCTGGCGATCCTCGACGACCTCCAGGACCGCGGCGAACTCAGCTTCGAGACCGAGGTGATCCCCGGCATCAGCAGCGTCTCGGCACTCGCCGCGCGGCACAAGGTCGGACTGAACCAGGTCGGCCGGCCGATCCAGATCACCACCGGGCGCCGGCTCGCGAAGAGCTGGCCCGATGAGGTCGACGACGTGGTGGTGATGCTCGACGCGCAGACCGCGTTCACCGCACACACCGAGCAGGACGCGGAGATCTACTGGGGCGCGTACCTCGGTACGCCGGACGAACTGCTGGTCGCCGGAAAACTCTCCGAGGTGGCCGACGAGATCGTCGAGGTCCGCGCCGAGGCCCGCCGCCGCAAAGGCTGGATCATGGATACCTATCTCCTGCGCCGGAATCGGTGATTCGACTAAAGGTGTAGGTGGCCTGGCCGTCCGGCCGAAGCGGTAGCACGCGGTTCAGGCCGAGGCTGCGTGGCATGACTACTCGAATCACTCGCAAGAAGTTGTGGCTGGCGTCAGCTCTTGCACTGGTGCCAGTCGCACTACTGATCAACCCTGCATCCGCTGCTCAAGCAGAGCCGGCCGTAGTACAAACAGACGCCGGTGTACTACGGGGCGCTGTCTCCGGGGACGCCCGGGTCTTCAACGGCATCCCGTACGCCGCTCCGCCGGTTGCCGGGTTGCGCTGGAAGGCACCGCAGCCGGTGAAGCCGTGGACCGGCGTACGCGATGCGCTGAAGCTCTCCAGCGCTTGTCCCCAGGCAGCCAACAGTGAGGCGCCCGAGGGATCCACTGACGAGGACTGTCTCTACCTGAACGTCACTACTCCTGCAGCGAAGTCGGCGCAGCCAAGAGCGGTCGTGGTGTGGATCCCTGGTGGCGGGTTCTTCGAGGGCGCTGGGAACAGCTACGGGGCAGCGAAGATGGCTGCGCGAGGCAACGTTGTCGTGGTCACCGTGAACTACCGGCTGGGGATCTTCGGGTTCTTCGGCTATCCGGGTCTCCAGGGCTCCGGCACCTACGGCATCCAGGACCAGCAGGCTGCACTGCGCTGGGTGCAGCGGAACGCCCGGGCCTTCGGTGGCGACCCGCGGAACGTGACCGTGGCAGGTGAGTCCGCCGGTGGCATGAGCGTGTGCGCCCAACTAACCTCACCGACGTCGACCGGTCTGTTCAGTAAGGCTGTCATGCAGAGCGGGTCCTGTGCGTTCAGCTGGGCAGCCAACAGTCAGTACCCGACGCAGGCCGCCGACTCCCCCTGGATCTCGCAGAGCACTGTGCAGAACAACGGCAAGGAGTGGGCCGCCTCGAGCAAGAAGGACCTAGGATGCAAGCCCGGTCAGGCGATGCTGACCTGCTTGCGCAACGCCGATCCCGCCGTACTCGTGGACAACACGCTGAACTTCACCCAGGTCGCGTACGGCGGTACTGCGGTGCTTCCGTTGAGTCCGGCAAAGGCGATGAAGGCCGGCCTGTTCCACCGGCTGCCGGTGATTTCCGGCAACAACCATGACGAGGCAACGCCTTGGGTCGCCACGTTCAACGGCGGCGTACTGACTGATGCGGACTACCCGCGGCTGTTGACCGACATGGTCGGGGCAGCCAAGGCCAAGAAGGTGCAGCACGAGTACCCGCTCGCGAAGTACGGGTCTACGGCCGCCGCCTGGGGTGTGGTGACGACGGACAGGATCTGGTCGTGTACCCAGGTCACCAACGACCAGCAGGCGGCTCGAAAGGTGCCTGTCTATGCGTATGAGTTCTCCGACAAGCACTCGCCGATCGCCCAGCCAGGGAACGGTGCTTCGCATGCCGCTGAGCTGCCGTACCTGTTCAGCCTCGGTGGGTATGAATTCCCGATGACCGACGGGCAGAAGCGGCTGTCGGAGCAGATGATCGACTACTGGACGGCCTTCGCCCGCACCGGCAACCCGAACGGTCCGGGTCGGCCGGAGTGGACACCCACTCGGAAGAACGCCATCACCGGGCTATCCCTCGCGCCGGCGGAGCAGGGTGGGATCAAGAACGTCGACCTGCAGGCCGAACATCACTGCGACTTCTGGGCAGCTCTCTCGCGGTAGCCACTCACAACCCTGGCCAGCCCACCGCTGGGGATGAGCGCGAGCAAACCGTAGAGGCCGACCCCCGGCACCAGGGCCGCGAGAAGGAAGGCGATCGTCGCGCACGCGGCGAAGGAGATCGAGCCGACCAACTCGCGGCCGGTGACGGGGCTGTCCTCGACCGCGAGTTCCTTGTGGTTGTGGATGAGCAGGGTGAGCGCCGTCTGGGTCAGTGCAAGCACCAGCAGGGTGCCGGAGTAGAAGGACGCCGAGAAGCGGTCGTTCTCGAAGTGCCCGAGGATCTCGGTCGGGAAGGGCAGCACCACGATGCAGAGAAGCCAGAGCAGGTTCAGCTGGATCAGCCGGTTGTTGTACGCCTTCACGTGCTCGAAGACGCCGTGGTGGACCAGCCAGAACCTTGCGATCACCGCGAAACTCAGCAGGAACGAGATGATCGCCGGCCAGTTCTCCCTGACCACCGCGAACGGGTCGGTCGCGGGATCGCCCTGCTCCTTCGCCACCTCCGCGACCACCTCGACGAGCGGCAGGATCAGCAGCGTGACGGCGATCGCGACCACCGCGTCGGTGAACAGGACGAGCCGGTCAGGATCCCTAGTCATACTCACGGCCGACACCGTATCGGACTTAGCGGCGAGACTTGAGCAGCAGCGTTGCCGACAACAACAATGCGACGACCAGGAACCCGGCTGCAGCCAGGAAGGCCACGCTGTAACCGTCCCGGAGCGCAGCCACCTGTCCAGCACCCGCACTGATCCGTACTGCGCTCTGTGATGCGGCCAACGTCGCCAGCACCGCAGTACCGACCGCCGCACCCGCCTGTTGTGCTGTGTTGTTCAGCCCGGACGCCAATCCCGCGTCTGAAGGATCAGCGCCGGACATCGCCAGCATGATCGCTGCGGGGATGCCTAGACCGGTGCCGGCACCTACTAGCAGGAGAGCCGGGACCACATTGAGCAGGTACGAGCCGCCAACGGGCGCCTGGCTAAGGATCAGCTCCGCACCGAGGAAGGTTGCCAGGCCGGCCAGCAAGATCTTCCGGCTACCGAAGCGCTCTGTGAGGCGTGGGCCCACCGACAGGGACATCACGGCACCGAGGATCGGTGCGGGCAGGAAGGCCAGGCCGGTCTGAAGCGAGTCGTAGCCGAGCACTCGTTGCAGGTACAGAGCTGTCATGAACTGGAAGCCGAAGCCTGCAGCGAAGAGCAGCACCACGACCAGGTTGGAGACAGTCACCTGACGCTTGCGGAAGACGTGCAGGGAAAGCAGCGGCTGGCTTGCGAGAGCTTGCCGTAGTACGAAGCCTGCAAGGAGAAGTACGGAAACCACCGCAAGGACGAGAGTGCGGGGAAGCTCTGCAGTGGGCTCTGCGGTCTGGACGATCGTGTAGACAGACAGTGAAAGGCCTGCGGTCACCAGTACTGCGCCGACCACATCCGCGCCTCTTCCAGTGCCTTTGTGACGGGCCAGCAGCCGTACGGCGAAGACTAGGGCGACCAGGCCGATCGGGACGTTGATCAGGAACGACCAGTGCCAGCCGACGGTCTGGGTGATCACGCCGCCGAGGATCAGCCCGATCGAGGCGCCGCTGGCGGAGGTGAATCCGTACGCACCGAGTGCCCGGGCCTGTTCGCCCGGCGCCGGGTACAGCCCGATGATCATGCCGAGAATCACGGCCGAGGCGAGCGCGCCACCGACGCCTTGGAGGAAGCGGCCGGCGATCAGCACCTCGGCGCTCGTGGCGAGGCCGCAGAGCAGGGAGGCGCCCGTGAAGACACTGAGCCCGGCGAGGAAGACGGACTTGCTGCCGATCAGGTCGCCGATCCGGCCGGCCAGCAACAGCAGGCCGGCGAAGGCGATCAGGTAGGAGTTCATCACCCAGGCGAGGCCGGCCTGGGAGAAGCCGAGGTCACTCTGGATCGTCGGCAACGCGACCGTCACCACGGTCCCGTCGAGGATGATCATCAGCTGCATCACGCAGAGCACAGCGAGCGCCTTGGCGCGGTGCGCGGTCGCTTCGGCGCGCTGGTCGGTCGCTTCGGACGCGGGGTCCGGCAAGAGGTCGGTCGTCATGAAAACGACCTTAGCAGATAGTTCCGTAGTAGACGATCTTTTAGTGGATTAGTTTGCGCGCTGCCTGGTACGCCGTACCGGTTGTGCCTCGACCGGCGTCGCGAGGTGTCCCTCGACCAGCTCGTTGAGCGACTCGGTGAAGGGTTTGCGCTGTGCGGCCGGCAGGGCGGCGAGCACGTCGGCGTGCACCTTGTCGACGATCCGCTGGCCCTCGGCGACGATCTCCGCGCCGGCCTCGGTGACGGCGACGATCCGTGCCCGCCGGTCGGTCGCGGACGGCTTCCGCTCGGCGTAGCCGGCCTTCTCCAAGGCGTCCACGGTGACGACCATCGTGGTCTTGTCGAGGTACGCGAGCTCGGCGAGCTGGATCTGGGTGCGCTCCTCGCCGAGCGCATTGAGCAGCACGCATTGCATCCGCGGCGTCAGGCCGATCTCGGCGAGCGCGGCGGTGAGCTGGGTCTCGAGCACATGACCGGCATGGTTGAGCAGCCCGGTCAGATCCGGAACCTTCCGGAGCGGAGTCTTCGCCATGAACTCATCCTACCGCGAGATCATCTCCTACAAGATAATCCCACACCAGAACAATCCGCTTACTCGCCTGTGCTGCCGTCGATTAGTTCTCGGAGGATATCGAGGTGGCCGAGGTGGCGGGCTGATTCCTGGAGGACGTCGGTGAGGAGGCGTTCGGCGCGGACCGGGCCGTTGCCGCCGACAACCAGTGCGGACCAGTCGGCCGTCCCGAGCGTCTCCTGGGTCAGTTCCCACTCGGCGTCGTACGCCGCGATCACCGACGCGATCGTCTCCTCGGCGCCGACGCGGAACTCGAAGTCGGGCTTCACTCCTGTTGGCGTGCTTACCCCACTCTTCTACCAATGGGGCAAGCGCGCCAGCAGGAGGCAAGCCCACTCTCGAGGCGCGCGGTGGACCGCGGTGGACCGCGGTGAGGGCTTGAGAGGGCGAGCAGGAATGCGACGTCGCGGTCGGGGCCCATCAGGGTGTCGTATTTTCGCCAGTGCGCGGCCGTCGCAGCGGCTGGACTGGTTCCCATGGCAGTCCAAACCACTCGTACGCCGGTGCTCGGGGTGATCGCTGTGACGCTGGGGATCTTCTCGATCGTCACCACCGAGATCCTCCCGATCGGACTCCTCACCACGATCGGCCCCAGCTTCGACCTCTCCCCCGGCCGCACCGGCTTGCTGATGACGATCCCCGGTCTCGTCGCCGCGGTCGCGGCTCCGGTGATCACCGTGCTGACCGCCCGGCTCGACCGGCGGCTCATGCTGACCGCCTTGATGGTCCTGCTGGCCGCCTCCGACGTCCTCGCCGCAGCAGCACCGGCGTACTGGCTGGAGCTGGTCGCTCGCGTCATGGTCGGCATGACCATCGGCGGCTTCTGGTCGATCGGCGCCGGTCTGGCAGTACGTCTCGTGCCCGAGCGCTGGGTCGCCCGGGCGACGGCAGTGATCTTCTCTGCAGTACCGCTCGGCTCAGTGCTCGGCGTACCGGCCGGGACCTTCCTCGGCGAGCACGCGGGATGGCGGACATCGTTCGTAGTACTCGGCTTGCTGACAGTCGGCGTACTGATAGCCCTGCTCTGGTCTGTACCTCCGCTACCGCCGCTGCAGGTCACCCAACTTTCCGTACTACGCCACCTGCTCACCTTGCGGGGCACCCGCACCGGGTTGCTCGTGACATGCCTGATAGTCACAGCGCACTTCAGCACCTACACCTACGTAGGCCCGTTCCTGCGTGACGTCACTGGCGTCCCCGCGGACCACATCAGCGGCCTACTACTCATCTACGGCGCAGCTGGCTTCGTGGGCAACCTAGTAGCCGGTACTACGGCCGCAACGCGCCTGCGAGCCACCTTCGCCACGAGTGCTGGGCTCCTAGCAGTGGCAACCCTGCTGCTGCCGGTAGTCGGACGCAGTACGGGCGGAGCCGTCGTACTGCTGGTGGTGTGGGGACTCGCGTACGGCGCAGTACCGGTCTGCTCGATGACCTGGTTCGCCCAAGCGGCGCCGCAAGCGCGCGAGGCGGCAACGGTGGTGTTCACGTCTTCGTTCCAGGCCACGTTGTCGCTCGGCGCCCTGGTCGGAGGACTGGTGGTGGACAGCAGTTCTGTGTCGACTGTGATGGTCTGCGGAGGCCCTGGTGGCGGTGGTGGCCGCAGTACTGATCAGGGGTGGGTTCACGGCATCTGTGCTAAACAGGCAGTAACCAAAGGGGCCCTCGTGGACCAGCTGACTCTCGGCGTCGTAGGCCGTTCTCGCAAGGAGAACGAGCATCGACTGCCGATCCATCCCAACCATTTCGAGCGGATCGACGAAGACCTGCGGCAGCGCATCTACCTCGAGTCCGGGTACGGCGAACAGTTCGGAGTCTCCGATGCGCAGCTGTCGCGATCGGTAGCCGGCATCCTGGACCGGAAAGAACTGATCGCGACGGCCGACATCATGCTGCTGCCGAAGCCGCAGATCGAAGACGTCGGCGAGCTGCGCCAGGGCCAGGTGCTCTGGGGCTGGCCGCACTGCGTGCAGGACGAGAAGCTCACCCAGCTGGCGATCGACCGCGAGCTGACACTGATCGCATTCGAGGCGATGAACCACTGGACCGCAGATGGGCGCTTCAACCTGCATGTGTTCCACAAGAACAACGAACTGGCCGGCTACTGCTCTGTGCTGCACGCTCTGGAGATGATCGGTTCGACCGGTGTCTACGGGCGTCGGCTACGAGCCGTAGTGATCGGGTTCGGCGCAACCGCGCGAGGCGCTGTCACTGCACTGAGCGCACACGGCATCCACGACGTCGACGTACTGACTGGGCGTGACGTTGCTGCAGTCGGCTCACCGATCCACTCGGCGCGGATGGTCCAGTACGACCAGGACGAGGTCGAGCCGGGTGCCAGGCTGGACCCCCGGCGCAGCCATGCGCTGCTGGAGGACGGGCGCGTGCCGCTGGCCGGGTTCCTGGCGGAGCACGACATCATCGTGAACTGCGTGCTGCAGGACCCGGACGCACCGCTGACCTTCCTGATCGAGGAGGACCTGGCATTGCTCGAGCCGGGCAGCTTGATTGTCGACGTCTCCTGTGACCTGGGGATGGGCTTCAGCTGGGCCCGGCCGACCGGCTTCAACGAGCCGACCTTCACCGTTGGCAACAACATCACGTACTACGGCGTCGACCACACCCCGTCGTACCTGTGGAACTCAGCTAGCTGGGAGATCAGCGAAGCCCTCCTGCCGTACCTCGAACCAGTCCTGGGCGGCCCCGAGACCTGGCAGGCCGACGAGACGATCCGCCGGGCCATCGAGATCCAGCACGGGCGGATCAAGAACCCGGGCATCCTGTCGTTCCAGGGCCGCTCCCCGGAGTACCCGCACGCCCTGCTGTGAAGTGACCGGAAACACACCAGGTGGCCGGGACGTAGCATCACGGCTGTGAACAGCTCGGGCAGGACCCAACCGGACCGTTGTCCGGGGGTTCTGGCCGTCCATCAGGCAGCAGATGGCGGGCTGGCGCGCGTGCGGCTGCCTGGTGGGGTCCTGAGCTCCGCCCAGCTGCGGGTGCTCGCCGCTGCCTCCAGCGAGCTGGGTGACGGCAACCTGGAGTTGACGTCGCGCGGGAACATCCAGATCCGCGCGCTGCGACCCGGAGCCCCGCGGCTGCTCTCTGACCGCCTGTACGCCGCTGGGCTGCTGCCGTCGATCACGCACGAGCGCGTACGCAACATCCTCGCCTCACCACTCTCGGGCCTGGACGAGCACAGCCTGTACGACGTACTCCCGCTCGCCGCCGCTCTGGACAGCCTCGTGTGCACTACCCCTGCGCTCGCTGCCCTCCCCGGCCGCTTCCTCTTCGCCCTGGACGACGGCCGAGGCGACATGTCAGCTCAAGGAGCAGACGTTGCTGTCCGGGTGCTCCCCGGCGGTAGCCACGCGACACTGCTGCTCGGCGGAGCACAAGCTGCTCCGCAGCGTGGCGAAGGCGGGGATCTCCCGCCGCGGAGCGGCGAGCCAAGCGGGTCGCGGGTTCAGCTGGAAGAGGTGCCGTCGGCGATGGTCGCAGCCGCCGAGGCGTTCCTTGCCGAGCGCGCTGCGCAGGGCTCTGAGGCTTGGCGCATCGCTGAGCTGGCCGGTGGCGCTGAGGCCATCTACAAGCGGCTGGGTCTGACGCCAACGGTGTCGGTGGAGCCCGGTTCGTCGGTCGTGCTTGCTGGTTCGCACGGCCGGGCGCTGGTGGTTGCCGTGCCGCTGGGGAGCCTGTCGCAAGAGCAGGCCGCGGTCTTGTCGAAGCTGGCTGATGAGGTGCGGGTTACGCCTTGGCGGTCCGTAGTACTGGCTGGGGTTGGGGCTGACGCGGTGGCGGAGTTGGTGACTGCAGGACTGGTGGTTGAGAGTGAGTCGCCGTGGAACGGGGTGACGGCATGTGCCGGGAAGCCTGGATGTGCCAAGGCGTTGGCGGATGTCCGCGCGGATGCGCGTGAGGTGATGCCGCGGATTCCCGGCCGGCAGGCTGTGCACTGGTCTGGTTGTGAGCGGCGGTGTGGCAAGCCGACGGGTGGATTTGTCGATTTGGTTGCTCTTGGCAAGGGGTATGCGATCGACGGCGTACCGGTGGACGATGAGTTGGCGCAGGCCGTTGCGGCCGCGAGAGGAGCACGGTGAGCAGGTACGACTACGTGACGGACGGTGCCGAGATCTATCGGCAGTCGTTCGCGACGATCCGCGCGGAGGCGGCGCTCGACGGGCTGCCCGCCGACGTCGCGCAGGTCGCCGTACGGATGATTCATGCCTGCGGGATGACCGACCTGGTCGCGGATATTTCTTATTCTGCAGGGGTCGTGAAGTCGGCCCGGGCCGCGCTGCAGGCCGGTGCGCCGATCCTCTGCGACGCGGCGATGGTTGCGGCCGGCGTGACCCGGCGACGGTTGCCGGCCGATAACGAGGTGATCTGCACGCTGAGTGATCCGTCGGTTCCGGAGCTGGCGGAAGCCTTGCAGACAACGAGAAGTGCGGCGGCACTCGATCTTTGGGCCGATCGGCTCGAAGGTTCAGTGGTTGCGATCGGCAACGCTCCGACCGCGCTGTTCCGGTTGCTCGAGTTGATCCGCGACGGCGCGCCGCGGCCGGCCGCAGTACTGGGGATCCCGGTGGGGTTCATCGGCGCGGCCGAGTCCAAGCAAGCCCTGGCCGACAACGACCTCGGACTGGAATACCTGGTGGTCCGGGGCCGGCGGGGCGGCAGCGCGATCACCGCGGCTGCGATCAACGCGATAGCGAGCGAGGAAGAATGACCGGACGGCTGTGGGGCGTCGGGCTCGGCCCGGGCGACCCCGAACTGATGACGGTGAAGGCTGCCCGGCTGATCGGCGCCGCGGATGTGATCGCGTTCCACAGTGCGCGGCACGGGCGCAGCATCGCCCGCTCTGTGGCCGCGCCGTACCTGCGTGACGGTCAGGTCGAGGAACACCTCGTGTATCCGCTGACCACTGAGACCACTGATCATCCAGGCGGTTACCAGGGCGCGATGGACGACTTCTACGCCGAGTGCGCCACCCGGCTCGCTGCGCATCTCGATGCCGGCCGCGACGTCGTCGTACTGGCTGAGGGCGATCCGCTGTTCTACGGGTCCTACATGCACATGCACAAGCGGCTCGCGGATCGGTACGAGTGCGAGGTGGTGCCTGGGGTGACCTCGGTGAGCGCTGCTGCCGCAGTACTGGGTCGTCCGTTGTGTGAGCGCGACGAGGTGCTGACTGTGCTGCCAGGGACGCTGCCTCCCGACGTACTGGCGGAGCGGCTGCGCACTACCGACGCGGCTGCAGTCATGAAGCTCGGGCGCACCTTCGCCGGCGTACGGGAGGCTTTTGAGCTCTCCGGGCGACTGGACGAGGCCTGGTACGTCGAACGCGCGACCACTAGCGAGCAGCGGACCGCTCCGCTGGCCGATGTGGATCCGGACTCGGTCCCGTACTTCTCACTGGCTCTCCTGCCCAGTCCGATCAACAACTTCGTCGCACCTGCCACCGCGCCTCGGGTGGACGGCGAGGGGTCCGTGACGGTGGTCGGGCTGGGGCCTGCTGGTCCGCAGTGGATGACGCCTGAGGTGCGGGCCGCGATCGCCGCCGCTGACGATCTGATCGGCTACGGACCGTACGTCGATCGTCTGCCGGACCGTGCTCGGCAGCGGAAGCACGGGTCGGACAACCAGGTCGAGTCCGAGCGGGCCGCGTTCGCGCTCGACCTTGCGCGGAAGGGTTCGCGGGTCGTTGTGGTGTCGTCTGGTGACCCAGGGGTGTTCGCGATGGCGAGCGCTGTCGCCGAGGTGGCGGGCGAACCGGAGTACGCCGATGTCGTTTTGAACGTGCTGCCGGGGATGACTGCTGCGCAGGCGGTGGCCAGTCGGGTGGGTGCGCCGCTGGGGCATGACTACTGCGTGTTGTCACTGTCGGATCGGTTGAAGCCGTGGGACGTGATTGCTGCACGGCTGACTGCGGCGGCTACCGCTGACCTGGCGATCGCTATCTACAACCCTGCTTCGAAGTCGCGGACCTGGCAGGTCGCTGCTACCAAGCAGCTTCTGCTCGAGCACCGGGAGCCTGGTACGCCGGTGGTGATCGGGCGGAATGTCGGTGGGGCTGAGGAGACGGTCACTGTCACCACGTTGGGTGAGTTGGAGCCCGATCAGGTCGACATGCGCTGCCTGCTGTTGATCGGGTCGTCGCAGACGCAGACCGTGCGGAGGCCGTCGGGGCCGCTGGTGTTCACGCCTCGGCGGTATCCGGGTGGGCAAGGCGTCGGTTAAATCCGCGGGCCGGCTGCATGAGCTGTTGCCTTGCAGGGTAGGGCCTCTGCGGGCGCACCCCCGTGAGGAGAATGACAGTGAATCAGTACGGCGACAGTGACACCTTGACGCAGCCGGTAGCGAGCAGCTCGATACCCGTAGCGAGTGCTTTGCCTGTGGCGAGTGTTGAGCCGGTGGCTAGTACTCAGCGTTATGAGGAGGCGCGGGCGGCTGCCCATCGGGCGATGACCAGCGTGACGCTGGTCCCGGACAAGCCGTTGCCTACTGAGACGACGCTCAGCGGGGACGAGCGCCCGGCGTACCGGGGGTTCAAGTACGGCGCTGCGTTCTTCGGCTGGCTGATCATGCTGTCGATGATCGTGCTGCTGACGCTTGTCGTCACTGGACTCGGTGCCGGCGCCAGCTCTGTTCTGGACCACACCAAAGCCGACGCCAAGGAGCAGGCAGGCCCAGCAGCCATCACTGCCGCTGCCTGTCTTCGTACTGGTGCTGAGTCTTGCCTTCTATATCGGCGGCTACGTCGCTGGACGGCTGGCACGGTTCGACGGAGCGCGGCAAGGGTTCGGGGTCTGGATGATCTCGCTACTGCTGGTGATGGTCGCTGCCGGCGCTGGTGCGTTCCTGAACAGTCAGTACGACCTGGCTGGGCGGGTGGATCGGCCGGATGTGCCGCTCACCAACGACAGTCTGCTCACCGGCGGGCTCATCACCGCTGCAGCAGTCCTGATGCTGCCCCTACTCGCCGCATTGCTCGGAGGCAAGACGGGTCAGCGCTACCACGACAAGATCGACGCTCTGCTCGACTGACGCATGTGCGGCCGTGCCCTGGGGTACAGGGAGTTACAAGACGGGGCCGTCTTGTGAGGAGAGGCTGACATGGAACGCACCGTAGTTCACGAGCCGGTTGCTGCAGTACCGGACTACCAGCCGGAAGAAGAGCGGCGCGCTGCACACCGGGCGGATGTGAAGATCGCCAGCGAGGCCGAGGTCGATCCGGCGTATCGCGGGTTCAAGGGCGGAGCCGCGTTCTTCGGATGGCTGATCGCGGTCGGGCTGACCGTGCTGATCACCGGGATCCTCGTTGCCGTCGCGGCCGCCGTCGACTATGCGGTCACGTTCGAGCGGAGCACCTTCGATGCGCACGCCGGCGTCATCGCGATCGCGACTGCCGCGGTGGTCATCGTGATGCTCGCGATCGCCTGCTACAACGGCGGGTACGTCGCCGGTCGACTGGCCCGGTTCGACGGGGCTCGGCAGGCCTTCGGCGTGTGGGCGATCGGGCTGGTCGTCGTACTGATCGCCGTGGGGCTCGGGGTGCTGGCCGATTCGCAGTACGACTTGGTCAATCGCCTGGATCTGCCGTCGGTGCCGATCTCGGACGCTGATCTGACGACCGGTGGCGTGATCGCCGCTGCCGCGCTGCTGGTGGTGACGCTGCTCGCGGCGATCGTCGGCGGCAAGGCTGGACAGCGGTACCACCGGCGCATCGACAACAGCTGGGACTGATCGATCAGCCGGCTGACGTCCCGGCCAGCTGGTTGACGTCGGACCAGGCCATGCGGAGGCTGTCGGGTGCGCCATTGAGGCGGGCCGGGTCTCCGCCCGGTGGTGACACCGGCGCGGTCTCGACGCAGGTGGCTCCGACGGCCAGATAGAACTGCTGCGCAGCGGTGTTCTGCTGGAGGACCCACAGGTAGATCGAGTCGCTGCTCGCCTGGTCGGCGGCCGCCTGTCCGGCCCGGGCGAGCAGTTGCCTGCCGACGCCCGTACGGCGCTGGTCGTGCCGAACGTGCAGGTTGTCGACCAGACTCCCCCACTTCGGATCCGCGTCGAACTCGACGTGGACGAAGCCGACCAATTGCTCGCCTTCCTCGGCAACGATGGTCGCAGTACCTTCGGGCGCGGCAAGTCGCGACGACCAAACCGCTCGGCGCTCAGTTTCGAGGTCTCCATCGAGGAACGAGTCGGCGAACGCACCGCGGTAGTGGCGTCGCCAACTGTCCGCGTGCAGCATCGCCACCCAGTCGGCATCTCCCGGTCCAGCCGAACGAAACTGCACCATGCAACCTCTCCCCTCCTGCGCTGACTCATCACCGTAGCAACGTGCGCGGGAAGATCCCGGCCTGTTTCAGACGTTGAACTTACCTGTGAAGACGACCCAGGTAGTGGTAATCGGCGCCGGCCAAGCGGGACTGTCGGCCGCGTACCACCTGGTCAGAATGGGATT
The DNA here is from genome assembly GCF_040613535.1 of Kribbella sp. NPDC006257. NCBI lineage: Bacteria > Bacillati > Actinomycetota > Actinomycetes > Propionibacteriales > Kribbellaceae > Kribbella > Kribbella sp. NPDC006257. The sequence goes on from NZ_JBEXSJ010000011.1 coordinate 169,815, forward strand.
CAGCCCGTACGCCGGGGTGGTGGTCCTCGATCGCAATCCGGCACCGGGTGGAGCGTGGCAGCATCGCTGGGACTCGCTGACCATGCACGACGTGCACGGAATCGCGAACCTGCCGGGCGTCGCAGTACCGGCCAGTGCCGGCGACGAACGCGCGAACGAGTTCGTGCCGCGGTACTTCGCTGACTACGAGACTCGGTTCGACCTGCCGGTGGTTCGGCCGGTGAGTGTGGAGAGCGTGCAGCGTGATGGTGACGGCTATCTGGTGCGGACCGAGCATGACAGCTATCGCGCGGAGGCGATCGTCAACGCGACCGGCACGTGGGATCGGCCGTTCGTGCCTTGGTATCCGGGGATCGAGACCTTCACTGGTCGGCAACTTCACACTGCTGACTACAACGGAGCCTCGGAGTTTGCGGGCAAACACGTGCTTGTTGTCGGCGGTGGCGCTTCTGCTGTCCAGCTCCTCGCGGAGATCTCCGAGGTCGCCCGTACGACGTGGGTCACGCGCCGGCCACCCGAGTGGCGTACTGACGGCGAGTTCGGGCCGGAACTCGGACGGAAGATCATCGCCAAGGTGGAGGAACGGGTCCGCGCAGGGCTGCCTCCGCAGAGCGTGGTGAGTGTGACTGGGCTGCAACTCCGTGAACAGGAGCAAGCGGCGTACCGGCGTGGTGTTTACACCCGGCTGCCGATGTTCGAGCGGATCACTCCCACCGGGGTGGTGTGGCCAGACGGCCGTGCGGAGGAAGTTGACGCGGTCCTGTGGGCGACCGGCTTCCGCGCCGACCTGGCTCACCTCGCTCCGCTCCATCTCCGCGAGCCTTCCGGAGGGATCCGGATGGACAGCACGCACACAGTCTTGGACCCACGTGTACACCTGATCGGCTACGGCCCGTCAGCCAGCACCATCGGCGGGAACCGGGCCGGCTTCATCGCAGCCCGCTCCCTCAGAGACCTTCTACTTCCGGTCGCCGCCTAGCCCTCGCGGAGTTGTTCGGTCAGCTCCGCGAGGGCTGGGTCGGCTAGCTGGCCATGCTCAGGAGCGCAGGGCGGTAGAGGGTTTGTCCCGACGACTCGTCGACGACGGCGACCCGGACGGTCTCCGGTGCCGAATCGCCGTGCGGTACGGCGAAAACGGCAGTCGCCGGGCGACCGTCGTACCGGGCGGTGTAGCTGACGAACCGCCAGTCCTCTTCGTCCCAGTAGTCACGGATGTCGGACCTGAGCAGTCCGGTCACCGCGCGATAGGCGGGGCTATTGACCAGGCGGCGCTGGGTGGCAGCGAGCGGTACAGCGTTGCTCGCCGTACCAGCGAGTGGGTGGCTGAGCCGGACGCGCAGCCGTCGAAGGGGTAGGAGCCAGTAGCGGTCGAGCTCGGGCGACAGCGCCACGAACAAGGCCGCTTCGGCGATCAGGACGGCCGCGGCCGGTCCGGCCGACCACCATCCTTGGTTGGTCGTCAGCGTGACCGCTGCTGTTGCTGTTAGCAACAATGCGCGCGAGATCGAGCGGTAGCCGACAGGTTTGGCCGACTTGCCTGCGCAACCACAGGACGCCTCAGGTACGACGACCTTGGCGTAAACCAGGTAGCCGGTGAAACCGAGACCGAGTGCGGTTGCGGCGAGCACCTCTGCAGTCCAGGCGGGTGGACTCAGAAGGGCCAGGGCCAGGATCGCCTCGACGACACCGACGGCGCGGTAGGCGGGCACGGCCCGTTTCTCGCCGACAAGCTTCGGGAGGGCGGTCTTCTCTGCTTCCCCTGGGTTCGTCAGCTTGCCGTACGACGTACAGAGGAGAAGCAGTCCGATCAGTAGTGGCTGGGCGGTCGCCACTTGCTGTGCGAACATCGCGGCCTCCCGGTCAGCTCGCCGCGTAGATCGTCGCGATGTCGATCTCGCTCGTGCCGGGGCGCCAGGCACCGATCACCTGAACATGCCGGCCGACCTTCAGCAACGACAGGTCCGAGATCGCCGGTGTGCCGTTGTAGACGGCCGCGGTGATCCCTTGCCGCAGGTGCCCGAAGATCTTCTGGCCGAAGTGATCCAGGTTCAGCCCGGTGCGGCTGATCGAGTTGATCATCACGTCCAGGTTGACGATGTTGAGCCAGACCGATTCCGCCGCCAGGACGCCGTTCGGCATCTTGACGCCGCGGGCGTACAGTCCGTCGCCGATCCTCGCCTGGTCGATCGTGGTCGGCTGCAGCTTCCAGATGCTGGTGACGCCGGTCAGCTGGATCTTGTGCAGCCGGCCGTCGGATCCCTGCACCTGCAGGAGATCCTGGTTGCGGCCGGTGATCAGGCCTTCGGCGAAGTTGGGATCCGGCGCACCCGGATCCGGCAGTTGGGGTGACGCTGCGAAGGCGGCCTCCGGGGCGAGCGAGCCCATCGCACTGGCCGCGACCAGGCCGGTCGCACCCAGGGCGGCGCGGGTGAGCAGAGCACGGCGATCCATCGTGGAAGTCATCTCAGCTCACCTCATCCCACATCGATGCCGGCTGGGATCAGACCGGAGTTGAGACTCGCGATCCGGCTGAACGCCGCCGGGGTCAGATCGATGACCCGGTTCGACGCACACGTCCCTCCGCAGCAAGCCCGCTCACCACAGAACGACCGCGTCCGCGGTCCACAGTCCGCGATCGACGTGACCACCCGTGCGCCGGTGCACAGGTGCGTCGTCGCATGCCGGAACCCGCACGTCCTGCGGGACACCCCGGTGATCCCGCAGTTGTCCGGCCGCGTGATCGAGTAACAGGCGTCCGAAGTGTTCGTCCAGGCGTGCTGAAAATTGCCCGAATGACACGTCCCACAAGCACCGGTCCCGGTGCTCGCGCAGGGTCCCCATGCGTTCCCGCAACAGAACCACGATGCCTCGCCGACAAGTCCGTACATGACGTCCATGAAGTACCTCCAGGCCTAGGGGCGGTAAGACCTACAGCACTTCTTTGTACTCCCCATATCAGAAATTTCCCACCCCTCACCAAATTCGGAAACTTTCCACCTACCGAGACTCCCCCGCCCCGAAATCCCCCGCACGCCATCCCCATCCCCACCCACCTGAGCGTGCACCCGCAAACGCAGCCCAACCATCTCCTGTCGATCGGGACACCACGCACAGCACCGGGCGCTGGCCGAGCGCATGCAGATGGGCGCACGGGTATCCCGAGCCCTCACCTTCTGTCAGGATCGTTGGCCCCACCTGTCCATGGCGTGTGGCAGGGTCGGGGGATGGTTGGGACTCGGCTTGAGCATGTGCGGGCGAACGTGGCTGATCTGAAGGCTGCCGTCGAGTGGTACACGACGGTGCTGGGGTTTGAGGTCGAGGCGTACTGGCCGCCGGACGTGCCGAATTACGCGCATTTCAAGGCGCAGGGTGGTGCGACGTTCGCGGTGATGGAGGCTGACGGGCGAGGTGGGCGGTTCAACTTCACGGCGGACGATCCGGACGCGCTCTGGGAGCAGGTGCGGGAGGCGGCTGTGGTCGTCGAGCCGCTTTTCGATACGCCGTACGGGACACGAAAGTTCACCATTGCGGACCCGGATGGCAACGAGCTGGGCTTCGTCCGCAACGGGTGAGGGCTCGCGTTGGAGGCGTGCGGATGCTGACGCAGGGGAGCAGCGAGCTATTCGCCGGTGGTGCCGTCGATTCTTTCGCGGAGGAAGTCGGCGTGGCCGTTGTGGCGGGCGTATTCCTCGATCAGGTGGAGGTAGATCCAGCGGAGGGTGTAGTCCTCGCCGGGGCTGACTTCGTCGAGGCTGAGGCCGGCTACTGCTGCTCGTGAGCGGGCGACGCTGGCCAGGTAGCTCGCCAGGTCGTCGTCGGCGTGGGCGATGTCGACGTCGGCGCTGCCTCCCGTCGAGCCTGGCGCGTAGTCCCAGAAATACTGGTGATCCGGCAGGTCGTCGTACTCGTGGAACCAGGCCTCGACGCCAGACAGGTGCCTCACCAGGCCCAGCAGCGAGAGCGGCGACGGCGGCACGGATCGCAGCGCCAGTTGCTCCGGCGTCAGCCCGCCACACTTCATCAGCAGGGTCGTGCGCTGAAACTCAAGCCGATCCTCGAGTGCGGCCCGCTCGTCGACAGGATTGTTCGGCGGCACAACTCGCTCAGGCGTACTCCAGGTCGACATTCCGGCAACCCTACGGCCGGGATCCCCTCCTCGCCACCGGGTTAGTCGCAGAGGCGGAAGAGGAGTTCGGTCTCCCAGTCGTTCATGTCAGGGACCTCACGCGGGTCGGATTTGTAGACCTCCAGGCGGCAGGTCCAGTTGTTGCCGTTGGCGTCCCATTCGAGGCCCTCCTTCTCGGCCCAGGCGAGCAGGTCGCGGGTGGCGCCGAGGAGGCCGTCGGGATGGCCGTGATGGGTCACGCCGGCGTAGCGCCCGGCCGGGAGGACGCCGCCGACGATTTCTTCCTCGCCGCTGTGGCGCTCCTCGATCGGGAAGCCGATCTCCATCACCAGACCTTCATCCATGTCGACCACGTCGTACTTGAAGAACGGCGCACCCACCGGCTCGATGTTGCGGGCGGCGATCCAGCCGATCACCTCGTGCATCCGGTCCGCGAAGGCCGCGATCCCGTCCATCGGCACCTTGCCCCGCAGCGCGACGTACGGCTGCTCGTCCCGCTCGACAATCGTCGGTTCCACCATGGTTCCTCCCTCTCCAGACCACATACTGCCCGACGCCTCAGACAGCCTCTAGGCAAAGGCGTCGAACCGGCGTCTACTTAGCGGCAGGGGGTGGGGGCAGTGTTTTCCATCAAGGTTGCAGTGGGGTTGGCGGCCGGAGCGCTCCTGCTGAGCGGTGCGGTGCCGGCCGGAGCAGAACCGACGACGACGCTCGTGTTTCCGAGTGGCTCGGTCTCGAACCGGTACGTCGGGTTGGCGTTCGACACCTGTACGGCGCCGACCGTCGCCCAGATGACCGCGTGGAAGGCGTCTCCGTACAAGGCGATCGGCATCTACATCGGCGGCGTGAACCGTAGTTGCGCGCAGCCGCAGCTCACCGCGAGCTGGGTCAGCAGCGTGACCAGGATGGGCTGGAAGCTGATCCCCATCTACATCGGCCTGCAGGCACCCTGCAGTACCAGGACGACATCTCAGAAGATCTCAGCGAGCGCTCCCGGGACGCAGGGAACGGCTGCTGCCACCGATGCCTTCAACAAAGCCAGAGCACTCGGCCTACTAGCAGGCAGCGCGATCTACAACGACATGGAGCACTACGACGTCAACAACACGAGCTGCAAATCGACAGTGCTCAGCTACCTGACCTGGTGGACCAAGGAGCTGCACCGGCGCGGCTTCCTGGCCGGCGTGTACGCACACCAGGACTCCGGTGCGCTTCAACTCGCACAGGTCTACAACTCCACCGCCTACGCCCGACCGGATGCAATCTGGATCGCCCGGTGGGACCTGAACGCATCACTGATCAACTGGCCGACCGTCTCCAATCTCTACTGGAGCGTCGGCCAGCGGGCCAAGCAGTACAGGGGTGATCACACCGAGACGTACGGCGGAGTCACTCTGAACATCGACAACGACCGGTTCGACGCACCGGTCGGTTCAGTCGGGTTTGCCTACCAGACAACGGCCACTCTGACCGCCCGCAGTGGCCCGACCACGGCGTACCCGGTAGTCGCCACTTATCCGAGTGGGTCGACAGTGTGGGTGTCCTGCCAGACCTACGGCACCAAGGTGGGCACGACGACGGTTTGGAACAAACTGATCGTCGGAGGCTACGTCAGCGACTACTACGTGAACACGCCGTCCAACACGACGTACAGCGCACCGATCCCTGGCTGCAGTCTGCCGTTCCAGACCAAGACAGCCGGCTTGAGCAGGCGGAGCGGCCCCGGTACGTCGTACGCCGTGCTCGGCGCGCTCAACGCCGGCGCGCTTGCCTGGATCACCTGTCAGGCGCCGGGGACCAAGGTCGGTACTACGTCGGTGTGGGACCGGCTGACTGACGGCAGCTACGTCACCGACTACTACGTAGCCACCGCCAGCAAGACGACCTACACAGCTCCCCTGCGCCGCTGCTGACCGCGACCTACTGCAACACCTACTGAGCCCACGGCGGCTGGACGGTGCTGCCGTCGGCCATCGTGCCGGTGAAGCCTGCAGTGACGGCAACGTAGAGCTCTGCCTTGGTCTCGCCGAGGTTGGCGAGCTGGATCGGCTCCCCGGCCAGTACGACGATCGCGTCGCCCGGGCCGAGCTTGTCACCGTCCTTGGTCACCCGGACGGTGCCCGACAGCACCATGAACACCTCGTCGCGGTCGACGGTGTGCGGCTCTTCGTTGTCCACCCCGACATCGACCGACAGCCGCCAGGTGCACAGGCCGGCCGAACCACTGCTGGGCGCGGCGAGCACGGTGAACTCGACTCCCGGAAGCTGGAACTTCGGTGCATCGGTCGCACGAATGATCTGCATCTGTCCCCCTCGAAATTTAGACAAGCTGACTTGTTCAACTTGACTTGTCTATCATGGAGGACATGACCGCTTCGCGCAACCCCGATTTCGGAATCCTGCTGGTGCTGGCCGACCAGGAGTTCGTCCGCGAACTCCGGGCCTCGATGGCGGCGCAGGGCTTCGACGAGCAGGGCCGTTCGGACGGGTTCGTCTTCCGGACCCTCGGTGCGACACCGATGACGATCAGCGCGCTGGCCGAGCGACTCGGCATCAGCAAACAGGGCGCCGGGCAGATCATCGACGACATGGAGCGCCGGGGATACGTCGTACGGAAGCCTGATCCGACAGACGGACGGGCGCGGCTGCTGCACCTGTCGGAACGCGGTGAGGCGGCGCTCTCGACTGCGCGGAAGTTCCACCAGTCGTACGAGCGCCGCCTCCGCAAGACGCATGGCGATGCCGCGATCGATGCTGTGCGCAACGTTCTCGCCGCAATGGTCGGCGAGGACCGGACCACCGATCCGCACTTCCGCGCGCTGATGTATTAAGCCGGGAAGTACTTGGGGAACAGGTCGTTGGTGGGCCAGGTCCTGACGGTGGCGGCTGCGTTCCACATGGCCTGGTCGATGTCGCCGTACGACTTGCCGCTGGCGTCGTCACGCCGGTTGAACAGGGCGGCCCAGCTCATCCCGTTGTAGGTACGGACGAGCAGCGTGAAGGTGCCCGGCAGGCTGCCGGTGTGCCAGGTGTTGCGACCGGTGCCGCCCGTCACCGGGCGAACCTGCCAGCCCATTCCGTAGTACCAACCATCTTGAATGCCGGTCTCCGGCTTCGCCCAGACGCTCGCCAGCGACGTGCTGTTCAGGACACTGGACGGCGCGTCGAACATCCTTGCCCAGCGCACCAGATCAGGTGCGCTCGAGAGCCAGCCACCGTTGGCATCGTGGAGGCGCATGCTGAACGATCCGTACGGCGCGGGGACGACCTTGCCCGAGTTGTCCAGCACCGTGCGCCCCGTGTACTGCGACTCGTACGGCACCTCACCGGTCTGCTTCACGAGCGTCTGCCCAGGCTTCATCCGGGTGATCTTCAGCGGCGTGAGCAACTTCTGTTGCACGTACGTCGAGTAGCTCAGGCCGGACACCTTCTCGATCACCCGGCCGGCAAGCAGGTAGCCGAAGTTCGAGTAGGCAACCTTGGTCCCAGGCGCGTTGTCGAGCGCCCGGCCCGCCATGAACTTGATCAGGTCGGCATGCTTCAGCTCCATCGGTACGCCGAGCGCCTGGGAGATCGTTCCGTCCATGCCGAGGGGGTCGCCGGAGACGTCCCGATCCCAGCCGCCGAGATGCTGCAGGAGCCGCTTGATCGTGACCGTCTTCAGCCGCGGATCAACGGTCTGCCCGGCCGGCGGGGTGAACGTGAGGATCGACGTCACCGGCGTCGTCAGGCTCAGCTTCCCATCCTGGACGAGCTTGAGGATGGCCGCGGCAGTGAACGATTTCGTCAAGCTGGCAACGCGAAACAGCGAGGTGGGCTGGACGTCCAACGTGCTGGACGTGCTGTAGCCGCGGGCAAGCACCAGGCGACCCTTGTAGGTGACCGCGATCTGCCCGGCTGTCACCCCGCGCGCCTGCATGAAGCTCTTCAGCTCATTGTCGAACCCGGCCAGCGCCGGTACCGCGGTGCCGCTGGCGCGCCACGTCGTGTCAGCACCGGCGGACCGGGCGACCGTAGTACCGACGACTGCGGATGCTCCGGCAGCGACGGCGAACTTGCCAAGGGTGCGGCGCGACAGTTCCACTGAATGATCCTCCTGGAGATGAAGACGAAGCCTTTTATCTACAGGAGGATCGGGTCAGTAACGGTTCTCGTCTAACTGTCCGGTTCGTCGACCACCGAGGCATAGGCGATGACGCCGCGGCGGATCTGCTCGGTGACCGCGCGGGCCGTCTTGCGCAGCGGCGTCGGACCGGCCGCATCGGCCACCTGCTCGGTCAGGTCGATGAGCTGCTTGACCCAGCGAACGAAGTCGCCCGCCGCCAGATCCGACTCGTAGAGAACCTCGGCCAGCGAGGCGCCCGAAGCCCAGCGGAACGCGGCCCAGCAGAAGCCGAGGTCCATCGGGCGCAGGAAGTCGACCCGCATATCGCGTTCCAGCGCAGAGAGTTCGCGCCAGATCAGGCCCATCTGCTCCAGCGCCGGGCGCACCTCGCCGCGCGGCAACCGCGGCGACGTCGGCTCGTCCTTCGACCGCGACTCGTAGACGAGCGCGGCAAGGCAGGCGGCAAGCTCCGGTACGTCGAGGTCGTCGAACACCCCGACGCGCAGACACTCGGCGGCCACCAGGTCGAGCTCGGTGTAGATCCGCGACAGCCGGTCGCCGGCCTCGGTGGTCTTGTCGCCTTCAAGGTAGTGCAGCGCGTCGAGCACCTGGCAGACCCGGTCGAACTGGCGGGCAATGGTGTTCGTCCGCTGCTCGATCTTGCGCTGGACATCGCGATTCTCCCGGTCCAGCCGGAAGTACCGCTCGGCCCAACGGGCGTGGTCCTCGCGATCGGAGCAGCCGTGGCAGGGGTGCGCGCGCAGTTCGGCCCGCATCTGCTGGAGCTCCGGATCGTCCGCGTGCGTGACGACGTCACCGTTGCGGCTACGCGACGACGGCGGGCCTTCTTCGCCGAGCATGTCGGTCCGGCCGCGGAGTACGTGGGCGAGTTCGCGCCGTTGCTGCGGGTTGCGCGCGTTGAACTTCTTCGGCACGCGGAGGCTGCTGATCGCGTCGACCGGGGTCGGAAAGTCGATCATCGACAGCTTCCGCACCTGGCGGTCGAGCGTGAGCACGGTCGGCCGCGGACCTTCGCGCTCGGACCGGACACCGGGGTCGAGGACGAGCGCCCAGCCCGCACTCCGGCCGGCCGGGATCCGGATGATGTCACCGATCCGCAGCTTCTCCAGCGACTCCTGCGCCTCGACCCGGCGGTCCAGCTTGCGCCGCTTCGAACCGGACGACTCGCGATCACCGATCCGGCGGCGCAGCGCGGCGTACTCGAGGAAGTCGCCGAGGTGGCAGTTGATGGACTCCTTGTACCCCTCGAGCGCCTCGGTGTTGCGCTGCACCTGACGAGCCAGCCCGACGACGGCCTGGTCGGACTGGAACTGCGCGAACGACAGCTCCAGCATGTCTCTCGCCCTGGACCTGCCGACCTGACGGACCAGGTTGACGGCCATGTTGTACGACGGGGAGAACGACGAGCGGAGCGGATACGTCCGGGTGCTCGCCAGGCCGGCCACGGCGCGCGGGTCGAAGCCCGGCTGCCAGAGGACGACCGCGTGCCCCTCGACGTCGATGCCGCGGCGCCCGGCGCGGCCGGTGAGCTGCGTGTACTCCCCCGGCGTGATGTCGACGTGGGCCTCGCCGTTCCACTTGCTCAGCTTCTCCAGCACGACCGTGCGGGCCGGCATGTTGATGCCGAGGGCAAGGGTCTCGGTGGCGAAGACGACCTTGATCAGGCCGCGCGCGAACAGCTCCTCGACGACCTCCTTGAAGGCCGCGAGCATGCCGGCGTGGTGCGCGGCGATCCCGCGGCTGAGCGCTTCGGCGAAGTCGTGGTAGCCCAGGACGCCGAGGTCCTCGTCCGGCAGATCCACCATCCGCTCGGCGAGCACCCGCTTGATCTCGGCCTGCTCGCTCGGCTTGGTCAGCCGCAGGCCGGAGCGCAGGCACTGCAACATCGCGTCCTCGCAACCCTTGCGCGAGAAGATGAAGTAGATCGCCGGCAGCAGGGCGCCCGCGTCGAGTTCCTCCACCACATCCGACCGGTACGGCGTGAAATGCGACTTCGGCGGCCGCTGCTTCGGCAGGTCACGGCGACGACGCGGCTTGCGGGAGTCGTCGCGGAAGATCCGGTTGTCGTCGCGGGCGATCCGGACCAGCTGCGGGTTGACCAGGTCTTTCAGATCGGTGCTGCCCGGCTGGTTGGCTTTGGCGGGGTTGCCTGATCGTGACTGCGGCCCGTACTGCGCTTGGCCGGCGCGCGCGGTCGGCGCCTCGCCCGCGAACAGGTCGTGCAGGCGTTTGCCGACCATCACGTGCTGGAAGAGCGGGACCGGGCGCTTCTCCTCCAGGACGACGACGGTGTTGCCGCGGACCGTCTCGAGCCAGTCGCCGAACTCCTCGGCGTTGCTCACGGTCGCGGACAGCGACACCACGGCTACCGAATCGGGGAGGTGGATGATCACCTCTTCCCAGACGGCGCCGCGGGCCCGGTCGGCGAGGTAGTGCACCTCGTCCATCACGACGTACGACAGGCCGAGGAGGGTCTGCGAGGCGGCGTACAGCATGTTCCGGAGCACCTCGGTCGTCATCACGACGATCGGCGCCTCGGAGTTGATCGAGTTGTCGCCGGTGAGCAGGCCGACGTTGTCGCTGCCGTACCGGCGTACGAGGTCGCTGTACTTCTGGTTGCTCAGTGCCTTGATCGGGGTGGTGTAGAAGCACTTCTGCCCGCGCTGGAGCGCGAGGTGGACGGCGAACTCCCCGACCAGCGTCTTCCCGGACCCGGTCGGCGCCGCGACCAGCACCTGGTGACCGTCCTCGAGCGCGGCACACGCCCGCAATTGGAAGTCGTCCAGCCGGAAGTCGTACAGCTCCCGGAACTCCTTCACTGCGGGGTGCTCCTGGTCCGAGCGGAAAACGGCATACTTCTCGGACGGGGTGCTCATGTCCCCCAATCTATCTGCCCCCACCCCCAGAACCCCTTCCCCCCACGGCGAACAGGCTGGGTCAGCGGTGGACCCGGTGGGTTTCGTAGGCCCACATGACCAGTTCTACCCGGTTTCGGGCGTTGAGTTTGGTCATGATGCTGGTGAGGTGGGTTTTGACGGTGCTGAGGCTGATGTGCAGGTCGGTGGCGATCTCGGAGTTGGTGCGACCCTGGGCGACGGTGCGGAGGATTTCTTCTTCGCGGGTGGTGAGGGGCTCGAGCGGTTGAACGGGTGGTCGGCCGAGGCGGGTGTCGGAGAAGGCCGCCAGGAGACGAGCGGTGATGTTCGGGGCGATCAGGGCGTCGCCGTTGGCGGCGGCGTGGATGGCCTGGACCAGGAGATCGGTCCCGGCGCCTTTGAGCAGGAAGCCGCGGGCGCCGGCCTTCAGCGCGCCGTGGACGTATTCGTCCTCGTCGAAGGTGGTGATCACCACGATCGCCAGCGGGTCCTCCACCTGCGGCCCGGCGAGTTCGCGGGTGGCCGCGATGCCGTCCATCCCGGGCATCCGGATGTCGAACAGGCAGACGTCCGGGCGCAGCCGGCGGGCGAGCTCGACCGCCTCCAGGCCGTCGACAGCCTGACCGACCACCTCGATGTCGGGTTGGGCGGAGAGGATCATCGTCAGCCCGGTCCGGACGAGCTCCTGGTCGTCGGCGACCAGCACCCGGATCATCGCGGCAACACCGCCTCGACGACCCAGCCGCGGTCCGGCCCCGGCCCCGCTTCGAAGGAGCCGCCGAGCAGCGTGGCCCGCTCGGTCATCCCGACCAGCCCGTATCCGGGCGACCCTGCCGGCCCCGGCGACCCGTCGTCGCGGACGGTCAACCGCACGACATCGCTCTCTCCCGCCACCCGTACGTCGATCCGCGTCGCGGCGCGGGCATGGCGGACGGCGTTCGTGATCGACTCCTGAGCTATCCGGTAGATGGCTGCCCCGACCGAAGGGACGAGGTCCTCAAGATTGCCCGAGAGATCGACCTCGACCAACATTCCGGTGCTACGGGCCAGGCGCTCGAGATCAGCCAATCCCGGCTGTGGAGCGAGGGCGGCCGTCTCATCCGCCCGGAGACCCGCGACCATCGTGCGCATCTCGGCGAGCGTCCGGGAGGCCTCGGTCTCGATGATGATCAGCGCGTCGAGCGCCGCCGACGGATCGGTCGCGGCGACGACCCGGCCGGCCTGGGCCCGGATCGCGATCGCCGACACGTGGTGGGCGACCGTGTCGTGCAGTTCGCGAGCCAGTTGCTCGCGCTCGCGGAGCCGGACCTGATCGAATTCCCGCAGCCGGGCCGTCGACCAGTAGCGAATCGCAGCACCGAGCGTCGCCGGGAAGAGCAGGAACATGCTCCCGGCGATCGACTCGCCGAGCCCCGTGGTGTCGACGAACAGCCCGAGGAACAGCGCGGTCAGGATGAACCCTGAGCCGATCGCGATCTCCCGCCCGGACGCCCAGCGGAACAGCGCGTACGGCAAGAGCACTGCGCTGACCGCCGTGTACAGCCCCACTGACCCAACGCCGCTGAGCAGGCTGGCGAGGTCGAGCACAACGAACGAACCGAACACGGCAGCGACCACCGCGAGCGGGTGCGTACGCCGCCACAACATGGCGACGCCGAGCAGTACGGCGAGCACGACGGCAACCGGCCGCCAGACCACATCAGTCCGGAAGATGCCTTCGAGGAGGGCCGTCGACACCAGCAAGGCAGCAAGCAACCAATCCCGCCACACGCGCTTCGGCGGCTGCTGTGCACGCGGTTCTGCCCACAGTGAGCGGATCGCGTTCTTCAGCAACATGACCTCACAGTAGACAACTCGAGCGCGCCGCGGATCGGCCCAAAGTACGGCTCACTGGTCAGCCACTTGGCCAGGTGAAGTCCGGCCCTTCTCCCGAGGTTCGCAGGCCCGGATCTCGCCAGGCTGAGGCCACCTGCCAACCGGGCTCTGAAGGAGACCACCGATGATGTCGCACGCTCTTTACACACTGGGCCGGTACGCCGCCCGTCGGCCGTGGACGGTGATCGGTACCTGGCTCGTCGTCGCGCTGCTCGTGGTCGCCGCCGCCGGCGCCTTCGGCCAGAAACTCGAGGATTCGATGGGCGCACCGGGACTCGATTCGCAACAGGCGGCCGACCTGCTCAGCCGCTCGGATCACGCCGGAATGACCGCGCAAATGGTGATCACGCCGACCGACCGCAGTACAGGATTCCGCTCGTTGGCCGATCTCGAGGCCGGAGCCGCCCGGTTGCCCAACGTGGTCGGCGTCAGCGAACCGGCGATCTCGCCGGATGGCCACGTCGCGGTGATCCGCCTTCAGTACGCCGTACAGGACAAACTCGGCCCGGCCGACCTGGCGAGGCTCAAGGACTTCGCCGGTACAGGTCATCCCGGCCTGCGGGTCGAGTTGGGCGGCGAACTGTTCTTCGCCTTCGAGCAGCCCGGGACGGGGATCGGCGAAGGGCTCGGCTTGCTGGTTGCCGTCGTCATCCTGCTGGTGACGTTCGGATCGCTGATCGCGATGGGGTTGCCGATCGGGCTGGCGCTGTTCGGGCTCGCGCTCGGCATCAGCTCGATGTCCTTGATCAGCTACCTGATCGACGTTCCCAGCTGGGCACCGGTGATCGGCAGCATGGTCGGCCTCGGGGTGGGGATCGACTACGCGTTGTTCCTCGTCACCCGGCACCGCGAATACCTCGCCCAAGGGCTGACCGTGCAGGAGTCGGTCGGCCGGGCGGTCGCCACCGCCGGACAGGCCGTGGTCTTCGCCGGTGGCACGGTGGTGATCGCGATCCTCGGTCTGGCGGTCGCCGGCGTACCGTTCATGACCGCGGGCGGGATCGCCGTCTCGGTCGTCGTGCTGATCATGGTCGTTGCCTCGATCACCTTGTTGCCCGCGTTCCTGGGTCTGTCCGGGCACTGGATCAACCGCCTCGGCGTACGGCACCTCGCCCGGCCGCGCACCGAAGGCTGGCAGCGTTGGGCCCGGCACGTCTCCAGGAACGCCGTGGCCTATCTCGTCGGCGCGAGCATCGCTCTGCTGGCCCTCGCCGCGCCGGTGCTGGCGCTGCGGGTCGGCTCACCCGACGAGGGTTCGCTGCCCGAAACCAGGACCGAGCGCCGCGCCTACGACCTCGTTGCCCAAGGCTTCGGTCCGGGCATCAACGGCCCGTTGGTGATCGCCGTGGACACCACCCGGGACCCGGGCGTCGTCCAGCCGCTGGCCGATGCCATCAAGGCCGATCGCGGCATCGCGGCGGTCGCGCCCGCCGAGCTGACCACCGGCCTGGCGACCATCCTCGCGTTCCCGACCACGGGACCCCAGGCCGACGCCACCGTCGAAACGATCCGGCGACTCCGCTCCGACGTCTTTCCCTCCGTACTACGCGGCAGCCCGGCGACCGCACATGTCGGTGGACCGACCGCGAGCTTCGCCGATGTCGGTGCCAAGGTCGGTGATCGACTCCCACTGTTCGTCGGCGCCGTGATCCTGATGTCGGTCCTGCTGCTGATCCTGGTCTTCCGCTCGATTCTCGTACCGCTCAAGGCGGCGCTGATGAACCTGCTCAGCATCGGCGCCTCGTTCGGGATCATGGTGATGGTGTTCCAGTGGGGGTGGTGTGCCGGCCTGATCGGGCTGGAGACGACCGTTCCCATCGTGCCGTTCATCCCGATGTTCATGTTCGCGATCCTGTTCGGGCTCTCGATGGACTACGAGGTGTTTCTGCTGTCGCGCGTGCGGGAGGAGTATGTCGTCAGCGGCGACAGCACCGGTTCGGTCGTGCACGGCATCGCCACCACCGGGCGACTGATCACGTCGGCCGCGCTGATCATGGTCTCTGTCTTCCTCGGCTTCGTGCTGAGCACCGACCCGTCGGCGAAGATGTTCGGTCTCGGCCTGGCCGTCGCCATCTTCATCGACGCGACCGTCGTCCGGATGATTCTGGTGCCGGCGGCAATGACCCTGCTGGGTACAGCCAACTGGTGGATCCCCCGCTGGCTCGACCGGCTCCTGCCGGTCATCGATCGGCAGCCCGACGTCGTAGTACAGAGTCAGCCGGAGGTTGCGACAGTCGACACTTTCGCCTGACCGTTGCTCAGCCCCTAGTGAGCTCGGACAGGGCGCGGCCGAGTTTGCTGGAGGCGGTCACCTGGACCCGGTCGAGGTTGAGCCAATCGGCCATCTTGGTGAATTCGGCTGCCATTGGCTCGGCGAGGTTCTTGGCGCCTGGTTCGGGGGTGACGGTGGGGACCAGGAGGGCGGAGTTCTGGCGGTCGGCTTTGAGGTCGACGCGGGCGACGAGTCGATCGCCGAGGAGGAACGGCAGTACGTAGTACCCGTGAATGCGTTGTGCGGCAGGGGTGTAGATGCTGATCCGGTAGAAGAAGTCGAAGAGTCGTTCGGTGCGGTCGCGGTTCCAGATCAGGGTGTCGAAGGGTGAGAGCAGGGCGCGGGCGTCGATCGGGTGGTCCTCGGCGCCGACGGCGAGGTAGCTCTGCTGAGGGATGCCTTCGACCTGGACCGGGATGAGCTCGCCGGTGTCGACCAGGTCGCTGATGATGGGCCTGGCGGTTGCCGAGGGCAACGGGAAGTAGCCTCGCGCGCCGCAGAGGTCTTTTGCGGTGGCGATACCGAGGGCCTTGGCCGAGAGTTTGACGAGTTCGCGGCGGGCCTCGTCGGCGGTGAGTTCGGGGGCTTCGAGGACGGCTTCCGGGAGGACGCGTTCGGTCAGGTCGTAGAGGCGCTCGAAGTTGCGGCGGCCGGCGATCGTCACCCGGCCGGTGCAGAACAGGTACTCGATGGCGATCTTGGCGTCCTGCCAGTTCCACATCGTGCCGGTGCTCGGATCGGGATGCGGGTCGGTCGACTTACGCCGTACGCCGTCCGGGCTGGCCTCACCCGCCGAGATCGGCCCGCGTTCCTCGACCAGCTTCAGCACCTGGCCGACGTACCCGGGCCGCTCCTCGTTCAGCCGTTGCATCCCGACCACGACCGACCAGGGTGCGGTGACGTCCGGATCACTCCAGTCCTGCCGCTCGGCCGCCCGCATCCGCCAGCGCAGCAACCGGTAGCTACTCAGCGGGATCAGGGCCGCCTTGTGCCCCCAGAAATACTCGAACAGCTCCCGCTTCTCACCCCAGCAGAGCCGATCCAGCCTTTCCCGCTCATATCCCCCGAGCCGCGCAAACAACGGCAGGTAATGCGACCGCGTAAGCACATTGACCGAGTCCACCTGCAACACGCCGACCCGATCAACCACCCGCCTGATCTCCCGCACCCCCACCTTCCCACCAGCCCGCCGCACCCCAAACCCCTGAGCCCCCAACGCAACCCGCCGCGCAGAATCCCCCGAGACCTTCTCCCCCACCCGTCGCCTGCTCGCCATTCCACGAACCTATCCACCGACAGAGGCTTGAACACGTAACCGGGGGCTTGAACAAGTAATGCCATGTCCAAGCCCACCACTTCCTGAGGCAACGGAAACCCTCGCACCCCGGGACAGGTGGGGTGCGAGGGTTGGGGTGGGGGTCAGCCGATGTGGTAGCTGTCGCCGTAGACCTTCCAGTCGAGGGGGGTGTTGAGGTTGAGGTTGCCGTTGCGGAGGAAGACGCGCTGGGCGGTGTCGACCCGGCTGGTGTCGCTGTGCGCCTCCTCCTGCTTCATCGCCCAGACGCGGGCGTCGAGGAAGGCGTTCAGCCAGGTGGTCTCGTTGCCACCCTGCGACGGCGGCTTGGCCTTGGCCAGGGCGCGCTTGCGGATGTTGCGGAAGCTGGTCGAGTCGTCGCCGTCGCCGTGCATGACGATCGCGTCGTAGTACGTGAACTGGCCGAGGGTGCCGACGCCGTCGGACTTACCTTGGGAGACGGCCGGGTTGAAGTAGACCCGGTCGCGCTCGGAGTCCTGGGCAGCCTTGAAGACGGAGTCGTTCGCCGCGGTCTTCCAGTCCCTGGTGAAGTTCGGGTCGAGACCGGAGTGTCCGTCGGTGCCGTTGACACGCTCGAGTGCCGGCAGGTACTTCTCGAGCACGTTGCCGGGCTTGCGGGCCTTGTACAGCTTGACCAGGTCGAGCATGTCGCCGGTCCCGGAGCAGAACCCGATGATGCCGGCCGTGTAGCCGCGGCCGTCGTCGATGTCCTCGATGTACTTGTACTGCGCCTTCCAGTCCAGCGAGGAGTTCTCCGCGCTGGAGACGATCTTCATCGCGATTTCCTTCTTGGCCGGGTCGTCGAGACCGGTCGCCTGGACCTTCATCACCTGGTGGGCGACGTCGGTGTGCGGCGTGAACGGTGAAGCCATCGCGTAGGCGGGAGTAGCGACGACGGCGAAGCCGATCAGGACTGCGGCCAACTTCGTGCTGGTCTTGCGGGGGCGGTTGAGCACGATCTCTCCTTCGAGGGGCGTCGAGAGTTATCTGTTAGGAAGCTTTCCTATCAGACAATTCCCGTCACGAAAAGGGATCACACAGATTCTTACCGTGATTGAGAGGCTCAGGCGAAGACGGTGAGGGCGCCTGGGGCGATGGTGATGTCGACCGGGAGGGGCCCGAGGATCTCGCCGTCGGCGTACGCGGTGACCGTGGGGGACTCCAGGCGGACGGCGCGGCCGCGGAGGGTTTGCAGCATCGGGTGGCCGACGTGGGTCCCCTTGGCGAGCTTCGGGAACATCTGGAGCAGGGTGAGCCGGGAGACCGGCTTGATGATGGTGATGTCGAGGAGTCCGTCGTCGATCTCGGCGCCGGCGCAGATCTGCAGTCCGCCGCCGTACGTCGGACCGGTGCCGACGGCGACCAGCATCGCGTCCGTCTCGATCACCTCGCCGTCGACCGTCACGACGTACGAGAGCGGCTTGAACGTCCGCAGCTCCGCCAGCGTCGCCAGCGTGTACCGCGAATTGCCCTTCGGCCAGCTCATCGCGTTCGCGCGCTTGTTCACCAGCGAATCGAAGCCGCCGGCCACCACCGTCGTGATGAATTCGTCCTTGGCCACCGCGAGGTCGACCGACCGGGTCCGCCCGCCGGCGATCAGGTCGGCCGCCGCGACCGGATCTTTCAGCGGTACGCCGATCCCGCGCGCGAAGTCGTTCCCGGTCCCCGCCGGGATCACGCCGAACGGCATCCCCGACTTCGCCAGCACCTGCGCACCGAGATGGATCGTGCCGTCCCCGCCGACCAGGCCCACCGCGTCGGCACCGGACGCGATCACCTCGGCGGAGATCCGGCCGACGTCCTCGGCGCAGGCCGTCTCGTACTGCGTGACGCTCAGCCCCGCCGATTCCAGGCGCTGCCGGACGACGGGCGCGACCCGGGCGCCGAGGCCCCGGCCGCTGGTGGGGTTGACCACCAGGGCGATGTGTCGGCTCATCAGTCGGCCAGCAGTTCCTCGGTCTTGCGCGAGCGGCGCTTGTCGTTGATCCGGCAGATCACTTCGGCGACGAAGAACAGCAGGCACATCGGGATGGCCAGCAGACACATCGTGAACGGATCACCGGACGGGGTGGCGACCGCCGCGAAGACGAAGATCACCAAGATGATGTACGGCCGGAACTTGCCGAGCACCGAGGCCGGCACGATCCCGACCATGTTCAGCAGCACGACCACCAACGGGATCAGGAACGCGATCCCGAAGACCAGCATGGTCCGGATCACGAAGTCCAGGTAGTGCGGCAGGTCGATCAGGTTCTGCACCGATTCGGGCGTGAAGCTGATCAGGATCGCGATGCCCTTCGGCAGCGTCCAGTACGCGACCGCCATGCCGCCGGCGAACAGCGGCGCCGCGATCGAGGCGAACAGGATCGCCCACTTCTTCTCGCTGCGGTGCAGGCCGGGCGCGATGAACGCCCACAGCTGGTAGAGCCAGACCGGCGCGGCCAGCAGCAACCCGAACAGCGCCGAGATCTTGATCCGGAAGGTCAGCGCGTCGCCGACCCCGCCGAGGATCAGTTCCGGCGGCTTACCGGTCGGGTCCAGCTGGCGCACGCTCGACTTGAACGGCGCCGTGAGGAGGTGGAAGGCCTGGTCGTAGATGAACCAGCCGATCACCGTACAGACCACGATCGCGAGCACACTGATGACGAGCCTGTTGCGGAGCTCGATGATGTGCTCGCGCAGGGTCATCCGACCCTCTTCGTCTTTCGGGCGGCGCTCTTTCCGCCGTCCGATCCTCACCACTGTCACAGATGGAGCGCGCGGCTCAGTTGGCCGTGTGAGTCGGCGGCAGGCCGTCGCCCTGGCCGTTCACCTGGTTCGGCTGCTGCACCGGCTGCTGGCTGGGGGCCTGCACCTGCGGGTTGACCTGCTGGGTCGGCGCCTGCACGCCCTCGGTCAGCTCGTCGTCCTTCTTGCGACCCGGGCCGACCTCTTCTTCCCAGATCTTCTTCGACTTGCCGAGCTGCTTCACCAGGGCCGGCAGCTTCGCCGAACCGAACAGCAGCACGACGATCGCGAGAATAACGAGCCACTCCGCGCCCTGGGGCATTCCGAGAAACGGAATCATGACGAACTCCCTCTACCGACTTCTACTCGTGGCTCAACAGTGAGCGCCGATACTACGCCCGGGCCGGTGCGTCTTCGGCGGCCCGTACGGACCTGGCCTCCGACTGCGCGGCATCGAGCTTGGACTGGGCGGCGACCAACTCACGTGTCAGTGCCTTGGTCTGGCCCCACAGTTTCTTGGCGAGCAGGACGAGGACCAGAAGCCACACCGCCAGTACGCCGAGGAACAGCAGGAACCAGTACATGCCCCGAGCCTATCCGGTTCCAGGACATGATCACGGCTCGCGGGCAGTCGTGGGGTACAACGGTGGCGGAACGTGGCTGGAACGTAATGGTAAGAACGGTGTATCACCGAGGCACAGGGGGCGTTCGATGGAGCGGATCGGGGTGGCCGAACGGCGGGCCAGGATCGGGCGGCGGCACCGGCTGGCACCCTCCTGCCAGGCGGCGGACCCGGTCCAGGCGGCCAGCTCGATGGTCGTCCTGCACGCGACCGACCCCGCGACGGTCCACCTCTCCGTCGCCGCCCGGGTGCCGGGGAGTGAGGTCGCGATCACAGAGCGTGCCCTGTACGACGAGCGCACGCTGATCCGGATGCTCGGCATGCGCCGGACCGTCTTCGTCGCGCCCACCACGCTCGCCCCCGTGATCCAGGCCGCCTGCACCGACGAGATCGCCGTGAAGCAGCGCAAGCTCCTGACCAAGCACCTCGCCGAGGCGGGGATCGGCGCTGACCTGGAGGCGGCCGGCAAGTGGCTAAGAGCCGTCGAGGAGTCGACCGCAACGGCCCTCACGCTCCGGGGTTCCGCCACCGCGAACGAGCTCTCCGCCGATGAGCCGCGCCTCCGGACCCGCCTGTCGATGGCCGAAGGCAAGTCGTACGCCGCTCAGCCGTACGTCACCAGTCGCGTCCTCTTCCAGCTCGCCGCGGAGGGCCGGATCGTTCGCGGCCGTCCGCTCGGCACCTGGCTCAGCGGCCAGCATCAATGGTCTCCGGCCGAGAAGTGGCTCCCCGGTGGTCTGGGCGACAAACTCCCGGCGGACGAAGCCCGCGCGGAACTCGCCAAGGCCTGGCTGGCCTCATTCGGGCCTGGCACGGCCGCGGATCTGCAGTGGTGGTCGGGCTGGACGATGGGTCAGACCCGGAAGGCGCTCACCGCGGTCGACGCCGTCGAGGTGGACCTGGACGGCACGGTCGGCTACGTCCTGCCGGGCGACGAGGAGCCGGACCCCGAGATCGAGCCGTGGGTCGCCCTCCTCCCCGCCCTGGACCCGACCCCGATGGGCTGGAAGGAGCGCGACTGGTACCTGGGTGACTACAAACCCCAGCTCTTCGACACCACCGGCAACGTGGGCCCCACGGTCTGGGTGAACGGCCGGATCGTGGGCGGCTGGGGCCAGCCCGAGTCGGGCGAGGTCCGCTTCAGAGTGCTGGAGGACGTCGGCGCCGAGGCCACCCGCCAGATCGAGGCCGAGGCCGCCAAATGGACGAGCTGGCTGGCCGGCGTACGAGTCACCCCACGCTTCCGGTCACCGCTGGAGAAGACGCTCTCCCAGGGCTGACAGGTGTCAGAGGTCGTACGCCGAGAGGGCGTCGCGGGCGGTTGCGGCGATCTGGTCGCTGAGGTCGGCGGGTTCCAGGACCGTTGCGGAGCCGCCTAAGCGGAGTACGAGGCGTTGGAGCCAGGCTGTGTCGGCGACCCGGAGCTTGACGATGAGGGAACCGGACGGGCCCTCCTCGACCGACTCGGTCGGGTAGTACTCCGCGACCCAGCGGGCCGGCGGCTCGAGCCGGACGGTGGCGAGCAGATCGTATTCGGACGGCTGGAACATGCCGTTCGACAGGTCTCGCGGCGTCGCCTCCGGGGGCGGCTCGCTCGGCAGATCCAGCACCTTGGCGGCGGCGATCCGGTCCAGCCGGAAGAGCCGGACGTCCTCGGCCAGCCGGCACCAGGCCTCGAGATAGGTCCGCCCGTCCGAGACGACCAGGCGCATCGGGTCCACATCACGCTCGGTGGTCTCGTCGCGGGACGGTACGTCGTACGTGAGGTGCATCCGGCGGTGCTCGGCGAGCGCGCGGTTCACCATGTCGGCGATCTCCGGCGCAGCGGGCTCCACGTGGACGTGCGCGGCGGATCCTTCGACCGCGGCCGCACCCTCCCCCGCGGCTCGCTCCAGCTTGGCAATGGCACGGTCGACAGCGTCCCGGTCGTGCCCGGCGGTGACTTCGCGGAGCGTGCGCAGCGCGGTCAGCAGCGCGAGCGCCTCGTCCGCGGCCAGCCGCAGCGGGCGGGCCAGGTAGTCGGCGTTGTTCAGGTGGATGACGCCGTCGCCCTCGGCCGCGTCGATGTCGATCTCGATCAGGTCGCCCATCTGCGCACCGGGCAGGCCGCAGAACCAGAGCACCTTCAAGTCAGCGATGATCTGCTTCGGCCGGACCCCGAACTCCGCCGCGACGTCGTCGACCCGCGCACCGTCGTTCTCACGCAGATAGGGCACCAGCGCAAGCAACCGCTGCACCTGATCGCGGGCATTGCTCATACGGACACTCCGGCGATGGTCCGCAGCCGGCTCAGTACGCCGTCCAGCACGTCTCCGGGTCCCTCGACCACGGCATCGGTCCCGTACGACGTGATCTCCTCGGCGAGCACAGCCGAGTCGGCGTACGGGACGTGCAGCAGGTCCCAGCCGTCCTCGTAGGGCTCGATCGCGTTCGCCCGCCGACGCAGGCTGACGCAGGAGCCGGCCCGGGCCCGGACCTTCGCCTCGGACGTCGGCCTCGGCGGAGCCAGCTCGGAGACCAGCGAGCGCAGATCGGTGCCTTCCGGTACGACGAACGCACCCGGCTCGCCGACCGTCTTCACTTCGCCGCCGATCCGGGACATCCGGAACATCCGGGTCGCCTCGCGGTCGCGGTCGCGGCCCACGACGTACCAGCGGCCGTGCCAGGACACGATCCCCCACGGTTCGAGGGTGCGCTGGGTCGGCTCGGCCAGCCCGCTGCGGCGGTGCTCGAAGCGGACCACGCTGCGGCTGACCACGGCCGACCAGAGCGTGTCGAAGGCCGGTTCGGAGGCGCCGACGTGCGGCTCGATCGCGCTCAGCGCGGACTGGTCGGTCTGGATCCCGGCCGCCTTCAGCTTGAGCACGGCCGACGTGGTCGCCTCGGCCAGGCTCGCGTGCTGCCAGACCCGGGCGGCGACACCGAGCACGGCCGCCTCGTCCGGCTCCAGGTGCACCTCGGGCAGCTCGAAGACGTCCCGGCGGATCCGGTAGCCGACGTCGTCGGAGAAGAACTTGTCGATGGTGCCCATCTCGATCGGGATGCCGAGGTCGCGCAGCTCGTCCTTGTCGCGCTCGAACATCTTCTCGAAGGCGTCCTCGGTCTGACCCGCGTAGCCCTCGACCACCTCGCGGATCCGCTCCTTGGTCACATAAGTGCGCGCGACCAGCAGGCAGATCACCAAATTGAGCAGCCGCTCACTCTTCCGCGCCGACACCCGACCACCTTACGGCGTACCAGGTCCGACTCCGTAGCCCCGCGCCGAACAGGTGTTCCCTTAAGCCTTCGCGCCGGCCGGCCGGGCCGTCAACGGACTCGTTCGACAATGCGGGCGAGTTCCACCCGGGACTGGACACCGAGGGTGCGGAAGATCTGCCGCAGGTGGTAGTCAACCGTGTGCGGGGAGAGGAACAACAGTGCGGCAGTCTCCCGGTTGGTGAGCCCGCGGGCGACGGTCTCGGCGATGGTTCGCTCGGAGTCGGTGAGCAGCGACCATCGGGCCGCGGAGCCTGTGTCGGACAGGGCGCCGGAGGGCGCGGGGTTCATCCGCCGGCCGATCCAGACCAGGGCGCCGGCGAGGGTCGAGCCGTCGTACACGGGGGCACAGCGAGTGGATCTGGGTCCGGAGGTGTAGGCGACGACCGTCTGCAGGGCTCCGTTGTGGTCGCGGATCGCTCGTTCGGCCCAGTCCCACAGCAGCGCGCGGTCGGTCGGCGCCGCGAGGATCGGACCGGCGGCCGTGTTGAAGAACATGGTGTTGGCGCTGATGGCGGCGAGCGCGCCTTTCGACCGGCGGCGTGCGGTCAGGAAGGCGGCGCGGAGTGCGGCGGACGGGACGCGCGATTCCTCGATCAGCCGGCGACGGGTCTCGGCCACCACGCGCCCGACCAGGGCGGGCATCACCGGGTTGTAGCTGTTCCCCGGACAAGTCGCGTTGATGACGCCCAGCAGTTGTCCGGTCGCGGGATGGACGACCGCGCTGGAGGCACACGACACGGCGGTCAGGTTGTCGGCGTAGTGCTCGAAGCCGCGGACGACGGCCGGTCCGGAAGTCAGCAGGGCCAGGCCGATCGAATTGGTGCCGACCAGCTCCTCGCGGCATACGTAACCAGGCGCCGCACCGATGCCGCCCATCAGGTCCGAGGTGTCGCTGGACCCGGTCCATCGATCGACCACGTGTCCGGCCTGGTCGCTGAGCAGCAGTGCAACGGGGAGATCGGACAAGTCCGCGCTGACGGCAGCCATGGCCGGCGCGGCGGCCCAGCGAAGCCTGCCGTCCTTGTCGACGTCGGCGTCGAACGGCACGGCGACGTGGTCAGCAGGCAGACCGGCCGCGGCGGAGCGCTGCCAGGAAAGCTGGATCGCCTCCGAGACCACGCCCGGTCCATGGCCGCCGTGTGCGACCCGGTCGAGGACGTGCTGGACCGACCCCATGCGTGGTGGCTCCCCCGCGTCGTCCATGGCTCCTCCGGCGTCGGTGAACGCTATGGGCGGCGGCCGGAATCCCCAGGTACGACCTGAACTCATCCTTGCCTGCGACTCCCCGCGCGGCAAGCGATTCGAACTACGTGATCACGTGGTGTCGGCCCGCGAGCCCGTGGCCTACTGTCCAGACCACGTCGACCTGGGAGAGATCACGTGGAGCTTCATCTGACCGGCAAGGTGGCAGTGGTCACTGGTGCGAGCAAGGGCATCGGCCTCGCCATCACACGTTCACTCGCCGAAGAAGGTGTCGCGGTGGTGGCCGGCGCACTGCACGGTAGCGACGAGCTCGATCTACTGGCCGACCGCTTCCCGGTGACTGTGGTCAAGGTCGACCTGACCGAGGCGGGCGGACCGGCGTACCTGATCGAGGAAGCCGTCGGCCGGCACCAGGGGCTCGACATCCTGGTCAACAACGTCGGTGCGGTCCGGCCGCGGCTCGACGGATTCCTGGCCATCACGGACGAGGACTGGAACGCCACTCTCACGATCAACTTCCTGGCTGCGGTCCGCAGCATCCGCGCCGCTCTGCCGCACATGCTCGGGCGATCGAACCCGAGCATCGTGACCGTTGCCTCGGTGAACGCCTCGCTGCCCGATCCGGCCGTGATCGACTACAGCGCGGCCAAGGGCGCGCTGAGCAACTTGTGCAAGTCGCTGTCCAAGGAGTTCGGTCCACAGGGCGTCCGGGTCAACACGATCAGCCCCGGTCCGGTGCAGACCGACCTGTGGCTCGGCGCCGGCGGGGTCGCCGAAACCATCGCCCGGGCCCGCGGCATCAAGCCCGACGAGGTCGCCGGCAGCGCAGCCGCCGACAGCCCGACCGGCCGGTTCACGACCCCGCAAGAGGTCGCCGATCTCGCGCTGCTGCTGGCCAGCGACCGGGCCGGCAACGTCAACGGCAGCGACTTCGTCATCGACGGCGGTCTCATCACCACTGTCTGACCTACCGTTCCTTCCAAGCTAGGGGCCCTCATGTCCGATTCCGCATCCGGCGCTGCCCGGACCATCACCGAGCACGAGCTCGAACAGTGCAAGCAGGCGAACGCCGCGGGCCGGCCGCCAGTGGTGTTCGTCCACGGATTGTGGCTGCTGCCGAACAGCTGGGAGCGCTGGGCGACGCTGTTCGAGGAGCGCGGGTACGTCGCCCTCACGCCCGGCTGGCCGGACGATCCCGAGACGGTCGAGGAGGCCAACGCGCATCCCGAGGCGTTCGCCGGGAAGTCGATCGGCCAGGTCGCCGACCACTTCGAGGAGATCATCCGCGGACTGGACAGCAAACCCGTCGTCGTCGGTCACTCCTTCGGTGGACTGCTGACCCAGATCCTGGCCGGCCGCGGGCTGGCCTCGGCGTCGGTGGCGATCGACCCGGCGCCGTTCCGCGGCGTACTCCCGCTCCCGATCTCCGCCCTGAAGTCGGCGTTCCCGGTGCTCGGGAATCCGGCCAACCGCAACCGGGCGGTTCCGCTCACCTACGACCAGTTCCGGTTCGGCTTCGCCAACGCCGTCGAGGAGGACGAAGCCAAGTACCTGTACGAGACCTACGCCGTACCGGCGGGCGGCAAGCCCTTGTTCCAGGCAGCCGCGGCCAATCTCAACCCCTGGACCGAGGCCAAGGTCGACACCAAGAACCCCGACCGCGGTCCGCTGCTGATCATCTCCGGCGAGAAGGACAACACGGTCCCGTGGGCCGTCGCGAACGCCTCCTACAAGCAGCAACAGGGCAATCCCGGCGTCACCGAGATCGTGGAGATGGAAGGCCGCGGTCACGCCCTGACCATCGACAGCGGTTGGCAAGAGGTGGCCGACACCGCCCTGGACTTCCTCAAACGCACCGCGTCGTAGCCGCTGCGGGCGGTTGGCTACAGTCAGCGGGTGATGCGGTGGCGCGAAGGTGTTGTCAGCGAGCTCGGTCGTAGCTGGCCTGGAGCACAGGAGCTGGCTGTGGTGATCGGGGACCGCGCTGTGCGCGCACTGGCTTACCCGGACTTGGTGGGGTCGCCTGCTGTGGGTGACCGGGTGCTACTGAACGTCGGTGCGCTCGACCGTGGTCTAGGGACCGGTGGGTACGCATTGGTGGTCGCTATCCCCGACCGGCTGCCTCCTGATCCGCCAGAGACCGGTCACCTGGTCAAGGCGCGTTACACGCCGCTGCAGTCGATGGTGCTCGGCGCGGATGAGCAGGACTCCCCGGACCACGCCGTACTGCGTGATGCGGACGACTTGTTCGGTACGCCGGTCGTCGTGGCTGACCTGCACTCTGCGCTGCCCGCAGTACTGGCTGGGGTGTACGAGGCTCGACCCAGTACCCGAGTCGTGTACGTCATGACCGACGGCGGCGCTCTACCGCTCGCCTTCTCGCGCACTGTGCCGGCTCTGAAGGACGCGGGTTGGCTAGGTGGGACAGTGACCGTTGGGCAGGCGTTCGGCGGGGACCGGGAAGCAGTGACCGTCCACACCGGCCTACTGACCGCAGTACATGTCCTGGCGGCGGAGGTCGTCGTCATCACCCAGGGGCCGGGCAATCTCGGCACCGGGACTCGCTGGGGCTTCTCCGGTGTGCAGTCGGGCGAGGCAGTCAACGCTGTCGGCACGCTGGGCGGACGGGCCGTGGCGTCACTACGGATCTCCGAGGCCGACCCGCGCCCGCGACATCGGGGCATCTCACATCACAGCCTCACGGCGTACGGGCGGGTCGCGCTGCAGCCCGCCGACGTCGTCGTACCGGATCTCGACGGTGACTTCGGCGACCTGGTCCGGGACGCCGCCGAACCACTGAAGGCGCGGCATCACGTCGTACGGGTGTCCGTGGACGGCCTGTACGACGCGTTGGCGGCCGCGCCGGTGAAGCTGTCGACGATGGGCCGCAACCTCGACGGCGACCGTTCCTACTTCGAGGCCGCGGCTGCCGCAGGCCGTCATGCGGCCGGGCTGGTGGACATTCCGGCCGGGCAGCGAAAAGCGGTCTGAGGCTCCGGAAAGCCCCAGACCGCTCTGGCTGGATCAGTTCGACGGGCTGCCGCTGGTGCTCGGCTGCGGGGTCGCCGGCTTCGGGGCCGGGAACGAGTTCAGGATGTCGATCACGGCGAAGGCGTTGACCGTCTTGCCCTTGTCATCCTTGCTGGCCGGGAGTTCTACCAGGACGCGACTGCCGATCGGGATGCCGGCGAGGCCGTCCAGTGCGCCGGTCTGGCCGTTCGGGCCGGGGCCGACCTGGAGCTGGTCGGTCGGGGCGCCGGGCTGCGCGGGCGCGGTCGCCGAAGCCGGCGTACCGGCCCAGGTGCTGGCCTGCTTCTTGCCGGTGTAGTCGTAGACGACGTAGCGGCCGACGATCTGACTGGCCTTCTCGACCGGCTTGCCCTTGCCGGTGGCGATGATGACCGGCTTGCCCGGCTTCGCCGGCGGCTTGGTGCCGGCCGGGACCGTGACCTTCGGCTCCGCGTTCAGCTCACCGGTGACCTTGAACGGAGTGGCCGGTGCGGCCACCGGGTCGGCGTCCAGCTTGGTGTCGTTCGCGGCGGCGCTGACCAGGTCGACGACGAAGATCAGCGTGTCGTCACCCTTGATGCCGGCGTCGGCGTTGCCCTGCTCCTTGTAACCCTTGTCGGCCGGGATCGAGAGCAGCACGCGGCTGCCGATCTTCTTGCCGACCAGACCCTCGTCCCAGCCGGTGATGACGCCACCGACCCCGATCGGGAACGACGACGGCGCACCGCGGTCGTAGGAGTTGTCGAACACCTTGCCGTCACGCCAGATCTGGCCGAGGTAGTTCGCGGTGAGCAGCTCGCCCTTCTTGACCTCCGGGCCGTCGCCCTCCTTGAGGACCTCGGTCACCAGGGACTTGTCCGGGTCCCCGTCGCGGTGCGTCACGGTCGGCTTCTGGCCGAAGTCCGCGGTCACCTTGATCCCGTTCTTGCCGAAGTCACCTCCGGCCTTGGAATCCTCCGAACCGCAGGCGACCAGGGACGACCCCAGCGCGAGCACAGCGACCAGACTCAACAACTTGCGCACGAAACGAGCACCTCGAAATCTCACGGCGTGGGCCCGGAACCGCGGACCTGCCTGGATACGGCCAGATGAACGCCGCCCACCCTAGCCTGCACGGGCAAGCACGCGAGCACTCACCTCAGTCACCGTTCGATCACGTCACGCAGCGTCGCACAGCAGACTGCCAGCCCGCTCACAGCAACCCCCGGTACGCCGTACCGGAGGTTGCTCCCGCCCTCACATACTCGCGATGAGCTTCTCGACTCGCTCGTCATGAGACTTGAAGGGGTCTTTGCAGAGGACTGTTCTCTGAGCCTGGTCGTTCAGCTTCAGGTGCACCCAGTCGACGGTGAAGTCGCGGCGGCGCTCCTGGGCACGCTTGATGAACTCGCCCCGCAGGCGCGCCCGGGTCGTCTGCGGCGGCACCGACTTCGCCTCGAACACCCGCAGGTCGTCGACCACGCGCGTGACGGCACCCTTGCGCTCGAGCAGGTAATAGAGCCCGCGCGGCCGGTGGATGTCGTGGTACGCCAGATCGAGCTGCGCCACCCGCGGACTCGCGAGCCCGAGGTTGTTCTGCTGGCGGTAGCGCTCGATCAGCCGGTACTTGATCACCCAGTCGATCTCGCGCTCGATCCCGGACAGGTCGCCGGACTCGATCGCCTTCAGGCACCGCTCCCACAGATTCAGCGCACGCTCCACCGCCGGCGTACCGAGCTCGCGCCGGTCCACGAAGTCCCGCGCCTTGGTCAGGTACTCACCCTGGATGTCGAGTGCGCTCGCCTCGCGACCGTTGGCCAGCCGCACCTCGCGGCGCCCGGTCATGTCGTGGCTGATCTCGCGGATCGCCCGGATCGGGTTGTCCAGGGTCAGGTCGCGCATCACGATGCCGGCCTCGATCATCCGCAGGACGAGATCGGTGCTCGCCACCTTCAGCAGCATCGTGGTCTCGGACATGTTCGAGTCGCCGACGATCACGTGCAGCCGGCGGAACCGCTCGGCGTCCGCGTGCGGCTCGTCGCGGGTGTTGATGATCGGCCGGGACCGCGTCGTCGCGCTGGAGACGCCTTCCCAGATGTGCTCGGCGCGCTGGCTCACCGAATACACCGCGCCGCGGGGTGTCTGCAGCACCTTGCCGGCACCGCAGATCAGCTGCCGCGTGACCAGGAACGGGATCAGCACGTCGGCCAGCTTGGCGAAGTCGCCGTGCCGGCTGACCAGGTAGTTCTCGTGGCAGCCGTAGCTGTTGCCGGCCGAGTCGGTGTTGTTCTTGAACAGGTAGACGTCGCCGAAGATGCCTTCGTCGTGCAGCCGCTTCTGCGCGTCGACGAGCAGTCCTTCGAGGATCCGCTCACCCGCCTTGTCGTGTGCGATCAGGTCGGTGACCGAATCGCACTCGCCGGTCGCGTACTCCGGGTGGGAGCCCACGTCGAGGTAGAGCCGGGCCCCGTTGCGGAGGAAGACGTTACTGCTCCGCCCCCAGGACACGACTCGCCGAAACAAGTACCTCGCCACCTCATCGGGGGTCAGTCGGCGCTGACCGCGAAAAGTGCAGGTGACTCCGTACTCGTTCTCCAGGCCGAAGATTCGCCGGTTCACATCACCCACCCTACGGCGCCCTTCCGACATTCGTGAGCGGTCTCAGGCGCGGCGTTTCTCGCCGTTACTCCTTTGATGTCAACAAACCGTGGTTCCAGAACGGTTCGTACGCCGTTCCGCCGCCGGGTGGATCTTCGGGTGGAGATCACCCCGTACGCCGGACGTCAGGCGCCAACCACTGCGACGGTGATTGCCATGAGACGACGAACCTTCCTCACCGCCGCCACCTCCACAGCCCTCACCGGACTCCTGTCCGGACACCCCTCCTCAAGCTGGGCCGCACCCGGTTCAGTCTCGACCGGCACTGCCGGAGCCAGTTCGGTCCCGGGCGCCGTGGGCTCTGACGAGGTGCTCCGACTCCCAGCGCCGACCGGGTCTCATCGGGTGGGGACGACGATGTTTCCGTTGACCGATACCGGACGGTCCGATCCGTGGAACGGCGCGACCACCCGGGAGCTCATGCTCACCGTCTTCTACCCGGCCACCGACATCCGCGGTCATCACCGAGCACCACAACTCACCCCAACCGCCGCCGCCATCTTCAAGGATCTCGACGCCGGCCTGCTCCACCCCGAACTTCCGGCTAGCGGAGTCGACTGGGCAGCCACGCTCACCCACTCGTACGTCGACGCGCCCGTCCTGCCCGGTCGTCACCCGGTCCTCCTCTACAGCCCCGGTGGCGCCGACCCACGCACCATCGGCACCTCACTAGCCGAGGACCTGGCCAGCCACGGCTACGTCGTCATCACCATCGACCACCCAGGCGAAACCAGCGAGGTCGACTTCCCCGGCCGACCCCCGCGCGTCATCGAACTCCCGCCCGACGGCCCCACCAACCCAGCCGTCCTCCGCACGATGCTGACGACCCGCTTCGCAGACATCACCTTCATCCTCGACCAACTCCATGCAAACCACCTCGATGCGCTGCCGGGACGAGCGCTCCCACGCGGTCTCGCTCGCGCACTCAACCTCCGCCGGATCGGCATCTACGGCCACTCGGCCGGCGGCGCAACAGCCGCTGAGTCTCTCCACCGCGACCCTCGCCTGAAAGCCGCCGCCAACCTCGAGGGCTATCTCGACTACCTCGACGGCGAGCTCTTCCAGATCGCCCAGCACGGCACCCGCAAGCCAGTCCTCCTCGCCGGCACCGACGGCTTCCGCGACGCCCGCTTCGACCGCACCTGGTCGGCCCTGCTCTCCCACGGCGGCCCAGTACGCCGTACGCAATTACCCCACGCCAACCACTGGATCTGGACCGACTACGCCGCCTTCACCCCACAACTCGTCGCAGCCGGCCTCACCACGCCCACCGCCCGCCGGCACCTCACCGGCGACAACCCGCACGCGACCCCCGCAGTACGAACCCTCGTCCGCACCTTCTTCAACCACGCCCTCTAGAGCTCAGAGGTTGACGAGGTCCAGGAGTTGGCCTAGTTCTTTCTGGTCGAGGTCGCGCAGTTCGCCGGTGTGCAGGTTGCCGCGGCGGACCGGGCCGATCGCCGTACGGGTGAGGCGTTTGACCGGGTGCCCGATCGCGTCGAACATGCGACGGACGATCCGGTTGCGGCCTTCGTGCAGGGTGATCTGGATCAGCGTGCGGCCCTTGATCTCCGAGACCACCTTGACGGTGTCGGCCTGGGCCGGGCCGTCGTCCAGTGTGACGCCGTCGAGGAGGCGGCGCAGCGTGCCGGTCTTGACGTTGCCGTCGACCTCGGCGACATAGGTCTTGGAGACTTCGTACGACGGGTGGGCCAGCCGGTGCGCGAACTCACCGTGGTTGGTGAGCAGCAGCAGGCCCTCCGTGTCGGTGTCGAGCCGGCCGATGTGGAACAGGCGCTCCGGGCGGTCGTGCACGTAGTCGGCGATGCACGGACGGCCCTGCGGGTCGGACATCGTGGTGACGACACCGCGTGGCTTGTTGAGCACCAGGTACGCGTGCTCGGTGAGCGGCGGGATCCGTTCACCGTCGACCCGGATCACCGAGACGGCGGGGTCGACGCGGGTGCCGAACTCGGTGACGACGACGCCGTCGACCTCGACCCGGCCCTGCTCGATCAGGAGTTCGGAGTTGCGGCGGCTGGCGACGCCGGCTTGCGCGAGCGCCTTCTGCAGCCGGATGCCGGACTCGTCGGTGTCACTCATCGCGTTCGTTCGCCTCGGTCCCGTACTGCGATCCGCCGGCTACCGGCTCGTCGTCGGACTCGTCGGGTACCCCGGCAAGCTCAAGATCCTCAGCGGCCTCGAGCCGCTCGTCCACCGACTCGTCGTCCTCGTCGAGGTCGTCATCGTCATCGTCGGCAGCATCGACGTCCTCGATCGCATCGATGGCGAGGTCGTCGTCCTCGTCCTCGTCATCCTCGTCGAGATCGCCTACCGCAGCGTCGAAATCGGCACTCTCGTCGTCATCATCGTTGCCATCAGCATCTTCTTCACCAGCCGGGATCTCAGCCGGGTCCGCAGCAGTCTCGATCTCGTCCCCACCAGCCTCCAACTCCTCAGCCGGCTCCAACTCCTCCTCCGGCCCACCATCCTCAGCCACTGCCTCCACGGCGTCCTCACTTTCTGCCTCTGCCTGCACCGTTTCGGCTTCGGGAGTGGTGTTCTGGGCAGCGAGTTCTTCTTCCATGTCGTCCATGTCCGGGAGGTACGGCGCGAGTTCGGGCAGGTCGTCGAGGCTCTGCATGCCCATCCGCTCCAGGAAGTAGGAGGTCGTCCGGTAGAGCGTCGCCTGCGACTCGGTATCCGCGCCCGCCTCTTCCACCAGCCCGCGGCTGATCAGCGTCCGCATCACACCGTCGACGTTCACACCACGGATCGCCGACACCCGCGCGCGACTCACCGGCTGTTTGTACGCGACCACCGCCAGCGTCTCCAACGCCGCCTGCGTCAACCGCGACTGCTGCCCGTCAAGAACAAAACGTTCCACGTACTGCGCGGCGTCGGCTCGCGTGTAGTACCGCCACCCGCCTCCCACCTCACGCAGATCGAACCCACGACCCTGCTCGGTGTACTCCCCCGCCAGCTCGTTCAGCGCGTTCGTCACATCACCGGTCGGCCGCCCCACCGTCCGGGCCAACGTCAACGCCGGCAACGGCTCGTCCGTCACCATCAAAATAGCTTCCAGCGCCCGCCGCATCGTCGCATCGTCGACAACAACCTCAACCCCCGACAAAACCCCTTCCTCCTCCCCGAACGGCGCCCCCACGCCTACATCGGAGGTGTCGGTGTCGTCGGAGGTCTCCACCTCGGAGGTGGAAGCGAGGACGTCGTCGGAGGAACTGGCGTCGTCCGGCGAGTCGGTGTCGTCAGATGTGGATGCAGCGTCGTCGGACGCTAACTCTTCAGCCGCGGGGTCCGGGGTGATGATCTGTTCGGTAGTGGTGACCGAGTCCAGGGCGTCGGTGGTTGCCGCGTCCGACGGAATCGTCTCGGCCTCGGGAGTTGTGGTTCGGTTCTCGGTCACTGGTCCACCGTCTCGTTCTGGACTGCTGGAGGCTCGGGTTCGGGCGGATCGTCGACCGTCACCGGGGTGCCGGATTCGAACCATTCGGGTGTCTCGTCGACCACCTCGGGTGCCTCACCTTCGCCCGACTCCGGTTCCGCGACCTCGTCGAACTCGTCGCTGACGTCGATCTCCCCGTCGTCGGTCCCGGTCCACCGGATCGTCAACTCACCCAACGGCGTCACCTGATCGAACGCGACGGCCGCCTCCCGGAACAACTCCAGCAACGCCAGGAACCGGCAGACGGTCGTCACAGTGTCCGGCGAATCAGCAACCAGAGCGCGGAACGTCGTACTGCGCTGCCTCCGCAACCGATCGACGATCACCAGCGCCTGCTCGCGTACCGTCACCGCCGGCGCATGCAAGTGCGCGAGCGAAACCCCTTCCGGAACAACGATGTCCTTGGGAGCCAACGCCCGCGCAGCCAACGCGGCAAGACCCGCCGGATCGATCCCCAGCAACACCTCGGGCAGCAGATCGGCGAACCGCGGCTCCATCCCCACCGCCCGCGGGAACCGCTTCGCCTCTTCGGCCATCCGGGTCTGCATCAACGCCGCGATCTGCTTGAACGCCCGGTACTGCAACAGCCGCGCGAACAGCAGATCCCGCGCTTCCAGCAGGGCCAGATCCTCGTGGTCCTCGACATCACCCTGCGGCAGCAACCGCGCCGCCTTCAGATCCAGCAGCGTCGCCGCGATCAGCAGGAACTCCGACGTCTGATCCAGGTCCCACTCCGACCCGAGCGCCTTGATATGCGCGATGAAGTCGTCGGTGACCGTCGACAGCGAGACCTCGGTGATGTCCAGCTTGTGCTTGCTGATCAGCTGCAGCAGCAGGTCGAACGGACCCTCGAAGTTGACCAGGTGAACGCTGAACCCCTTGCCCTCGGCCACCACCGGGAGTTCCGGGGCGGCACCCGGCAACTCGATCGGCAGTTCCGAGGTAGGGGCATCACTCATGACGAGGCAGGCTCCACCGCTGCGGCAGCGGCCGACTCGGCTGCCCGCAACCGCTGCACAAGCACCGAGTCCGGGCCGTGGTCGACGAAATCGGCCAGCAGGACGTCGATCGCCTCGCGGACGATCCGGCCGCGGTCGGCGGTCAGGCCGTGCTCGGCGCGCAACGCGAGTCTGGTCTGTTCCAAACCGAGCAGCTCTTCCTCGGTCACGTACACGGTGATCTTCGTGTCGTGCCGGATCCGGCCACTGGACTTCCGGTCCTCGACGACAGCCGTCCGCGACCGCCCGTTCGAACCGGGGCGGTCGTCGAGCGACGATCCGTCAGTGGCTGTGCGCTTCTCGGGTCTGGTCTGCTTCGGTGCCGCACTCCCGAACAGTTCGCTGGCACCTGGCAGGCTCACCCGGCGGGACAACGCGCCAGCACCTCCTTGGCAAGGTCGCGGTACTGGGTAGCCGCTTGGGACGATGGCGCGTACGTCGTGATCGGTTCGCCGACGACCGTGGTCTCGGGGAACTTGACGGTACGCCGGATGACGGTGTGGAAGACCCGCTCGTCGAAGGCCTGGACGACCCGGTCGAGCACTTCCCGGGCGTGCGTGGTGCGCCCGTCGAACATGGTGCCGAGGATGCCGACGATCTCCAGCTTCGGGTTCAGCCGGTCCTGCACCTTGCCGATCGTGTCGGTCAGCATCGCCAGCCCGCGCAGCGCGAAGAACTCGCACTCCAGCGGTACGACGATGCCGTTGGACGCGGTCAGCGCGTTCACGGTGAGCAGACCCAACGAGGGCGCGCAGTCGATCAGGATCACGTCGTACAGCGGGATGATCGGTTCCAGCACCCGCTGCAGGGTGTACTCGCGGGCGACTTCCTGGACCAGCTGGACCTCGGCCGCGGACAGGTCGATGTTGGCGGGCAGCAGGTCGAGGTTCTCGACCCGGGTCGCCTGGATCACCTCGCCGGGGGTGATGTCGCGCTGCATCAGCAGGTTGTAGACCGACAGCTCGAGGTCGTGCGGCTGCACGCCGAGCCCGATCGAGGCGGATCCCTGCGGGTCGAAGTCGATCAGCAGCACCTTGCGTCCGGTCTCGGCGATCGCGGCGCCCAGGTTGATGGTCGTCGTGGTCTTGCCGACGCCACCCTTCTGGTTGCACATCGCGATCACCTGCGCGGGTCCGCGCCTGGTCGGCGGCAACACCGGCGGCAGATCCGGAAGCGGCCGGCCGGTCGGTCCGATCTTGTTCCTCGGACCGTGCGGGTCATTCACAGGTGCCATGTCCTCCGCGGTCAGCTTGGCCGTCGGCCGGGGCATCTCCGCATAGTTGCTGGGTGGGGTGACCGTCCGCACGGGTGCCGGAGGCGCGGCGGGCGCGGGCGTTGCAGGGTGCTGTTCGGGCGGCGTGGCGGGCGCCTGATCCGGGGTCGACGGGATCGGCTCCATCGACGTCGGCAGCTGCTGGGTGCCCGGGAATGTCGACTCGTTCATGACTCGTCAAACCTTTCAACCGATACGGGCGATCCCAGCGACTGTAAGCGTGCATTCAAGCACTCTCAACCAGCCACTCCGCAGCGGGGTCGGTCCGTCCGTCAGGCGCAGCCGATCATACCGCCCGAATGACCGACCGTGACCGAATGATTGCACACCGCTGCAGATCAGCCGGACAGGGCGCGCGGGTGGGAGGTGGCGTAGACCTCGCGGAGCTTGTCGACCGTGACGAGCGTGTAGACCTGCGTGGTGGTGACGGAGGCGTGCCCGAGCAACTCCTGCACGACCCGGACGTCCGCACCGCCGTCGAGGAGATGAGTGGCGAACGAGTGGCGGAGCGTGTGCGGCGAGATCTCCTTGGCGATCCCGGCCCGCTCGGCCGCGCGCCGTAGTACGGTCCAGGCACTTTGCCGCGACAGCCGGCCGCCGCGCGCGTTCAGGAACAGCGCGTGCGTGCCGCGGCCCCGGCCGACCAGCTCGGGACGGCCCCGGACCTGGTACGCCGAGAGGGCATCGCGCGCGTAGGACCCCACCGGTACGACGCGTTCCTTGCTGCCCTTGCCGCGGAGCAGCACCGTGCCGGTCTCCAGATCGACCTCGTCGACATCGAGTCCGACCGCCTCCGAGATCCGCGCACCCGTCCCGTAGAGGAACTCCAGCAACGCGGCATCACGAGTCGCCAGTACGGCGGGCTCCGCCTCGGCGCCGGCCGCTGCCTTCAGGATCCGGGTGACCTCGTCCACGGTCAGTGCCTTCGGCAACCGTTGCGGCGGGGTCGGCGGCTTCACCGCGGACGCGGGGTCGATCTCGGTGAGCCCTTCGCGCAGGCAGAACTTGTGGAACCCGCGAACGGCGACCACGGTCCGGCCCGCGCTCGACGCGGTCAGCGGCGGATGATCCGCGTCGCCTTCGCGCAGGCGCATCAGGAAGTCGCCGATGACGGCCTCGGTGACCCGGCCGAGACTGTCGATCCCGGTGCTGCTCAGATACGCGTCGTACCGGCGCAGGTCCCGCCGGTACGACGCCAGGGTGTTGGCGGCCAGGCCGCGTTCGACCGTCAGATGGTCGAGATACGAACCGACCGCCCGCCCTACCTCACTGACCATGCGGGAATTAGACCAGCACTTCGTCGAGCTTCAGCTGGCCGAGGTCGTGCGCCTCGGCGACCGGGCCGTAGGTGACGTGGCCGTCGAAGGTGTTCAGGCCGAGGGCGAGGCTGTGGTCGTTCTTGAGCGCCTCGCGCCAGCCCAGGTTCGCCAGCTCCACGGCGTACGGGAGTGTCACGTTGGTGAGCGCGTACGTCGAGGTGTTCGGGACCGCGCCGGGCATGTTGGCGACGCAGTAGAACAGCGAGTTGTGCACCTTGTAGACCGGGTCGGCGTGCGTGGTCGGGCGCGAGTCCTCGAAGCAGCCGCCCTGGTCGATCGCGATGTCGACGAGCACGCTGCCCGGCTTCATCTGCGCCACCAGGTCGTTGCTGACCAGCTTCGGTGCCTTCGCACCGGTGACCAGGACCGCACCGATCACCAGGTCGGCCTCCAGCACCGCCTTCTCGATCTCGAACGCATTCGACGCGACCGTCCGCAGGTGCCCCTGGTAGGTCCGGTCGGCGTCGCGGAGGCGGGCGATGTTGCGGTCGAACAGCTGCACCTCGGCCTGCATGCCGAGCGCGATCGCCGCGGCGTTCATCCCCGCGACGCCGGCGCCGATGATGACCACCCGGGCCGCGTGCACGCCGGAGACACCGCCCATCAGGACGCCACGGCCGCCGCCGTTGGCCATCAGGTGGTACGAACCGGCCTGCGGCGCGAGCCGGCCGGCGACCTCGCTCATCGGGGCGAGCAGCGGCAGCGAACCGTCCGGCAGCTGAACCGTCTCGTACGCGATGCCGGTGATGCCGGACTTCGTCAGGGCGTCGGTGGTCTCCCGGCTGGCGGCTAGGTGCAGGTAGGTGAACAGCACCTGGTCCCTGCGCATCCGGTGGTACTCCTCCGCCACCGGCTCCTTGACCTTGAGCACCAGCTCGGCATCGGCCCAGACGTCGTCGGCCGTCGGCACGATGCGCGCACCGGCCGCGACGAACTCCTCGTCGGTGAGCAGCGAGCCGGTCCCGGCCCCTTGCTCGATCAGAACCTGGTGCCCGTTCCGCACGAACTCGTGCACGCCGGCCGGGGTGATCGCCACCCGGTACTCGTGGTTCTTGACTTCCTTCGGAACTCCGACCTTCACAACTTGCCCTTCTTCCGTTTCCAGGTGTGCGGGTCACCTCGGTGTGATCCGCGGCCCGGCCGTTTCGAGGGGTTGGGAACGCCAGGTCGTTGCCGAGTGTAAGCCCGCAAGGTTCATACCACCCGACCGGTTGGTCTTGTCCCGTCCCGACGCGCTAACGACTGGCACGGCAGTCCGGTTACACTCTCGTAAGACGTCGTGGCACGACGTGAGGTTGGCCGCTGATTCCACGCTCTGGAAGGCACCTCGGCGCGTTCGCGCATTTTTGACGCAAATCTTTCACTCTCCTTTACGCCCGCTTTGCACTACCCGGGAGAGCTCTGTCCGACCGCCCTTCCGGTACCCCATCCTGAAACGATCGGGAGGAACCGAGATGGCCGAAGAGGCAGAGATCGCGCTCCCCGGCGGCAACGTCGGCGGCGCGGTCCGGGTGGGCTCGACCGTACGGCGGCCGACCGGGCCCTGGACGCCGGCCGTGCACGGCTTGCTGGACCACCTGGCCGCCACCGGGCTGCCCGGGGTGCCGAGGGTGCACGGGTTCGACGATCGCGGCCGGGAGGTCCTCGACTACCTTCCGGGTACGGCGTACGGGCCGGAGGTTCCCGACGACGTGCTGGCCGACGCGATGCGGTGGCTACGGGAGTACCACCGGGTGGTGGCGTCGTACCGGCCGGCCGGTGAGCTCGTCTGGCGGGCCGGTCCCGCCGTGCTGGGTCCTGACCAGATCGTCTGCATGCACGACTTCGGCTATTACAACTGGATCGGAACCGAGGCCGGTTTCAGCGGGGTGATCGACTGGGACCTCGCAGGCCCCGGGACGGCCCTGGACGACATCGCCTTCACAGCCTGGAACACAGCCCCACTAGCCCTCCCCGGGGATCCGTCGTACCAGGCAGCCCGCCTACGCCTGATGGCAACCGCGTACGGCGACGTCTTCACGCCCCTCCAGATCCTGGAGGCAGCCCCGCTCCTCGCACTCCGCTCAGCCCACGTCATCCACACCGGCCAACTAGCCGGCGACCCCGGCATGCTCAACCTCGCCCACCACGGCGAACCCACCAACTCGCAAACCCGAGCAGCCGCCCTAACCCACCGCCTCCCCACCATCGCCCAACACCTCTAACCGCCCCC
Source organism: Kribbella sp. NPDC006257 (assembly GCF_040613535.1). Taxonomy (NCBI): domain Bacteria; kingdom Bacillati; phylum Actinomycetota; class Actinomycetes; order Propionibacteriales; family Kribbellaceae; genus Kribbella; species Kribbella sp. NPDC006257. The sequence continues at coordinate 209,126 of NZ_JBEXSJ010000011.1, forward strand.
TCCCACCTCGCTCCCTCCACGCCCGGCACCACCGCCACCCCAGACCCTCCCTCACCCCCGACACCCCTCCCTTCCTTCACCCCCCGCACCACCGCCACCCCCAGGCCTTCCCTCACCACACCGGGAGACCGTTGCCACCTCCTCTCCCCTCTCTTTCCTTCCCTTCGTTCTGAGAGCGTTGCCAGATTTCGTCTGGCATCGTTGCCGGGGTGTGGGTGAGTTAGCGCACTTTTTCACCGGATTCGAATCATTGCCCCTGCAACGATCGTTGACTTCCCTGCGGGGGTGTCAGCGATGCTTGCCTTGTCGCCTTTCCTCCGCCCGGTGACCTGGGGCACGCGCGGAGGAATGACCGGCCCACCGCCCTGGGTTGCCATGAACGGAAGTTCTGACGAGAGGGGTAGGACGTGGCGGTCGATCTGGGACGCGTCGGGGTCTGGCACCAGACCCACAAATGGGGACCGGAGCTCGCGGTCGGGCTCGAGCAACTCGGCTACGGCACGCTCTGGCTGGGCGGTTCGCCGACGGCTGATCTGCGCGACGCCGAGGTACTGCTGGCCGCGACCGACTCGGTTGTCGTCGGCACCAGCATCGTGAACGCGTGGCAGTCCGACGCGTCCACGGTGGCGGAGTCGTTCCACCGGCTCGAAGAGGAGTTCCCCGGACGCTTCATGCTCGGCGTCGGGATCGGTCACCGGGAGCAGACGGGCGAGTACAAAGCGCCGTACGAGACTCTGGTCGACTATCTCGACACACTGGACGACGGCAAAGTGCCGATGGAACGCCGGATGCTCGCAGCACTCGGTCCCCGAGTGCTCAAGCTGTCAGCGGCCCGTACTGCGGGCGCGGTGCCCTACCTGACAACGCCGGAGCACACCAAGCAGGCACGCTCGACGCTCGGCAACAGTGTGCTGCTGGTGCCGGAGCAGAAGGTGGTTCTGGAGACTGACAAGGAGATCGCTCGTGCCGTCGCACGGGACTACCTGGCGACGTACTTCAAGCTGTCGAACTACACGGCGAACCTGAAGCGTCTCGGCTACACCGACGACGACATCGCCGACGGTGGCAGTGACGACCTGGTCGACGCGCTGGTCCTGCACGGCACGGCGGTAGAGATCGCCGACGGTCTGACGGCTCACCTCGAAGCGGGCGCCGACCAGGTCGCCGTACAGCAGATCGGCAAGGAAGGCCCCGAGCTCCTCCCAGGCTACGAGGCCCTCGCCACTGTGCTTCTCTAACGCAGCGTGAAGTCGTCGAAGTCGAAGCCAGGCGAGACGATGCAGGAAACCAGTACCGGCTGATCCCCAGCCGGCCTCGCCGCTTGCCAAGCACCCGCCGGTACGACGGCCTGCGGGTGCTGGCCGGCTTTCACATCGGGACCCAGCGTGATGGGGTCCGCCTCACCAGGATCGTCACCGGTGCCACCGAGGTCGAGCGTCAACGGTCCGCCCGAGTGCCACAACCAAATCTCCGCCGACCGCACCCGATGCCACCGAGACTCCTCCCCCGGCGCCAGCAGGAAGTAGATCGCTGTAGCGCTCGCCCGCGCCCCGCCGTACCCCTCCGGCTCGAACTCCACCCCGGACCGCCACGTCTCCCGGAACCACCCACCCTCAGGATGCCGCTCCAGCCCCAACACCTCAGCCAACTCCGGCCGCACCACGTCATCACCCATACCCCGAACGCTACCCACCACCCCCGAACCGCCACGCCACCAATACTGCACTCTCAGCGCGCCCCCGATCGCCCACTCACGCTCACCGCCTCGCCACGGAGCAGCTGACTGATGGTCTGGCGCTCCGCGCCCAAACTGCAGGTCCGTGCAAAGGAGTGGTGTGGGTGGGGCGAGTTGGGCAGAGTTTGGGGTATGAGTGATGCCGAGCTGCCGTCCGAGTACCACCGCAGGCTTCCGTACGGCGAGCGGATGTCGCCGGATCCCCTGGTGGGCGACGAGATCTTCCCGTTCGAAGGGGAGATCCAGGTCGTGCCGTTGGCCGAACCGGTGTTGCCTGAACCGCCTCGCCGCGGTGAGCCGGGCGGGGAGCCGTGCGGCGCCTGCGCGGATCCGTTGTGGAGCGCGATCTGGGCAGATGAGCAGTGGGTGGTCAAAGCGGGCTTCAAGGGTGGGCTGCAGATGGTTGCGATCCTGCAGCCGCGCGAGCACTACCGGCTCGACAACCTGCCGCCTGAGCTGACCGCGACGCTCGGCCCGATGATCCAGCGGGTCGCCGGCGCGATCGGCCGGATCGAGGGCGTCGGCCGGACGCACTTCAGCCGCTGGGGCGACGGCAGCGAGCACTTCCACGTCTGGTTCCTCGCCCGCCCGCTCGGCATGATGCAACTCCGTGGCGCGATGCTCGCCCTCTGGGACGACCTCCTCCCCAACATCCCCGAAGCCGAGTCCCACGCCAACGCCCGCACGGTCGCCACCGCCCTGGCCGAACTCTCCGGCAACCCCGTCGGTATCGCCGCCGACTGACCTCTTCCACCACCACCCAGCGCCCACCGCCCACCGCCCACCGCCGATTGCACCTCTCCACCGCCACCCGTCGCCAACCCCCTCCCCCGACCGAGGCGGAGGGGGGTCGCCTGACACCCTCCGCCACCACCCTCGGGAGCGTCGCCGACTGAGGTGGAGCGGGGTTATCGTCGGCTGGTGATCAACGGTGCGCATGTCATCATCTACAGCCGGGACGCGGAGGCGGACCGGGGCTTTCTGAAGGACGTGCTCGGCTATCCGCATGTCGACGCCGGCCACGGCTGGCTGATCTTCAAGCTGCCGCCGGCCGAGGTCGCCGTCCACCCCACCGAGGGTCCCGACGAGCACCAGCTGTTCCTGATGTGCGACGACCTCGAGCAGACGATCGCGGAGCTGACAGAGCGCGGCGTCGAGTTCACCAAACCGCCCGAGGAACACCGCTGGGGCATCCTCACCGCGATCCGCCTCCCCGGCGGCGGCGAACTAGGCCTCTACCAGCCCCACCACCCCCCGGCGTACAGCCTCTGACTTCCCCACCTTTGATCCCACCAGCACCTACCCGTCGCTCTCTGATGAGCAGTAGTTGCGGAACGTGCCGGAACTCTTGACTCGCGTTGGCCGCTCAGCTATCTATTGCTGACAACGATGTCACGCCGCCCGTGACCGCGTCGCCGTGCTTTGCGTGGCGACGTTGTCTCGACGTCGAAGGTGGGAAATCCCGTGAAGAACCGCAGCAGCCGCCGTGCGTCCGCCGTACTCGCCGGATCGGTGATCTCGGCCCTGGTCCTGGCCGCCACCGCGCAGGCCGGCCCCAGCCCGGCACCGCCCGACGCAGTACAAACCAAGAACCAGCCAACAACTGCGACGCCGCCAGATCCCGTACTACGGAACCTCAAAGCACCCGATGCGATCGGCCGGAGCACAATCACCGCCAGCTCCACCGACCCGACCGAGCAGGTCGACCCGCTGATCGGCACGTCCAACGCCGGCAACGTCTTCCCCGGCGCGGTCACCCCGTTCGGGATGTTCTCCTTCAGCCCCGAGACCAGCCGCGGCAACGCATACCGCACAGCTGCCCCCGGCGGCTACCTGTACTCCGCCACGAAGATCCGCGGCTTCAGCCTGACCCACATGTCGGGCACCGGCTGCGCAGGCGGCTCCGGCGACATCCCGATCTTCCCGTACGCCGGTGACGTCACCTCCTCGCCGCAATCCGACGCGAAGGACGACATCTACGCGAGCACGTTCTCGCACGCGAACGAGATCGCGAAGCCCGGGTACTACAAGGTCGGCCTCGACTCCGGCGCCTCCGCCGAACTCACCGCGACCACCCGGACCGGTGCCGCGAAGTTCACCTTCCCGCAGGACAAGCCGTCGACGGTGATGTTCCGCACGTCGAACTCCGAGGTCGGCTCCAGCGACGCCCAGATCTCCATCGACCCGGCGAAACGCACCATCACCGGTTCGGTGACGAGCGGAAACTTCTGCGGCTACCTCGCCTCGGTCGGCCAGCGCAGCTACTACACGTTGCACTTCGTCGCCGAGTTCGACCAGCCGTTCGCGAAGACGGGCACTTGGCAGGACACCACGGTCACTCCCGGATCGACCAGTGCGCACGGCGGTACGTCGTACGGGACTGATGGCTGGATGCCGGCCAACAAAGGTTCGGGCGGCTATGTCGGCTTCGACGCCAAGACGGTCACGATGCGCATCGGCATCTCGTACGTGAGCCAGGCCAATGCAGCGGCCAACTTGAAAGCCGAGAACCCTTCCGGCACGTCGCTGGAGAAGACTGCGTCGCGGGCGAAGCAGGCGTGGCGCGACCAGCTCAACAGCATCGAGATCGGCGGTGGTACTGCCGACCAGCGCACTACGTTCTACAGCGCGCTCTACCACGCACTGCTGCACCCGAATGTGTTCAGTGACGTCAACGGTCAGTACTGGGGCTTCGACCAGAAGCCACACCGCGTACAGCACGGGCAGACAGCGCAGTACGCGACCTTCTCGGGCTGGGACGTCTACAGATCACAGCTGCAACTACTGACCTTGCTTGAACCACGCAAGGCCGGTGACATCGCCCAGTCACTGCTGAACCAAGCCCAGCAGAACAACGGCATCTGGGACCGTTGGACGCACGCATCAGGCAGTACGGCGGTCATGACCGGCGACCCGTCTGCTCCAGCCGTTGCCGGGATCTACGCCTTCGGCGGTACGAACTTCGACGCCCGTACTGCACTCAAGTCGTTGGTCAAGGCAGCCACTGTGCCCACGGAGAAGGACCTCAGCTCTGCAGGCAAGCCAGTGATGTCGATCGGGCAGCGTCCGTCGCTCGACAAGTACCTGGCGCTGCACTACCTGCCTACCAAGTCCAATGCTTGGGGTGGCGCCGTCGAGACGCTGGAGGACACCACTGACGACTTCGCTCTCGCCCAGCTAGCTGCGCGAACTGGTGACAAGTCGACGTACGACAAGTTCCTCAAGCGGTCGCAGTACTGGCAGAACGTGTTCAACCCGGAGAACGGCGGCTACATCCAGAACCGCGATGACAACGGCGCCTGGCCAGCGTTCGAGCCTGCGACCGGTGACGGCTTCGCGGAGGGCAGCAGCGCGCAGTACACGTGGATGATCCCGCACAACCGCGCCGGGCTGTTCGATGCGATGGGCGGTACGGCGAAGGCTGCTGAGCGACTGGATGCGTTCTTCAAGGATGCCGATGGCAACTGGGCACTCACGCACTCGGGTGATCTGCATGCGGAGATGGACAACGAGCCGTCCATCAACACTCCCTGGATCTACAACTACGTCGGGCAGCCCTACAAGACGCAGGAGACGTTGCGGCAGGCAATGACTCAGCTCTGGAACACCACGACCGGAGGCATCCCTGGCAACGACGACCTGGGCGCTATGTCGTCCTGGTTCGTCTGGACCGCGCTGGGGTTGTACCCGGACGTTCCCAGCCGTGCGGATCTGCAGGTTGGTTCACCGCTGTTCCCGCGCGCGGTGATTCACCGCGACAAGGGCCGCACGATCCGGATCAATGCACCAGCCGCTCCCGCAACGTATGTGCAGAGTCTGAAGGTGGACGGACGTAGTACGGACAAGCCCTGGCTGCCGGAGTCCTTCGTGAACCACGGCGGCACCCTCGACTTCAAGCTCGGCACTACGGCCAACACTGCTTGGGGATCTGCAACAACCGCCGCACCGCCGTCCTGGCGGACAGGTGAGATCCCCTTCCAGACAGCCACCGACACGAGCCGCGTAGTCGTTGCACCCGGCACCACTAGCGACCCGGTCACGCTCAAGGCGCACCGGCTGAGCGGCACCGCCAGCATCGTGCAGTACTCCGTGACAACCCCCGCTGGTCTGACAGCGTCACCTGCAAGTGGTTCCTTCACAGTGGACCCGGCCACTGGCGTCGGTGGAGCTCCAGTACGCATCACTGCCGCTGCTGGTACTCCGGACGGCCGCTACCCGGTGACCGTGACCATGAAGGCAGCAGACGGTACTGCGCTTCCCCAGGTCGGGTTCACGGTCGTTGTCGGCCTACCGAACTCCTTCTCGGTACTACGCGAAGGTGTCGCCGTATCCGACGACGCGGGCGACCACAACGAGGCCGACTACGACGGTGGTGGCGTCAGCTACTCCCGTCAAGCGCTGTCCGCCGCTGGGCTCACCCCGGGCGGCACTGTCACCAAGGAGGGGCTGACGTTCACCTGGCCCGGCGTACCGGCTGGTGACCCGGACAACGTGCCTGCCGACGGTCAACTCCTCAACCTGGATTTCCCGGCCGGCGCCACCAAGCTGTCCTTCGTCGGCAGCGCGGTGAACGGCAACCAGCAGACACAGGCGCTTTTGAACTATGCCGACGGCACCACCACACCGATCGACCTGTCCTTCAGCGACTGGACGCTGGGAGGCGGCGGCGACGCCGTGCACTACGGCAACCTGATCGTCGCGACCACGCCGTACCGGAACGAAGCAGGCGGCGGCCGCGACAACGTCACCACTCACATCTTCGCCACCGCCCCGGTGGCCTTCCCGGAGGGCAAGACGCCGGTTAGCGTGACTCTGCCGAAGAACCGCGACCTACGGATCTTCACGCTGGCCACCGGCTGATCCCGACCGCCCTAGGAGACAGATCGATGAGAACCACCAGTGTCATCGCGGCTACCGCGCTGACCATCGCAGGACTGCTCACCACCACCGGCACCGCTCTGGCTGCGCCCAACCCGGCACCGGCAGAGTTGAGCCCGGTCGTACAGCTGGAACCAGCCACCGGTACGACGAACGGCCCGTGCCACTACACCGCGACGCCCGACGACCCGTCGCCGCGCCCGGTATCGCTACCGCCGGACCCGGTCAACACTCCGAACAAGGGCATCGTGAAGGTCCTCCTGGCCACCAACCAGGGACCGATGCTGCTCTCCCTGGACCGCACCAAGGCACCCTGCACGGTGCAGAGCTTCCTGCACCTGGCCCGCAGCCGCTTCTACGACTTCACCACCTGCCACCGCCTGACCTTGTACACCACCCTCAAGGTCCTCCAGTGCGGTGACCCGACAGCCACCGGCGAACGCGGCCCCGGCTACTCCTACAAGGACGAGCTCCCGACAGACCTCCCCAACTGGCCCACCGACCCGACCGGCGCCAGCAAGGTCTACGCCCGAGGCACCCTCGCCATGGCGAACGCCGGCCCCAACACCAACGGCAGCCAGTTCTTCCTCGTCTTCGCCGACTCCCGCCTACGCCCCAACTACACCGTCTTCGGCACCGTAGACCGCCTAGGCCTCAAAGCCCTAGACCGAGTAGCCGCCGCCGGCGTCCAACCCACCCCCGAAGACCCAGCCCCCGTAGACGGCACACCAGTACGCACCACCAAAATCCTCGTCGCCCGCCAACTCGGCTTCTGACAACAAACCGATGGTGCCCTCGGCTCTCGGAGGGCACCATCACCTAATTCCCAACAAGCCCCACAACAGCCGGCACCGACGCCTCTTCAAGATAGAAATGCCCCGCAAAATACTCGAGGTGCAGATGCTCGTCGTCGGCTCCCTCCACCGCAAGGCCGCGAAGATTCTCCGCGAGCAGCCGCAGGGCGTCCTGACCACCCTCGAGAGTCACGTCGCTCATCTCTTTCGAAACGCGAATCACGACTCCACCCCCTGCAAGCCGCCGAACCACGAGAAGCGGTATACACACGTCATACGGCAACGGATCCACACCATCGTCGGCCACCACCCGTCCATCGCCCGCCTCGACCAAGTCCGCAATCTCAAGGAGACCTTCGCGAGTAGCGGAGACATCAAGCTCATTGCTCCGCATCGAATACCGAATAGCCACCTCGGTCGTCACCACAACCGTCCCCAGCGCACCTCGTCGGCACGGTGATCCGACTGCCCGGCATGGGGTCCCGTTGCCCTTCTGACCGACAAAGATGGCGCCCTCGACTTCCCAGAGCGCCATCTTTCATTCAACCCCGCGCCGTTGCAGGAATATCTCCGGCACGAGCAATATACACACGCTCCGGGCAGCCTTGCATCCATTCTTCCATTGTACTCTCAACGACTTCGAAGCGTTCCAGGCCAACAGTTTGAATCACAAATTTAGCGGGGTTGGATCGAGGTGGATGGAATCTGAGCGCCTTCATATCTGGGTGAGCCAAGTCGCCAACCCAGAATCTGGGTGTGATGCTCTCGATTGTTCCATCATTGCATCTGGGAGCCCGATCGTCGTCTATCCACCAGCTCGTCATCGACACCAGCACGATCAGAGCGGGGTCGCTTTCCGGCAACGAGTCAAGATCCTCACCGATGGTGATCAAGTGACGGGCGGCAGCGAGGATCATCAATCGATTCTGGTCGACAATCGGCAGCGAACTCATGAAATCGAGCTCACTGAGGCGCGAGTACACGGGAACTTCATCAAAGGTCTCAACCTGGCGGAAACCCGTCGGATCCGACAACCCTTGCCGCTCGAGCATCCGTTGAAATTGGAGATCAAATTCCGGATCAGAAACATCATCCCAAGACACTGCGCCCCCATGCCGGGTCGGGGGAGCCGAGAATTTGCACCGATTGCGAGAGTGAACTATCAAATATAGCAACTAACCCACTAGGGTGATAGCTATATTCGCCGTCTTCGACCTCACCGAGGGCGACAGTGACGTCTCTTTCGCGATCCGTCTCGATACGAAATGCCCAGAGGACCGGCAAGGATCCAACTGCCGCTTCCGCAAAAGATACACCGATCCGAGAAATCCTGGAACCAATGAGACTGGCCCAACGTTCCATGCCGGAAACGCTCTTCAACTGAGCCACGTTTTTAGCCGGCGAATCGGCGACACGCGCGGAAAGTTTCAGATACTCAAGACCATTGTCGACACACCAAGCGATGTCGAGATCGCCTTGCGATGTCGAAAGCACAAGCCCATGGTCAATGTTGCTTACAAAGTATTCCGGATCCTCCACGTTCAGAAATGAATTCTCATCCATCCAGTACCGTACATCCTCTATCGCTGCACCAATCAAACCGAGAACGATAGACGACGGGAAGCCGATAACATCTTCGTGGCTCACGAGAATAATCCGAAGTACTCAAGGCCATTCGATGAATTGAAGACCGCCCTAACAAACTGCGGCTCATTTCCCCCGAAAGATGCCACGCGATTGCTGATCACTCGAGTGCCGCCTTTCATCGCGCTCTGCCTTATTTGTTGGAAGCCTGCACTTAGGTCGGTAAGAATATCATCCCGCAGGTTCTGCTTGGTGGAATCTGTCAGCCCCGGACCTTCGACGGTTCGCCCCGCCCCATGTCCTTTTGGTACATGCGTCTGGCCTGGTCGCGCCAGCCCCGCTGGCGCTTCCCCCGGCCTGGGACGCAAAGGACTTGAGCGTGTCGTGACTGCCGGCATAAAAGGTGGAGGTGCTGGGGCATGTTTGTTGCCTAGGTTTAGACCACTTAAGAAACGGAGCTCCTGCCGGCAGAAAATAGTTCGGGTGCGGCGAGGAGCGTAGTACTGGGTCAGGCTTCTAGTTGGCGGATTAGGGATAGGTCGTTGCGGACGGCCCAGTGTTCGGCTAGTTGGTTGTTCTCGACGCGGAAGAAGTGGACACCGTCCCAGCTGACCTCGCGGCCGGTGATCGGCTTGCCGGCCAGGAAGGGGAAGCCGTTGCCGATGTGCTTGCCGGTAGTGGTCAGCCAGATCATCACCCGGTCACCTTCGGTCATCACCGAGTGCACCTCGACGCGGAGGTCCCCGAAGCTCTCCGTACCCCAGTGCCGGACCATCCGCCAGATCTCCCGGCCGGTCCGGCCGCTCACGTGATCGACGAAGTCCGGCGGAAAGATCTCGTCGATGATCGAGTCGTCGGCGCCGGTCATCAGCTCCACATACCGCTGCATCAACGCCTTGCCTACATGCTCTTCCGCCACAACACTCCCCCGTCGAGTCCGCTAGAGGCCGACGATACAGATTCCGCCGATGGCCCGGCACTACATTGCCCCCGACAACGCCCCTTCGTGCAGCGATGCCCAGCTAGCAACGAGCGACAGCCGTCACGACCTCCAGATAGCTCGGAGGTCGGCGGATGGTGTGACCTGAAGGTGTCAGATCGGTCGCCGGTGCCTTGGGGGGATCTAGCTTGGCGGCATGGATTACTCCGTGCCGCCAAGCAACTTCACACCGTCTCGGCCTCGGCGCCGGCTTCGGCTCGTGCTCGCTGCTGGTCTGGCAGTGGTGTTGATCGCGGCCGGTGTCTGCGCGTGGGTGTGGGTCGTGCGGCCGCGTCAACTGGTGGAGGTTCAGGACAGCACCGGGCGGATCTCGGTGCGGGTACCGCGGGCCTGGACGAAGGAGGTCGACGGCCGGAAGCCGGACGACCGGGCTGCTGATCTGCTGATCGGCAAGTTCGAAGAGCCCCGCGTCAAGGTCAGCGTGTTCGATCTAAAGGGCACCTTCACTCCTGCGCGCAAGTGCGGCTCTGATCCAGTCAGCCAGGTCGTCACCGAACCCGATGCGGACCTCCACTACTGGGTGTACCACGACTGCCCCCAGGGCCGGACGACTCTCTATCTGCAGCGATTCGTCGAAGGCCACTACACCGCGATCATCGAGGTCCAAGCAGACAACGAAAAATCCGCCCGTCGACTGGCCACCTCTGTCAAAGTCACCTGAGCGCGGCCAGGAACGGGAAGCCGTTGCTGACGGAGCTAGCCAGTCGGTAGGTCCTTGGCGGGCCACGGGGAGTCGGCGGGGCGGAGGTTATCGAAGCCGGGGCCATTCAATGCAGCCCAGGCGGCGAGGGCGCCCATGACCAGGATGGGATTGTGGAGGTCGCCCGCGAGAGCTGCGCCGACGACGTCGACCAGTGGTGCCCAGACGGTCTCCATGTCTGCCTCTTCGTGCAGCCGATCGTAGGACTCGGAGGCCTCGGAGAGGTCGCGGGCCAGGAAGATGCGGACGGCCTCGTTGGTGAGACCCGGTGAGGTGAAGGCGTCGACCAGGACTCGCCAGTCGGCGGCTTTGGTGGCGGCTTCTTCCCAGAGTTCGCGTTCGGCGCCGATCCGATAGTCCTCGCCGGCGATGTCCAGCAGCCCCGCCGGCGGCTCGAGTAGCCGATAGCCCACCGGGTGCCGGTACTGGCGCACCAACAGCATCCGGTTGTCCGCATCCAGCGCGACGACCCCGACCGCACCTGGATGCACGACGACATCCCGTACGAAAGGCTCGCCACCGCCGGGCGGGACCACCTGGTCCCGCCGTACGGAGATCACCCGCCCAGTCGAATGCACCACCTCGGACGAAGAAACCGACCACGACTCACGAGCATCAGTCAGCCCGGCACCGAACCGCAGTACGGGGTGGTCCTTCATCGCGCCTTCACCGGTTCAGCCTTCTTCGACGAAGAGGCGGCAGCCTTCTTCAACGGCTCCCCCACCGGCAGCCGCGACTCGCGCTGGCGAACCAGGGCAGCCCCGATCAGCCCGGAGAACAACGGGTGTGGCTTGGTCGGCCGCGACCGCAGCTCCGGGTGCGCCTGGGTCGCCACGAAGTACGGGTGCAGCGCCTTGTCCAGCTCGATGAATTCGACCAGCTCGTTGTCCGGCGAAACCCCGCTGAACACCAGGCCGGCCGTCTCCAGCTTGTCCCGGTAGGCGTTGTTCACCTCGTAGCGGTGCCGGTGCCGCTCCTGCACCGACGGCGAACCGTAGAGACCGCGCACGATCGACCCGTCGGCCAGATTGGCCGGATACAACCCGAGCCGCATCGTCCCACCGAGATCACCACTGCCGGAGACGATGTGCTTCTGCTCCTCCATCGTCGCGACGACGGGCTCCGAAGCATCCACATCGAACTCGGACGAGTTCGCCTCCACCAGCCCGGCCAGATCCCGCGCGACCTCGATCACCATGCACTGCAACCCAAGACACAGCCCAAGGATCGGTACGCCGTTCTCCCGCGCGTACCGGATCGCGCCGATCTTCCCCTCGATCCCGCGCACCCCGAACCCACCCGGAATGCAGACCGCGTCCACATCCCCGAGCAACCGTGCCGCGGCCTCGGGAGTAGCGCACTCATCGGAAGCGATCCAGCGCAGATTCACCTTCGCGTCGTTGTCGAACCCACCAGCGCGCAACGCCTCGGCGACCGACAGATAGGCGTCCGGCAGGTCGATGTACTTGCCGACCAGCGCGACCGTCACCTCATCGGCCGGGTGGTGCACGACGCGCAGCAGCTCGTCCCAGCGCGTCCAGTCGACATCGCGGAACGGCAGGTTCAACCGTCGTACGACGAAAGCATCGAGCCCCTCGGCGTGCAGCACCTTGGGGATGTCGTAGATCGAAGGCGCGTCGACAGCGGCCACCACAGCCTCGATGTCGACGTCGCACATCAGCGAGATCTTCTTCTTCACGCTGTCCGGGATGTCCCGATCGGCGCGGCACACGATGGCGTCCGGCTGGATACCGATCGACCGCAGCGCGGCGACCGAGTGCTGGGTCGGCTTGGTCTTCAGCTCCCCCGCCGGGGCCATGTAGGGCACCAGCGAGATGTGCAGGAAGAACACGTTGTCGCGCCCGACGTCGTGCCGGACCTGACGGGCCGCCTCGAGGAACGGCAGCGACTCGATGTCACCGACCGTGCCGCCGATCTCGTGCAGCACCACGTCCACGTCCGGGCCGGCCATCGCCAGCATCCGTTCCTTGATCTCGTTGGTGATGTGCGGGATCACCTGGACGGTGTCGCCCAGGTACTCGCCGCGGCGCTCCTTCGCGATCACCGACGAGTAGACCTGGCCGGTGGTGACGTTGGCGACCTGGGAGAGATCCCGGTCGAGGAAGCGCTCGTAGTGCCCGATGTCCAGGTCGGTCTCGGCGCCGTCGTTGGTGACGAACACCTCGCCGTGCTGGAACGGGTTCATCGTGCCGGGATCCACATTGAGATACGGATCCAGCTTCTGCATGGTGACCCGGATGCCCCGCGCCGTCAGCAGACTGCCGAGGCTGGATGCCGTCAGCCCCTTGCCGAGACTGGATGCCACGCCACCGGTGACGAATACGTGCTTGGTCTGCTGCCCGAACGAAGCTCTGTCCACGGGCTTTAAGGCTACCTCGTGTCAAGCAGTGGTCGCGACGAGACCCGCATAGATGTCCAACAGATTCTTTGCAACTTCGTCTTCGTCCGGCCACCCAGCGGCCAACTCGAGGCCGTCTGTCCGCATAGCGGCCGCGGCAGCCGGATCATCCAGAACTTTCCGTACGCCGTCCGCCAGCGCCCGCGAGTCTCCCGGGAACGCCAGGATCGCGCTGTCCCCCACCAGCTCCGGTACGCCGCCGACCGCCGTCGCCACCACCGGTACGCCGACTTGCAGCGCCTCCTGCAACACCAGAGCACGCGCTTCCCAGTGCGAGGTCAGCAGGAATGCATCAGAGGCACCCAGGAGGTCCGCCACGTCGTCCCGATGCCCCAGTAGCCGCACCGGCAGGCCTTCGGCGTCGATCCGCGCCTGCAAGTTGTCCCTGAGCGGCCCATCACCAACGACCAGGAACACCACCTCCGGCCGCTCCGTGGCCACGAGAGCGGCTACGGACAGTAGCGTCGGGTAGTCCTTCTGTGGTGCAAGTCGACCCACAGTGAGCACCAGGGGCCTATCGCCGATCCCGAGCGACTCCCGGACCGCAGCGGACGGCGTACGGACCTCTGGGATTGCCGGCGCAGCCACTGGCGCGAGTCGAGCCTGGCGCGCACCTAGTGAGCGAGCGAGCTCCACGAGGTCGCTAGACGCCCCTAGAGTCAGGTCGGCTCCACGAGCCACCAACCGCTGCCCGAGGCGCATCACAACGCCACGCGGCCCAGGAGCCAGTACTGCGTTGTGCCACGTCACCACGAGCGGCCTCAAGCGCGACCGGTCGCGCAGCGCCGTCATACCGGCCCGGTAGCCGTGTGCGTGGATCACGTCGCTGCCACGCAACCCAGGAGCCTGCGCAACGACTACGGCATCACCGAAGTCGAAGTGGTCCGTGGTGCCAGGCGGTGCGCACACGACGACTTCATGACCAGCCTTGATGTACCGAGGCACCAGTGAGGCGACGTGCTGCCCGATCCCGCCCCGCGACTCTGCCAGCAGCAGGCCGATTCTCATGGCTTCCCCTCCATAACGCCCCTCCGGAGCAATACCCGCACGTCCGAGCGATCCACAGCAACCACTACAGCGCCGTACACAACCACACAGGCCAATCCGGACAACACCGAGAACACCAGGGCGCTCCCCCAGCCCCCGTCACCAGCAGGCAAGGCCACGAGCCAGCCAGCAGCTCCAGCAACCACTGCCCCTAGTACCGAGGCTCCAGTCGCACGCGACAACCCGCTGAGCACACCAGCTCCGGCCACCCGGTGCAACACCACCAGCAATGCAATAGCGCCGCCAACCATGCCGATCGACATCGCTGCCGCCAGAGCGCCCACCGCGTCCAACCCGTCCCACCGCAAAGTCAGCAGTACTCCAGCTACAGCTACAGCCAGCCAGGCCCCGCCAGTGACTAGTGCGACCTGGCGACCTGCATGCCGCGCATACAGAACCCGACCAAGATGCATCAAGACCGAGAACCCGATGATCGCCGGAGCAAAGGCGACCAGCCCGGCACCCAGCGAGGATGCCTGCGACTCAACTACCCGGCCGTCGTCATACGCAAAGATGCGCGCGACCGGCACAGCAGTACCGACCAGCAGTGCAGCACCAGCTCCACCAGCGAGCATGACCGCCCTCGTCGACCCACCAGCGTAAAGATCAAACGCGGAGAAGTCCCGCGACTCAAAAGCAGCCGCCAACCGAGGAAACACCGCAGTAGTGATTGGCACAGCCAGTACTGCGTATGGCAACAGGTACACCGCGTTGGCCCACGTGTAGACCGCGATGCTTCCAGCTGCTCCGCGGTGGTTGGCCAAGTAGGTCGTGACGAGGAAAGCACCTTGCTGCGCAACCAGCACAGCAAGGCCCGCAAGAGCGAGCTTCCGTAGTACGGGCCCAACACCTGGCTCGAGTCGCAAGGTCAAGCGAATGGGCAAGCGCAGGAAGAGCATCGGCACCAGCACTGTGACCGCCAAAGCCAGCACACCGGCGGTGGTGCCCCAGGCAAGCAAGTCGGAGGCTCCACGCGATGCCTGATCAGCAACAGGAGCTACTGAAGCGAAGGCGACATAGGTGGCGACAACAACCAAGCTGGAAACCAGAGGAGCCACAGCACCAGCAGCGAAACGCTTGTGCGACTGCAGCACAGCAGTAGCGACTACCGTAATGGCATAGCCGAACACCTGCGGCACGAAGATCAACAGCATCCGCGTAGCCGTAGATGCAGACCCCGGACAAGACTCACCGGCAGCCAGCATCGCGTCCGTGTAGTGCGACGCCAACGCCCAAGCCAGCAAGGCGAAAGGCGTCAGCAGCACCAGCGACCAGCTCAGCAGCGCCCCGATGATTCGCCCTTGTGCAGCACGATCACCACGAGCCACCGGACCGGCCAGTACCGGGATCACCGCACCGGCGAGCGCACCGCCGACCACGATCTCGAAGAGAACGTTCGGCAGCTGGTTCGCCGTCGCATACGCATCCGCCAGGCAGCCGGCGCCGACCGTCTTGGAGAAGACCAGCCAGCGACCGAACCCGACCACGCGGGCCAGGACCGTGACGCCCGCGACGAGCAGGGCCGCCCGGGCGATCCGACCACCCGTGGTCACCTGGGTCGTCGGCCCCACTGGTCGATCTTGTCCAGGACCGGCGTCTCGGCGATCACCTTGGTGAAGCTGACCTTCTCGCTGGCGAGGTTCAGCGCGACGACCGCACCGAGCGCGAGCACCTTGAGCGGACGCGGCAGCGAAGCGGCCAACGCCGTACCGGTGATCGCGCCGAGTCCGTTGGCACCACAGTCACCCAGCATCGACCGCTCGCCGAGGTCGGACGGCGCCGAGGCACCAGCTGCTCCGACCACGGCCGCGGCCGGGCCACTCGACAGAGCAACCGGCGCGCTCAACAAAGTCACGGCCTTCAGTGCGCGACCCGGCCGGAGGTCCATCAGGTTCGTAAGGTTCGCGGTGCCGGCGATCAAGGCGCTGTCGGCAACGATCTCGACGACCGCACCGAAACCCTTGGAGCGACGCGGCAACAAAGCCGCGGCGACCAGCCCGGCCGCGCCGACGCCGAGGATCTTCACCGCGCCGCTCGTCACCTCGCCACGCTTCAACGCACTCAGATGACCGCGAAAACCCTTGGTGGTCGTGGTTCCGGCCAGGTCGTCGTACGCCCCGACCGCTCCGGACACCGCACCGGCGATCAACGCCGACGTCCTCGCCGGACCGCCTGCAGCGGCGACGCCCGCCAATGCACCGAGGACCGCTACCGGGCCCTCGAGCAGGGTGACCGTCTCACCGCGATGGTTCGTGCGCTCGAACGGCGCCCGGTTCTCCTTCGGCAGCTTCGCGGCGGCCCGCTCGATCGCCACAGTGGCCGCAGCGGACACCACAGCGGCGCCCAACTTCCCCAAGCCCATCAGATTCAAGCCTTTCGAAAGGTCGCTTACGGGGCACTCAGTTCTTCGCCTGGACGGCGGTCGGTGCGACACCGTTCTTGGCGTCGACCCCGCCGTACTGGCCGGCCTTGCCGCCGGCCTGCTCGACCAGGGCGAACACGATGGTCGCCTGACCGCTCGGCATGTTGGCCACGTCCACCGACGACACGTTCTTGGTCGCGTCGGCGTCACCGCGCAGCGCCTTCAGCAGGCCGCCGTTCTGCGCCGTCTCCGGCGTCCCCGCGACGACCGAGCCGGCGCTGCCGGAATCGAGTCCCTCGGCGAAGTCCACCGCGTCGTTGTACGACGAGTTGTCCGGTGTCGGGGTCGGCGGATCCGCGGCGACCACCACGACCAGGCTGCACCGGTCCTTCGGCGTCGGCTTCAGCGACAGCAGCTTCGATCCGGTCAGGCCACTGATGATCTTGGTGGCCTCGGAGTCGACGAGCTTGCCCTCCTCCTTCGCCGCGATCCCGCGGGCCAGGATCATGCCGGCCCGCTGGTACGTCGTACTGTCGGCCGGGAACGTCACATCGGCGGTGACGAGCTCGTTGACCAGCGGCTCGACCAGCTGACGCTGACCCGGGTCGAACAGCTTGCTGTCCAGCGACACCCGGGTGGTCACCTGGCTGCCGGCCTTCTCCAGCGCGTCCTGGATCTGGTTCGTCAGGTCGTTGTCCGCCGACGGCATCGTCACTACGCAGACCCGCTTGCCGATCAGCTTGCCGTCGGTCAGCCCAGCGGTCACCTTGGCCACGTAGTCGTCGCGGTACTTGTCCAGCGACTGGGCCTGGATCAGCTCGGCGCGGGCATCCTCCAGCGAGGCGCGGTCCTTCTTGGCCTGGGCCTGCACGACGTCGGCGCCGGTGCCCTTCAACGGTCCTGCCCCCAGCACCACACCGGCGCCCAGGGCGAAGAAGATCGCCACGATCGAGACGATGTGGTAGCGAAAGTCGATCACGTGAACAGCTCCCGGATCCAGTAAACGAAGTCGTTCCAGCGCGCCTTGGAGATCGACCACAGCACGTCGTCGGCACCGATGGCCACCATCGCCACGCCGAGTGCGAACAGCCCGGCCGCGGCCAGTGCGATCACCTGGAAGGTAGACACCCGGCTGCGGTACAGCCGGCCGACACCCTTGGCGTCCACCAACTTGGCACCGACCCGCAACCGGGTGATGAAGGTGCTCGCCATCCCGGAGCGCCCCTTGTCGAGGAACTCCACCAGCGAGTTGTGGGTGCCGACCGCGACGATCAGCGAGGCACCCTTGGAATCGGCCAGCAGCATCGCGACGTCCTCGCTGGTGCCGGTGGCCGGGAACTCGATCGAATCCACCCCGAGCCGCTCGAGCCGCTCCGCGCCCGGCGCCCGGCCGTCGCGGTAGGCGTGCACGACCACCTCGGCGCCGCACTTCAGCGTCTCGTCCTTGACCGAGTCCATGTCGCCGACGATCAGGTCCGGGACGTAGCCGTTCTCGACCAGCGCGTCGGCACCGCCGTCGACACCGATCAGGACCGGCCGGTACTCGCGGATGTAAGGCCGGAGCGCGACCAGGTCCTCGCGGTAGTCGTACCCGCGGACCACGATCAGCACATGCTTGCCGTCCATCGGCGTATGAATCGCCGGTACGCCGACGCCGTCGAGCAGCAGATCGCGCTCGCGGCGCAGGTACTCAAGAGTGTTCGCGGTGAACGCCTCGAGCTGGGTCGACAGGCCCGCCCGGGCGTCGTCCATCAGCTGCGCGACCGTCTGGGTGTCCTGCATGATGCCCTTGGCGACAACCTCCTCGCCGCGGTACACCACACCGTCGTTGACCCGGACCCGCTCGCCCTCGTGCAGCACCGAGAACACCTCGCGGCCGATCCCGTCGACCAGCGGGATGCCCGCCTCGACCAGGATCTCCGGACCGAGGTTCGGGTACCGCCCCGAGATCGAATCGGCCACGTTCAGGACCGCGCTGACCCGGCAGTCCACCAGGGCTTCTGCGCTGACCCGGTCCAGGTCGACATGGTCGATCACCGCGATCTCACCCGGCTTCAGCCGTTTGGTGAGATTCTTGGTACGGCGATCCAGCCGGACCACTCCGGCGATCCCGGGCAGTTCAGTGGGGCGTGCTCGACGCAGGCTGGGCAGTTTCATCGCGCTCTCATCCTGCCATGTCAAGAGCCTTCCGCCCGCCTTTTACCACCCGCGCAGGCTTATTCGCCATTTTGTACCCGAATGACTGCGCGTTAAATCATCCTTTTGACCTACCGGTTCAGCGCTTCTTCTTCCTGGATTTCGTATGCCGCTCCGCCGCAAGCGCGAGCAGCTCCTCCGCGTGCGCCTGAGCGGCGTCGGAGTTCTCCAGGCCGGCCATCATCCGGGACAGTTCCTTCAGCCGGGCGTCGTCGTCGAGCGCGACCAGACCACTCGTAGTGACCGAGCCGTCGTCGCTCTTCAGCACCACCGCGTGCCGGTCGGCGAACGCGGCGACCTGCGGCAGGTGCGTCACCACGATGACCTGCGCCTTCTCCGCCAGCCGGGCCAGCCGCTTGCCGACCTCGACCGCGGCCCGCCCACCGATCCCGGCGTCGATCTCGTCGAAGACCAGCGTCGGCACCGGGTGCGTGTCGGACAGGATCACCTCGAGCGCAAGCATCACCCGGGAGAGTTCACCGCCCGAGGCCGCCTTCTGCAACGGCCGCGCCGGGCTGCCCGGGTTCGCCGCGAAGCAGAACTCGATCTCGTCGGCCCCGAACGGACCGGCCGTCGTCTCGTGCACCTCGACCGTCAGCGTCGCGTGCGGCATCGCCAGCCCGGTCAACTCCGCCGACACCGCGACGCCGAGCCGCGCGGCCGCTTCCTTCCGCGCCGCGCTCACCTCGTCACCGAGTTCCTTGAGCCGGGCCTGCAACTCCGCCTGCTCCGCCGTGAGCAGCTCGACCCGCTCGTCACTGCCGTCCAGCTCGTTCAGCCGGGCCGCCGACCGCTTGGCCCAGTCGAGCACCTCGTCGACCGTGCCGTCCTGGTCGCCGTACTTGCGCACCAGCCCGGTCAGCAGACTCCGCCGCTCGCTCACCACGGAAAGGCGGGCCGGATCCGTGTCGATGTCGGCCGCGTACGACGAGAGCTCGCCGGCCAGGTCGGCCGCTAGATAACCCAGTTCGCCCGCCCGGTCGGCCAGTTCGGCCAGCTTCGCGTCGTGCTCGCGTTCGCCGTCCAGCACCTGCTTCGCCAGGGCCAGCAGCCCGAGAACGTCCCCCGGACGGGTCGACTCCAGATCCTCCGAGGCCAGCGCGTCTCCGGCTGTGGTCGCAGCGGTGCGCAGGCCATCGGCGTACGCGAGCCTGCCTTCCTCGGCCTCGAGTTCGGCGTCCTCGCCAGGCTGTGGCTCCGCCTTCGCGATCTCCTCCAGCCCGAAGCGGAGCAGATCCGCCTCGGCGAGCCGGTCGCGCTGCCGGGTGGTCAGCTCCACCAGCTCGGCTTCGACCTCCCGATGACGCTTGTACGCCGAGGTGTAGTCGCTCAGCGGCACCAGCACCGGCTTACCCGCGAAGGTATCCAGCGTCTCGCGTTGCCGGGCCGGCTGCAGCAACCTCCATTGGTCGGCCTGTCCGTGAATGGCGACCAGATCACCCGAGACCTCGGCAAGCACAGACACAGGCACGGACGCGCCGCCCAGGAAGGCCCGGGACCGCCCTTCGGACGACAGCTCACGGGCGATCAGCAACTCGTCGTCATCCAGCTCGCCGCCGCGCTCCTCGGCCTCGCGGACGATCGACTTCGGCACGTTGCTCGCCCGTCCTTCGACCCGCGCCCGCCGTACGCCGTGCCGGACGAGCCCGCTGTCGGCACGGCCGCCGAGCAGCATGTTCACCCCGGTGACGACCATCGTCTTGCCGGCGCCGGTCTCGCCGGTGACCGCGGTGAACCCGGGATCGAGTTCCAGGGTGGCGTCCTCGATCACGCCCAGCCCGGTGATGCGGATCTCGGAAATCATGGGGACTGAGTCTCCTCTTGTGCGCGTCTGTTCCGCTCTGCAGTGCCCCGCCAGCCGAGCACCGGCAGGTCGAACTTGGCCACCAGGCGATCGGTGAAGGGC
The DNA here is from genome assembly GCF_040613535.1 of Kribbella sp. NPDC006257. Classification (NCBI taxonomy): domain Bacteria; kingdom Bacillati; phylum Actinomycetota; class Actinomycetes; order Propionibacteriales; family Kribbellaceae; genus Kribbella; species Kribbella sp. NPDC006257. The sequence goes on from NZ_JBEXSJ010000011.1 coordinate 229,747, forward strand.
GCCTCGTGCGCCCGCGCCAGCCGGACCGGCATCTTGCCGCGCCGGACCCCGATCCGGGCACCCGGCGGCACCTCGGTCATCCGCCGGCCGTCGCACCACAGCACGCCCCGGCCGTGCCAGGCCGCGACCAGCTCGACCGACAGCCGCGACGTCGGCGCCACCACGATCGGCCGGGAGAACAACGCATGCGCACTCAGCGGCACCATCAGGATCGCCTCGACCTCGGGCCAGACGATCGGGCCGCCGGCGGAGAACGCGTACGCCGTACTGCCGGTCGGCGTCGCCACCACCACCCCGTCGCAGCCCCACCGCGACAGCGGCCGGCCGTCGACCTCGACCAGCACCTCGAGCATCTTCTCCCGGGCGGCCTTCTCGATACTCGCCTCGTTCAGCGCCCAGGTGTCGAAGACCAGCTCGTCGTCGACCCAGACGTCGACCGCGAGCGTCATCCGCTCCTCGACCGTGTAGGTGCGATCGACCACCACCTGGACGATCCGCTCCAGGTCGTCGACCTCGGCCTCGGCCAGGAACCCGACATGTCCCAGGTTCACCCCGAGCACCGGCGTACCGTGCGGGCGGGCCAGTTCGGCGCCGCGCAGGATCGACCCGTCGCCGCCGAGCACGATGATCAGCTCGACGTCCTGGGCCGCCTTCTCCGCGTCGTACGCGATCTCGACCGGGTCCAGCTCGAGCGCCTCGGCCTCGTCGCCGACCAGCCGGACCACCAGGCCCGCGCCGGTCAGCAGCCGGTGGGCCTGCCGGGCCACCTCGACGGCGAACTCACGACCGGTGTGCGCGACCAGCAGCACCCGGCGCGGATCGGACGCCAGCTCGACCACGGGGCTCCCCACCTCTTCTGTCATTGCGGACCGCTCTCGATGGCAGTCCGGAGCATCGTCTCATCGAGAGCGGGTGCGGTACGGCGTATCCACAGGAAGTATTCGACATTTCCTGAGGGACCGGGCAACGGGCTGGCCGCCACGCCCTCGACGCCCCAGCCCAGGTCGGCCGCCTTTGCCGCCACCCCACGCACTGCGTCGGCCCGCAATTCGGGGTCCCGGACCACGCCGCCCTTGCCGAGCCGCTCCTTGCCGACCTCGAACTGCGGCTTCACCATCAGCACCAGATCGCCGTCGTCGGTCACAACTGAAAGCAGCGCCGGCAGCACCAACGTCAGCGAGATGAAGCTCAGATCGCTCACGACGAGGTCGACCGGTACGCCGCCGATGTCCTCCAGCGTCAGTGTCCGGACGTTGGTCCGATCCATCACGGTGACGCGATCGTCGGTCTGCAGCGCCCAGACGAGCTGGCCGTACCCGACGTCGACGGCAATCACACTGGCCGCTTCGTTGCGCAGCAGCACGTCGGTGAACCCGCCGGTTGACGCACCTGCGTCGAGACACTTCTTGCCCTTCACCTGTACGCCGGAAAATGCCTCCAGCGCGCCGACGAGCTTGTGAGCTCCCCGCGAGGCGTAACCGGGGTCGTCGGTTTCGGAGGTGTCCACCAGGATCGGCGCGTCGGCACCGACTCCGGTCGCGGGTTTGCTCGCGACCGTGCCCGAGACCTTCACCTTGCCGGCGGCGATCAGCTCACTGGCATGCTCCCGGGACCGCGCCAGGCCGCGCCGGACCAGCTCAGCATCGAGCCGGGACCGCCTGACTGCCTTGGCCACTCAGCCCCGGTCCTCGGCGTCTGCCTCGACCAGCGCGGTCTGCAACCGCTCATGCAGATCCGCATACACCTCGGCATGCTCCCCCACCGGCTTGTCCCGCAACTCGTCCAACCGAGCCATCGTCTCCTCCACCAGAGGATGAGGAGCGTCCTCATCCCTCTCGACAGGAGCAGGAACCGGAGGACGAGGCTGCACAGGCGAAGGCGGACGGGGCTGGAAAGAAGCAGGTGAAGGAACGACGGGCCGGGGAACCACAATTTCCTGCGGCTCTATCTCTGGCTCTTCTTCTGGCAACTCGTCTACGACGGGCTCTGCAACTTCGAGTTCAGGCTCTGCAACTTCGAGTTCAGGCTCTGCTACTTCGAGCGAGGCTTCGAAAGCCTGCTCGGTGTCTTCTTCCTCGGACTCGGCCGGCAGTTCGCCGTACATGGTGAAACCCGCCAGCAACGGATCCGAGTGCGGTACGCCGTGCTGACTCGGCCGGTACGTCGACTGCGCGCCGGGCTCGGAGTCGTAGTCGGGCTCCGGGTCCTCCTCGGGCCGCGCCTCGTACCCGGGCTCGACGTCGGGGTCGACCTCCGAGGGGAACTGCTCGCCGGGGTGATCCGTCACGTCAGGCCTTCTTCGCCGGGGCCTTCTTGGCCGCCTTCTTCGCCGCGCTCTTCTTGACCGGCGCCTTCTTCGCGACAGCCTTCTCGGCGACAGCCTTCTTGGCCACAGCCTTCGTGGCCGGCGCCTTCTTCGCGGGCACCTTCTTGGCCGCCTTCTTCGCAGCCGGTACCGATCCCGCAACCGACGCGGCAGCGGCAGGTGCCGGCGCAGTCGCCGAGGCCAGCGCGTCGTTGGCGTCGGCGAGCTCGCGCTCGAGCCCCTCGACCCGCCGAGTCAGCGCCGCGACCTCCTCGGACCGGACGAAACCGAGCCGCGCGACCGCACCCTCGACCTCGTTCGCCACGATCGCCTGCAGCAACTTGCGGTTGCTCTTGCTGGTGGCAACGATCTCGTCGGCCAGGTCGGTCACCTTGCCGGTCAGGCCGGAGGTCAGCGTGTCGGCGCCGGTCTGCTGCAGCAGCGCCTTGGCCGCCTGCTGGGCCCGTTGCCTGGTCACCTCGGTCAGACCGTTCGCCAGCTGTACATAGCCGCGCAGTGCATCCATCACCATGACTGCCTCCTTGCCAACTTCCGTCTCCGCCTGACCGATACCGGTCTCGTTGACTGCCACGGTATCGCGCCACCCCCGCATTACCAGGCCACCCCATCCCTCCGCCAGCCCCGTTTCGCGCCCACGAGCCGCCGGATCGCCTGTGCCGCCCGGTTTCGCGCCGGCCGCCGGGCCCGCCTGCGGAGACCCGGTACCGCGAGGCGACCGCTACTTCGCCAGTCCGACCTTCCGCAGCGCGGCGTCGATCGCGATGGACGAAGCTGCCGGTGCCGGTTTCGGCAAGGGTCGGCGGGCGCGGGAAGGCGCCTTCTTGGCCTCGGTCTTCGGCGAACCGTCCGCCACGGCCCAGACCGCCGACAGGATCGCCCGCAGACCGTCGTACGGCGCTCCCTCACCCGTCACCACGACGGCCTTGTTCACGACCTCGGCCGTCCACCCCGCGCAACTGTGCTTGGTCCCCTCGACCGTCACGCCCGCCTGCTTCTGCGCCAGCGCACCCAGATCGGCTGCGATATAGGTCGGCCGCTGGTTCTTAGGCGCCACCGCAAGATCTCGGGCATCGTGCACTCCGGTCGCGACCCAAAGACTCGCAATACCGACCGCGTTCGCGCCCTCGATATCGGAGTCGAGCCGATCTCCGATCATCAACGGCCGCTGGGCTTCCAGCCGCTCGATGCTCGTCTCCAGCAGCGGCGGCTCGGGCTTGCCGGCGACGATCGGATCGACCTCGACCGCGGCTCTGACCGCCTGCACCAGCGTCCCGTTCCCAGGCGCCTTGCCACCGGCCGTCGGAATCGTCAGGTCGAGGTTCGTCGCGTACCACCGAGCACCCTCGTTGATCGCATGCGCCCCGTCCGCGAGCATCACCCAGTTCACGTCCGGGTGGAAGCCCTGCGCGACGGCAACCGGGTTCGCATCGCTGCTGCGTACCGGCTTCAGCCCGTACTCCTCCAGCGCGACGACCAGCCCCTCACCACCCACGACGAGCACCGGCGATCCCTTGGGGAACTCGCTCGCGATCAACTTGGCCGCCGCCTGCGCCGAGGTGACGACATCGTCCGCGATCACGTCCAGCCCGAACGACGCGAGATGCTCCGCGACGGCCGACGCCGGCCGGCTCGCGTTGTTCGTGACGTACCCGATCCGCATGCCCTCCTTGGCCGCTTTGCGGAGGTGGTCGGGCGCGTCCGGAACCGGATCCGGGCCGACATAGACGACACCGTCCAGGTCCAGCAGCGCAACGTCGTACCGGCTGGAGAGCGGTTCGTCACATGCCGACAGCGGTGAGGGCGATTCCTGTGTTCTGGTCACCCTTCCCCCCGTACGATCACGGCCATGTCAGAAGCCACCGGAGACGTGCTGCGCCTGGAACCCCTGCGGGCCTGGCGGTTCGTCGCCGGCAAGGTCAGCGCGCTGGGCGCGGTGACGTCGCCGCCGTACGACGTACTGGAACCCGCCCTGGTCCGGCGGCTGACTGATTCTGATCTGCACAACATGGTGAGGCTCATCCTTCCACGCGATCCCGACCTCGGGCGCGGCCGGTACGACGAGCCGGCCCGGCGGCTGGTCGGCTGGCAGCGCGATGGCATCGTGATCCAGGATCGGCGGCCCTCGCTGTACGTCTACGAGCAGCAGTTCGGCGGCGCGACCCTGGTCGGCCTGGTCGGCGCGCTAGGCCTCGATCCGGACCGGCACGTGGTGCTTCCGCACGAGAACGTGATGCAGCACTGGGTCGACGACCGGTTCGAGCTGATGGAGGCGACCGACGCGGATCTGGAGCCGATCCTGCTCGCGTACGCCGGGGGCGGCACGGCCAGCGACGCGGTCGACGAGGCCCGGGCGGGCGTGCCGTGGCTGGTCGCGGACACCGAGGACGGCGCACACCACCGGATCTGGCGGATCGACGATCCGGACACGCTGGCCGCGATCGCCGCCGAGATCGCGACGCACGAGGCCCTGATCGCCGACGGTCACCACCGCTACGCGGCGTACCTGGAACGTGCCCGCCGCTCGCCGCGGCGCACCGGCACCGACGTCGGCCTGGCGATGCTCGTCGACAACGAGCGGCACCCGCTCACCCTCGACCCGATCCACCGCGTCGTTCCCGGACTCACGCTCGACGTGGTCAAAGCCCGTACGCCGGACGGCTGGGACGTGCTGCCAGGACGAGTCGAGAACGTCCCGGACCGGATCGCGATCTTCGACGGCACCTCCTGGATCACAGTGCGCTCCACCGAGGGCCAGGTGACACCCACTGTCTCCCTACTGCACGACGAGCTGCTGCCGGCCTGGGGAACGCCCTTGGACGAGATCAGCTTCCACCACGCACTCTCGGACGCAGTAGCTCTCGCAGGGCCTACACAAGCCGCTGTAGAGCTTGTAGCGCCCCGGATGGACCAGGTGCTGCACTCGGCTCTACGCGGCGCAGTACTGCCTCAGAAGGCGACGTCCTTCGGACCGAAGCCTCGTGTGGGGCTCCTGTTCCGCATGCTCTCCTGAGCTACGGACGGTGATACAGCGTGAGGAACTCTTCACGCAGCGGCTTGCGGGCTGCTCTGTGACGCTCAACCAGGCGGCCAAGAGAGAAGGACAGCCCTGCATCGGCCTGCCCGGCAGCGTCCTTGGCCAGCAGGTGGAGCGCGTCAGCAGCCGCACAGTGATCCTGGTGCTGCCCTAGCAACTCCTGGAACCGAGCTGCCTGTACGGCGATCTCCTTGGCCTCATCGCCGAGCACAGAGGCAGTGGTATCCGCGGCGTACCGGACCTGCTTCGCCAGCAACCGCACCTCGTGCCAGTCGTCGTCGGCGGTCCACGGCTTCAGCTTTCCGGCCGACTCGTTGAACTTCTCGCGAGCCGCGTCCAGCAGTTGGGGCAGCACCTCCGCGCATGGGAGATCCGCCTTGACCTTGAGCTTTGGCTTGCCTGCCGCCTTCTCCAAGCTGCTCAGGAGGGCGGCCGTGCGCTCACCGGCGACCGCGTCGGCCGAACGTGCCGCTGCCCGATCCAGGCCGACCGTCAGGGTCGTGAGGATCGCTGCGAGATGGTCTGGATCGTCCTCGCTGGTCGCGTTGTCGCGGACGAGTGCGGCGATCACCTCGAGATCGCGTGCTTCACCACAGCTGGCGGCGAGCCAGGAGAGGTCACTCCGCAGACTGTCGGCCCAGTCGCCGGCCAGCAGCTTGCGGAACAGCTTCAGGTCGCTGCGCAACCGTCGGCAAGAAACGCGTACCTGATGGATCGCGTCGTCCTCGGAGTTCTCCACCATCGCGATCGCCCGTCGCAGCCGCTGCGTACCCCTGAGCAGCGCCTCCACAACGAGCGACCCGACCGGCGAACCGGGCGTCAGCTTCTCCGCGCTCTCCACCATCGCCCTATTCTCTCCGACCGTCCTAGTCATCGCTCTCCCGCCAAGCGCGCCTTCTCCGCACACAGCAACGGCCCGGACAGGCAGCGATCTCTCGCCACCCGCCCAGGCCGTCCGCCCGACTCAGTCCTTCGCGTCGTCCTTCACCACGTCGCCCTCAACCTCGGACCCGTCATCCTCAACGTCGTCGTCCTCAGCCTCGTCAACGACGTCCACATCACCCTCGTCGCCGCCCTGATCCGCGCCATTCTCGTCGCTCTGGACCGCGTCGTCCTCGTCGCTGTCCTGATCCGCGTCTTCGTCGGCGGCGGCTTCGTCGACGTCGTCCTCGAACTCGGTGTCCTGGTCGTCGACGGCTTCTTCCTCGTCGATATCGTCGGCCTCCGGCTTGAGGTCGTCGGCGTCCTCGCCCTCGAAGTCGTCCTCGTCGTCCAGGTCGGTGAACTGCAGACCTTCGAGCTCGGCAGCCCGCTCAGCCGCACCGGTCGATCCGTCCTGATCGGCACCCGCAGCACGGTGGAACCACACCAGCGCGTCCTCGGTACGACCAGCCTCAGCCAGCGCATCGGCGTACGCATAACGCAGTCGCGGCAACCAGTCCGCCCGCGTCCGCTTCGTCAGCTCCGGCACCTCGAGCGTCTGGATCGCCGCAGCGGTCTGCCCCATGTCGCGCCGTGCACCGGCCGCGACAATCAGCATCTCCATCTGCGAACCCTCTTCGAGCAGCAGCACCTGCTTCTCCCGCGACAACGCGAGCGCCTTCTCCGGCCGTCCGAGCGCACGCTCGCAGTCGGCCATCATCGGCAGCACCTCGTGGTTGCCCGTCATCCGCCGTACCGCCCGGAACTCGGTCAACGCCTCGTCGTAGTGCTCAGCAAGATAAGCAGTGATCGCCACAGCCTCCCGTACGCCGCCCAGGCGCGCGGCAAGTCGCCGAGCGGTCTTGGCGTGCTCGTACGCGAGATCCGGATCGACGTCGAGCAGCTGCCCGGACGCCACCAGGTGCTGCGCGACCAGGTCGGCCAGGCTGCGCGGCAAAGACCGCAGCTCCGCCTTGACGCCCCGATCGAGCTCAGCTCCCGTGATCCCCTCCGGGATCACCGGGTCATCGCGACGCGGACCAACCTTCTCTTCGTCCGACCGCCCAACTCCACCACGAGCCCCACGATCCGGCCGGCCACCACGCTCACCGCGCCGCGGTCCGCCGGTACCACGCTGGTCCCGTCCGCCACGGTCGTCCCGCCTCGGCTCGGACCGTTCACCCTGATACCCGGTGCGGTTGTCCCGCTCGCCTTGGTACCCGGTGCGGTTGTCCCGCCGTGCCTTCTCGGTCCCTACCCGGTCATCACTGCGCGGCCCGGTCCGCTCGCCACCCTTGAACCCGGTCGGCCGATCATCCCGGTTGAACCCGCCGGCCCGCTCATCCCGCCGAGGCCCACGCCCACCAACCCCACGCTCATCCCGCCGAGGAGCCGCCCGAGAGGCCCCCCGATCATCCGACCGCGGCGCACTCCCCCATCGGGAACCCCCACGCTCAGCCCCAGCCCCGCCATCCCGACGCGGCCCACGGTCATCCCCACGCGATCCACCACGGTCGTCACGGCGCGGCGCACCACGGTCATCGCCACGCGAGGCGCCCCGGCCGTCGCCACGGTCTTCCCAGCGCGAACCTCCGCGGTCGGCGCCCGAAGCTCCCCGGTCATCTCCACGGGAACCTCCGCGATCCTCCCAGCGCGATCCACCACGCTCGTCACGGCGCGGCGCACCACGGTCGTCGCCACGGGGCGCACCGCTGTCACCCCAGCGCGGACCTCCACGCTCGGAACCAGACCTGTCATCACGACGCGGCGCCCTGTCGTCCCCACGCGAAGCACCCCGGTCATCTCCACGGGATCCGCCGCGGTCTTCCCAACGGGAGCCGCCACGATCGTCGCGGCGCGGGGCGCTGCGGTCCGAGGCAGACCTGTCGTCACGACGCGGCGGACGCTCATCGCGTCCACCGAGCTGACCACGGAACGGGTCACGCTCAGGAGCACCCTTGTCGTCCCACCGGGTATTCCGCTTCGACTCCGCCCGCTCATCACGCGTAGACCAGCGCGATGCACCACCGGTACGCGGCGCTCCACCACGGGGACCAGAGCCGCCAGCTCCCCCAGAACGGGACCCACCACCAGATCCACCGGACCCACCACGGTAACCACCGCCGGAACCAGACCCACCGGACCCACCACGGCTACCACCGCCGGACCCACCAGCTCCACCAGATCCGCCGCGGTAACCGCCGCCAGACCCACCGGCACCGCTGGAACCGCCCGAACCGCCGCGGAAACCTCCGCCGGAACCGCTCGAACTGCCGGAACCGCCGCGGTATCCACCGCCGGAGCCGGACCCGCTGGATCCACCGGACCCACCACGGAAACCGCCGCCGGAACCACGACCAGCGGAGCCGGAACGACCGCCACCAGCACCGCCGGCACGGCCTGATCCGCCGGACGAACCTCGGCCAGAGCGATCGCCCGGGCCGGAACGGGGGCTGCGAGGTGGCGTAGCCACGGTGACTCCTATCGATCGTACGACGTGTTGCGCTCAGACAAAGCTACCGGTAGGACTACCGGCACAAATGTTAAGGGCCACCCGTGTGGGTGGCCCTTAACAGTGTGAATGTCCGGCGACGTCCTACTCTCCCACGACCTCCCGGTCGCAGTACCATCGGCGCTG
>NZ_JBEXSJ010000012.1:0-221888 GCF_040613535.1 Kribbella sp. NPDC006257
TCGCGGTGGTACCGGCGCGGGTGTTGCTGGGGTGCGGGTCGTGCGGCGTGGTGGTGTTGGTGGGGCGGGTGTCATGTGGCGCGGTTGCCGTGGTGCCGGGGCTGGTGCGGGGGCGGCGGGTGGTGGCGCCGGGGTGGGGGCTGTTGGGGGTGGTGGGGAGGTTCGGTAGGAGGGCTCGGGTGAGGGCTTTGATGAGGTGCTTGCGCAGGGAGTTTTGCGGGATGGGGCCGTGGTGGTCGGCTTCTCCACCGGCTGCTGGTTCGCCGTTGATCAACGCGTTCACCTCGGCAGCGGTCGCATGGATCACCACCATCGCTTCGGCACCGATCGATGCCTCGTCCGGTACCTCGGGATCCGGCCGGGCTGCGGCCTGACCAAGGTCGTCGGCGCGGTCGTCCTCGGGGTGCTCGGCCGCCGAGTCGTCCTCAGCCGGCTCGTAGTCGCGATCACCGAACGGATCGCCGCCGGCGCCGCCGAACGGCTCATAGCCACGATTGTCGAGCGCCTCGTCGCCACCGTCATCGAACGGATCCTGACCAGGCTCGCGGGACGGCTCGTGCCCGAGGTCGGGCGGCTCGTGTCCCCTGTCGGCGGGCGACTCGTGGTCACGCTCGTGAGGCGGCTGGTGGCCACGGTCGTCGAACGGGTCGTAGCGGCAGTCGTCGGGCGGTTCGGTGCTGCGGTCGTGGGGCGGTTCGGTGCTGGGGTCGTGCGGTGGTTCGGTCGCCATGGGTGGCTTGAGGTCGTGGGGCGGTTCGGTGCTGGGGTCGTGGGGTGGTTCGGTCGCCATGGGTGGCTTGAGGTTGTGGGGTGGTTCGGTGGCGGTGGGTGGCTTGAGGTCGTGGGGGTGGCTGTTGGACGCGGTGCCGGTTCGTTGGTTGCGGTGGCGTGGTTCGTGGGTGGTGCTGGCGCCCGGTTCAGCCGGGGCCGGTTCGCCCGCGCGGGTGGCGGTGCCGGCGACGGGACCTGGGGTTTGACGCTGCGTGCGTGGGAGGAGGCGATTCAAGGCGATGTCGGCGCGGAGTTGGCCGGTGGTGCGGGGGTCGCCGTTGCGGCGGGCTCGGGCGGCTGCACGGGACAGGCTGGTGGAGACCGCGGCGGCGTCGATGGCGTCTTGGTCGAGGATCAACACTGCCCGGCCGTCGCCGTCGGGGACCATCCGGACCGAACGTTCGTCGTGGGCGCGTTGGTGGCGCCTGCTGCTGGCGGCCGGGCAGCGGCGGGCGGTTTCGCGTCGGCATTCCTGCTTGAGGTCGGTCAACGGGTGGGTGCGGGCCTAGGCCAGGACGGCGGTCTCGGCGGCGCGGAGATCATCGAGGTCGTCCAGGACCGATAGCTGGTCAACGATGGTGAAGGCGGCGCGTTCGGTCAGCCACCCTTCCCGCAGCGCGTGGAGGGTGGCGGGGAAGTTGTGGACGAGTTCGCACGAGGTGTGGATCCGGGTGGTGGCGTGCGGTTTGCGGAGGTTGAGGATCAGCGCGATCTCGTCGGCGACCGAACGCAGGTCACCGGCGTGCCAGCGGCGCTCGCCCGGGGCCGCGGGGCGGTCGCCGGGCTGCGGGTGACGGTGACCGAGATCGGCAGACACACCGTGCAAGGCGTCATCGAACCCGGCGATCGCTTCGGACTTCCATGCCGCTACGCGCGAGTTCATCCGCTCCAGCGCCTCAAGCCGATCCGCCCACTCATCCGCCGACAAACCAGTCGTGTCCTGCAACGCCAAAGCCTCATACAACGCGACCCCGCCAGCAGGATCATCGGCGACGTCATGACACAGCAGACTGTTCCGGCCTGGGCGCCCGGGGACCGGCCGTGACGGACGCGACGGTCCGTCAGCTGGCCGGGCACCGGGGAATCTGCTCACGTAATCGATACTATGTTCGAATACGCTGAGTAGCAAATCCGCCACTCAGCCAAGCAGAGTCACTTGTCGAAGGCGTCCTTGGCCTTCTCGGTGGCCTGCTTCAGGTCCGCCTTGCTCTCCTCGATGCGGCCCTCGGCCTGCAGGTCTTCGTTGTCCGTGGCGTCGCCGTACTTCTCCTTGGCCTCGCCCTTGAGCTTGTCGGCCGCGTTCTTGATCTTGTCTCCGGCTCCCATGGGGAACTCCCTTCACTAGGCCCACCCAGTGCCCTCGCAGCCGCGGACTATGTGTGTCGCGCGCGGGCGAAGTTACTCGGACGCCAAACGTGGAGACGCAGGTCACGTTGGCGGCTTGTTACGTTTGCGGATTCGCGGGTGTCAACGGGGTGTATCCATCAGCAGAGTTAAGGAGCCACCTCCCATGAACGCGCGTATCAACGACATCGATCAGGCAGTCGCGGGACACATCGTGAAGTACGTCAACTCCGCCAACAAGGTGATCGCCGACTCGACGCTGCCAGTTGCGACCCAGGAACTGGTGAAGCTGCGCGCGAGCCAGATCAACGGCTGCGGTTTCTGCACCGATATGCACAGCAAGGATGCGATGGCAGCCGGCGAGACCCCGCAGCGGCTGAACCTCGTCGCGGCATGGCGGGAAGCAACGGTCTTCACCGAGGCGGAGCGGGCGGCGCTCGAGCTGGCCGAGGAGGGCACGCGGATCGCGGACGCGGCCGGCGGCGTCTCGGACGAGGTCTGGGAGGCCGCTCGGAAGCACTACGACGCCGACCAGCTCGCCGCACTGGTCGGACTGATCGCGTTGATCAACTCCTACAACCGGATGAACGTGATGCTCCGGACGCCGGCCGGCTCCTACCAGCCCGAGGCTCACTAGCATGATGAGCAGGGTGTAGTCACGTCTTGACACCGGGTTCGCGGCGTTCGATGATCTGTGAGCTATACCGGTTTACCTCTCCGGTCCAAAGGCAGCCCTTGTGGCGGGCTGAGGGTGGTTAACCGGTATAGCACTCCCGTCCGCCCGAAGAGGAGTTGAGAATGAGTCAAGAACTCATGCGGCGCAGGACCCTGCTGTCACTGCTCGCAGCCGGCACCGCCGCAGCCGCGACCGGCGTGACCGCGGCCGGTACCGCCGCCGCTGTGCAACCGGCCTGCGCCGGGGCCGCGAAGACCGGCCCGATCTCGGTCGCCTACGTCGAGGTCAACAACAACAGCATGGTGAACGTCGGTAAGTACACGCTCGCCAACGGCGGCGCCCAGGTGTTCGACATCGGGGTGATCTTCGCGGCCAACATCAACTACGACGGCACGAAGGCGTACCTGTCCTTCAACGAGAACGTCCAGCGCGTGCTCGACAACGCGGCAACTGAGATCCGCCCGCTGCAGGCCAAAGGCATCAAGGTGCTGCTGTCGATCCTCGGCAACCACCAGGGCGCCGGCTTCGCGAACTTCCCGAACAAGGCGGCCGCCGAGGCGTTCGCACAGGAGCTCGCGAACGCTGTCACGAAGTACGGACTGGACGGGATCGATTTCGACGACGAGTACGCCGAGTACGGGAACAACGGCACCGGTCAGCCGAACGCCAGCTCGTTCTTCTACCTGGTCTCTGCGCTACGCCGGAAGCTGCCGAACAAGCTAATCACCCTGTACGACATCGGCCCGTCGGCGGAGCGGCTGACCTACAACGGCCAGAGCATCGCCAACACCTTCAACTACGCCTGGAACCCGTACTACGGAACGTGGTCCGTGCCGCGCGGCCCGAGCGACAAGTCGAAGCTCTCCCCCGCCGCGATCCAGATCAACGCGACGAGTACGACGACCGCTGCCAGCCTCGCGACCCGAACGAAGAACGAGGGGTACGGCGTGTTCCTTACGTACGACCTCGGCGCGTCGGACAGCCACACCTACATCTCGTCCTTCACCAACAAGCTCTACAACAGCGCCGCCGTCTACAAACCCTGATCGACCCGCTGCCCCCTCCACGTGTTGCGATGGAGCGATTCATCCGCGTGGAGGGGAGCACTGGCATGGGGCGATCGAAGCCGATCGAGCCGCCCAGCGGGCCGTTGACCGACGGGGTCGTGGCGGTACGGCTGCGGCGGGAGTCCGATCTGGGCGCGATCATGGCGGCGAGTCACGATCCGGAGAGCCTCCGCTGGCTGACCGACCCGCCGATGAACGACGAAACCCGGCAAACGAGCCTGGCCCGCGTCGCCGAGGCCTGGGAGACCGGAACCGCAGCCCCGATGATGATCGCCGCCGCGGAGACCGATGAGCCGGTCGGGATCGTGAACCTGCAGTTCCGCGACGACGATGTGGCGGCGATCGCGTACAGCGTCTTCCCCGCACACCGCGGCCAGGGCATCGCGCCCCGAGCGGTCGAGGTGGTCAGCGCCTGGGCGCTGGGCGAACTCGGCCTCACCCAGCTCCTCCTGGAAGCCGATGAGGGAAACGCGGCCTCGCTGAGGGTCGCCGAGAAATGCGGCTTCGAGCGCATCGGCACCCGAACCGACGAGACCGGCCGAAAGATGGCGGTTTTCGCACGCTTCGCGAGCTGACCACCCGGCGTACGGAATCGCTTGCGTTTGGCAACTGGAGCGGTGGGCACCTGGGTCGCGTACGACGTCTCGGCTCCGCCCAGACGGTACGACGGGGCGTAAGACCAACGGGAAGGAAGTTCAGCGAGATGGGTGCTTTCGACAGCTTCAAGGACAAGGCGGCCGACGCGGTCGACAGCCAGGGCGACAAGATCGGCGAGGGCGTCGACAAGGCCGGCGACATGCTGGACGAGAAGACCGGCGGCAAGTACGGCGACAAGATCGATCAGGGCGGCGACATGGCCAAGGACCGCCTCGACTCGCTCGACGGCGAGGACGACGACATCAGCTGACCATCGCTGACATCAGCTGACAAACCGCTGAAAGTACGGGCCGCCGGCAACTACCGGCGGCCCGTCCGCGCCTCGAGCACCGCCAGGTCGCGGGTCGCGTAGCGGTGGTGTTCAATTTCTTCCTCCATCACGACCCACAGGCATTCGGCTACGGGGTGAGGCTCTTCGGGGTAGCCGGGTGCTGGGGTGCGTTGGCAGAGGCGGCCGAGATCTGCGTCGGTGAGATCGTCGAGGATCCGGCGGATCACCGCCATCCGGTCGGCTCTCACCGCCAGCACTTCGTCGTACGACGGGGTCGCGTCGCTGTCGATGCCGAGGGCTGCTGCGTCGGACGGTTTGTACCAGCTCTGGGGGATGCCGAGCGGGTGGTACGGGCGCTCCTGGTCGAGGATCGTCCGGCTCGCCCAGGCATCGGTGATGAAGATGAGATGCCGCAGCGTCTCGGCGAAAGACCACTCGCCGTCGACCCGCTCGTGCTGCCCCCTGTCCTTCCTTGCAAAGTCTATCGAGTTCGCGCTCGCCTCGACCGAGTTATCCACAGGCAGTCGCTCGGCGCGGGCTGTGGTGTCGGACCAGAGGTTTTCGATGGTGGTCCACAGGGCTCGGAAGTCTTCGATCGAGCCGAGGGAGCGTAGTTGCAGGCGTTCCGGGTGGCGCCGGTTCAGTTCCTCTTCGACGTACGCCGTGACGTCGACACCGTTGATGACGAAGTTTTCGAGGTAGCCGGAGATGTCCACGTTCACCAGCGTGGAGTCGATGATCTTGGCGCCGGTCAGATCGCAGTCGCGGAAGCGCGCGCCGCGGAGGTCGGCGACGTCGAAGGTCGCGCCCTGGTACTTCGTGATCTCGTCGCCGCCGCCCGAGAAGCGATGCGGGCCGTACTGAGCATCCATGACATCAGCGTAGAGCGGGTTCCAGACGTTCTCCGTCCTGTTCAAACCGACGGGTCCACCCAGGCGCAGGTTGACAACCAGGCAGCGCGTCGCGTGCAATATATTGCATGCCGATCCCCCGAACCCAAGGCCTCGTCGCCCGGTCCTTGCTCCGCGACGATGCCTACCGAGCGATCCGGGACGCGATCGTCGACGGGACCCTGGCGCCGGGCGAGCGCCTGAGCGACCCGGAACTGGTCGCCTGGCTAGGCATCAGCCGTACGCCGATCCGAGAGGCCCTCGCGCGCCTCGAACAGTCCGGGCTCGTCCAAACCAAGCCGGGCAGATTCACCATCGTCAGCCCGCTCGATCACCGCGAGACCCGGTCGGCCCAGCTGGTCGCGGCGGCGATGCACGAACTCGCCGTACGGGAAGCTGTTCCGCTGATGTCGGATCACGAGCTCGCCGCGATGCGCAAGGCGAACGAACGCTTCGCCCAGGCACTCAGGGACAACGACGTCGACGCGGCGCTCCAGGCCGACGACGACTTCCACGAGGTCGCGGTCGTCGCCAGCGCGAACCCGATGCTGCGCGCGGTCCTCGAACAGGTCACCCCGATGCTGCGCCGGATCGAGCGCGTGCAGTTCTCCTCGCTGTCGGGGCGCTCGTCGGTCGCGATGCACGAACGGATCATCACCTTGGCCGCCGCCGGCGACGCCGAGGCCGCCGGACTCGCCGCGCGCGAGAACTGGCAGACGCTGGAACCCTTGCTGGCGATGGAATCGGAGCGCGACCAATGAGCCTGAACGACTTCCCGCGGTACCCGCTGACCTTCGGCCCGAGCCCGATCCATCCGCTGAAGCGACTCTCCGACCACCTCCAGGGCGCCGCGATCTGGGCGAAGCGCGAGGACTGCAACTCCGGGCTCGCCTTCGGTGGCAACAAGACCCGCAAGCTCGAATACCTCCTCCCCGAAGCGCTCGCGCAAGGTGCCACCCACCTCGTGACGATCGGCGGCGTCCAGTCCAACCACACCCGACAGGTCGCCGCAGTCGCCGCGCATGCCGGTCTCAAGGCACGGCTGGTTCAGGAGAGCTGGGTGGATTGGCCGGACGCGGTCAACGATCGCGTCGGCAACATCCTGCTGTCGCGCATCATGGGCGCCCAGGTCGAGCTGGTCGACGCCGAGTTCGGGATCGGCTTCAAGGAGAGCTGGGAGAACGCGCTCGAGGAGATCCGGTCGGCCGGCGGCGTCCCGTACGCGATCCCGGCCGGCGCCTCGGACCATCGGCTCGGCGGACTCGGTTTCGCCAACTGGGCCGAGGAGGTACGGCAGCAGGAGGCCGAGCTCGGCGTCTTCTTCGACACGATCGTGGTCTGCTCGGTGACCGGTTCGACGCATGCGGGGATGATCGCCGGATTCGCCGGCCAGGACCGGCCGCGCCGGGTGATCGGGATCGATGCATCCGCCAAGCTCGCCGAGACCCGCGCGCAGGTGGAGAAGATCGCCCGCAGTACGGCGTCGCTGATCGGCCTCGGCCGCGAACTCCGCGACGACGAGATCACCGTCCTCGAAGGCTGGGCCGGCCAGTACTACGGGATCCCGGTGCAATCCACGCTCGACGCGATCCGCCTCACCGGCAGCCTCGAAGGCGTCATCCTCGACCCCGTCTACGAAGGAAAGTCGATGGCCGGCCTGATCGACCTGGTCAGCTCCGGCGACATCCCTCGTACGTCGAACGTCCTCTACGCCCACCTCGGCGGCCAACTCGCCCTGAATGCCTACAGCGCGCTCTTCAAATCCTGAGATCCGGGTACCTGGCTCGGGACAGTACGGAACCGAGAGGGTGAACGGATATGAAGATCGCGTTTCTGGTCGCCGCCGAGGGCATCGAGCGAGTGGAACTGACCGACCCTTGGGAAGCGGTGGAGAAGGCCGGCCACCAGCCGGTACTGCTCAGCCCGAAGACCGGCGAGGTACAGACCTTCGATCATCTGACCGCCGCCGAGAAGCGACCCGTGGACCAGGCCGTCGGCGAGGCATCGGTCGACGACTTCGCGGCGCTCGTTCTGCCCGGCGGTGTCGCGAACCCCGACGCATTGCGTATGGATGAGAGCGCCGTGAGCTTCGTGAAGGGCTTTGTCGAGTCGGGGAAGCCGGTCGCCGCTATCTGCCATGCGCCGTGGACCTTGGTGGAGGCTGACGTCGTCCGGGGCAAGACGGTGACGTCGTGGCCGAGCCTGCAGACCGACCTGCGCAACGCAGGCGCCACCTGGGTCGACCAGGAACTCGTCACCGACGGCAACCTCATCACCAGCCGCAAGCCGGACGACCTCCCCGCCTTCAACGAGGCGCTTCTCAAAGCGATCGGCTGAACCTCAGCTCCTCCACTCTCCCGCCGCGGCGAGCAGCTGCGGCGGGACCGGCCTTGCGGAAACGGACTGCGGTCCGTAAGCTGCAGAGCGAACCGGACTGCGGTCCGAGTGAAGCCGGGAGGGTGCATGGAGTTGGACGAGGGGCTTGGGCTGGTCCGGGAGTACGGGGCCGCGGACAGTTGGCTGGCGGTGCTGGTGACGTTGCGGGACTCGGGTGAGCCGGCGACCAGCGTGGTGAACAGCGGGATCGTCAAGCACCCGGTCAGCGGCGAGGATGTGGTCGCGTTTGTTGCTCGTGGCAACACTGCGAAGACGCGGTATCTCAGACGGCGTCCGCTTGCCACGTTGGTCTTTCGGGCTGGGTGGGAGTGGGTGTCGGTGGAGGGTGAGGTCACTCTTGCCGGGCCCGACGACAGGCTCGATGGGCTGGACGAACCGGGGCTGACGAAGTTGCTGCGGGACATTTACCTCGCGGCGGGTGGGGAGCACGACGATTTGGCGGAGTACGACCGGGTGATGGCGAGCGAGCGGCGTACCGCCGTACTGGTCACGCCACGGCGCTTCCGGACGAACCCTGCCGGCACAGAACACCAGGAGCACGGATGAAACTCGCGGAGGATGGACGGGTGGGGACGCCCGTCGACGGGACCATTGAGATCTGGTCGGATCTTCTGTGTCCGTTCGCTCATGTTGCGGTGCATCGGTTGTGGGAGACGCGGGCGAAGCTCGGGCTCGAGGAGGCGGTGCGCTTCGATCATCATGTGTTTCCGCTTGAGTTGTTCAACGGGCCTCATCCGCGGCGTGGGACCGATACCGAGGCGGTCGGGCTCGGGCAGATCGCGCCGGAGGTGGGCTTTCGGGTGTGGGCTGAGGCGGACGATCTTTATCCACATACGGTTCTGCTGGCGGCTGAGGCGGTGCTCGCTGCCAAGGCGCAGAATCTGCGGGCGAGTGAGTTGCTTGACCGAGCGCTGCGGATCGGGTTCTGGCTGGACAGCAAGTCGATCAGCCATCGCGCGGTGATTCTAGAGATCGCCGGTGGAGTCGACCTGGATCTCGCCCGGCTGGCCGAGGATCTCGACGATGGGACCTATCGGCGGGCGCTGATGGACGACTTCGCGACCAGTCAAACCGACGAGGTGCAGGGCAGTCCACACCTCTTCCTCCCCGACGGCTCCTCTGCGCACAACCCCGGCATCACCGTCCACTGGGAAGGTCCTTGGGCGGCCGGCTATCCGGTGGTCGACAGCGACCGACCAGGAATCTACGAGGACCTCCTGCGACGCGCGGCGAAAAGATGAGCGCCGCCACGGGGCGGCTCCCCCAGGTCGGCGGACCTACGGCGGACGCGTGAGCGGGGGAGGTTGGGCGGGGGTGGCGGCCGGCGGACGCGTGTCAGTCGGCCGGCGAGCGGCGTGACGGCGGGCAGACGCGGGTGCCGGCGGGTGGGCTGGCGGTGGTTGAGCGCCAAGGGTGGTGAGGTCGGGGTGAGCGAGGTCGTACTGCGGCGGTGCGTGGTTGGTGCGTTGGAGACCAATACCTGGATCATCCAGGCGGCGGGTGGGCGGGATGTGTTGGTGGTGGATCCGGGGGACGATGCGGAGCGGTTGGCGGGTGAGGTGGAGGGGTTGCGGGTTCGGGGGATTTTGTTGACGCATGCTCATTGGGATCATCTCCTCGCGCTGCCCAGGCTGGTGGAATTGGTGAGGGCGCCGGTGTTGGCTCATCGGGCGGCGGTGGAGGTATGGGCGCGGGAGCTGGAGTATGCGGGAGAGCATGGGTATTGGGATGCGGGGACTGCTACCGAGGAGCTTTTGCCGAGCGGCGTCCTGACGGTGGATCCGAAGCTCAAGCTGTGGGACGGGCGGATTGACGAGGAGCTCGCTGACGGGCAGGAGTTGAGGGTTGGTGGGCTCGTCGTACGGGTGCTTCATACACCAGGGCACTCGCCTGATGGGGTGACACTCGCACTACCGGGGCATCTGCTGACCGGGGACACCTTGTTTCCTGGTGGGCCGGGGCTGACCGGGTGGCCGTTGTCGGACTTCGACACGATCATGGAGTCGGTCGAGCACCTACTGACGGCGTACGACGTTGCCACCGGCATCCATCCGGGGCACGGGAACTCCACGACGGTCGGCGCGGAAGCACCGTCGCTGGAGGAGTGGCGGGCCCGCGGCTGGTAACGAGCAGGCCGTCGATCAACTGGCGGGCGAGCTGGACTCGCGGACGATCAGCTGCCACGGGAAGTCGAAGACCTCGCCGGGTGCGCCCTCGCGCGTGCTGAGCCGGTCGACGATGATCCCGCCGAGGGCCTCGTTGAAGCCGACCGGGCCGACCGTCGACAGCGACGGGTCATAGTGCTCGCCCTCCGGGGTATTGCCGACGCCGATCACCGCGAGATCCCCCGGTACGTCGAGGTGCAACCGATGGGCGACCCGGATCGCCGCGATCGCCGCGAAGTCGGTCGTGCAGTAGAGCGCGCTCGGCCGGTCCGGCTGGGTCAGCAAGGCCCGAGCCGCGCGATAGGCGCCTTCGGGATGCGGCTCGAAGGTCGCCACCGGACCGATCGGCAGCCCGGCCGCCGTCATCGTGTTGAGGTACGCATCGAAGCGCGGGAAGCCCTCGGTCCTCGAGGTGAGCGCGCCGACCCTGGTATGCCGTTCCAGCAGGTGCTCGACGGCCAGATGGCAGCGCGGCTCGGCACCGGACCGGATCACGTCGAAGCCGCGTGGTTCGAGGACTTCACTGAAGGCGACGATCTGTACGCCGCGCTCCGCGAACCTCTCCAGGTCGGCGACGAGCTCGGGATCGTCGGCCACGTGATCGATGAAGATCACGTCCGGCGTACGGTTCGACAGCACCGTCCGCCAGTCACCGTCGGCCACGATCAAGGCGGTCTTGCCCAGTGGCGTCACCGCCGCGCTCACCTCAGCGGCGACAGCCTGCGCCCACGGGTCGGCGAGAACGCTGAGTGACAGCAGGACGAGGTCGGACTTGCCGGTGCGGATCGCCCGCGCCGCGTCATTGCGCCGGTAGCCGAGCTGGTTCGCGGTGTCCCGCACCCGGCGCGCGGTCGTCTCGGAGATCGCCTGGCTGCGCGGGTGGCCGGACAGCACGTACGAGACGGTCGCGATCGACACCCCGGCCGCGGCGGCCACCGTGCGGAGAGTCGGCTTGTCGGACATGGTTCCGATTCTCTCAGCCCTTGACCGCTCCGGTGATGACCCCCTTGGTGAAGTGGCGCTGGAGGAACGGATAGACCATGGCGATCGGTACCAGCGCCACCACGACCACCGCCATCTGCAGCGATTGCGGCTGCGGCGGCGGAGTCACGCCGAGCTGGTCGGCCGAGAGCGACTTTCCTTGCAGCACGTACGTCCGGAGGATCACCTGGACCGGCCACTTCGAGGTGTCGTTCAGATACAGCAACGCGTTGAAGAAGGCGTTCCAGAACCCGACGGCATAGAACAGGCCGACGACCGCGATAACAGCCTTCGACAGCGGCATCACGATCCGCCGCAGGATGGTGAAGTCACTAGCGCCGTCGATCCGGGCGCTCTCCAGCAGCTCGGTAGGGACATTCATGAAGAAGGTCCGCATCACGACGAAGTTGAAGGCCCCAAGAGCGCCGGGCAGGATCAGCGACCACAGACTGTCGATCAGCCCCAGCTGCTTGACGATCAGGAACATCGGAATGATGCCTGGGGCAAACAACAGCGTGAACAGCACGAGCAGCAACACCGGCCGACCAAAGAGCACGGGCCGAGAGGTTGCGTAGGCGAGCGAGATGGTGGTGATCAGCGCCAGCGCAGTACCGACCAAGGTCACGAAGACGCTGACCATGATCGCCCGGCCCATCAGACCGCCGGAGAACAACGTGTCGTACGCCTTCAGCGTCGGATGCTTCGGCCAGAGCACGTACCCGCCGGCCTCGATGATGTCCTTGTCGCTGGCCAGCGACGTCGACACCACGACCAGGATCGGCACGATGATCGCGATCGCGAACCCACCGAGCACGAGCGCCTTGATCGTCTGGTACGCCGGAGCGGGACGCTCCTTCCAGATCGGTCTCGCCGTCGCCTTCGATGCCCGCCTGACGCGACGGCGCTCCGACACACCAGCGGCGGCCTGAAAAGTCGTCATTGTGCGCTCCGCTTCTGGAAGATGCCCGGTTCGCCGAGGCGGTGGGCGATCGAGTTCGCGCCCCAGAGCAGCAAGGCGCCGACGACACCCTTCGCCAGACCGGCCGCGGCTCCACTGCTCCAGTCACCACCGACCACGCCCGCGTAGTACGTGAAAGTGTCGAGGACCTCGGCCGCGCCAGGGCCGACCGAGTCGCGCTGCAGGATGAACTGCTCGAAGCCGACGCTGAGGATGTCACCGATCCGCAGAATGAGCAGCAGCACGATGACGGTCCGCATCGACGGCAGCGTGATGTGCCACAGCCGGCGCCACCGGCCCGCGCCATCCGCGGCGGCCGCCTCATACAAAGAAACGTCGACCGCCGACAGCGCCGCGAGGAAGATGATCATCGCCCAGCCGGCGTCCTTCCAGATCAACTGACCGACGACCAGCAAGGGGAAGGTGTCGGGGTTGGTCATGAAAGGAATCGGGTCGAACCCGGCCTGACGGAGCAGGTTGTTGATGAACCCTGCCCCGCCCAGCGATTGCTGGAACAGAGCGATGACCAGGACCCACGAGAGGAAATGCGGGAGGTAGGCAATCGTCTGGAAAGCACGCCGGATCCGGTTGCTGATCAGCGAGTCCACAATCAGAGCAAACGCGAGCGGCACCGGGAAGAACAGCAACAATTGAACGCCCGCCAGCACCAGCGTGTTGCGCAGCGCATCCCAGAAGTCCGGATTGTCGTAGAGGTTGAAGAAGTTCTGCAGGCCGTTCCACTCGCTGTGCATGATCCCGAGGTACGGCTGGAAGTCCTGGAACGCGACGACATTGCCGAGCACCGGGAGGTAGAAGAACACCACCAGGAACAGCACGCCCGGCACCATCATCAGCACCATCTGCCAGTCCCGGCGCCACCTGACGCCGAGTGGCAGCTTCACGCGCGCACTCAAGAGACCGGGACGCTCGCCGGCAGCACGGCCTCGAACTCGCCGCGCATCTTGTCACCGCCGCCGCTCTTCCAGCGCTTGAGCGCCTCGTCGTACGCGCCGATCTTCTGCCGTCCGGTGACGATGTCGACGATCGTGTCGCGGAACGCCGCGGTCAGCTTGGGGCCGACCTTGCTGCTGGTGTCGGAGTAGGTGCCGGCGGTCGGGTTGCGCATCGCGTACTTGAGCAGCTCCTGCTCGGTCGCGTGGATCTTCTTGGTGTCCTCGGGGAAGGCCGGGTTGAAGATCACGCTCTCCGGCGATGTCATGATCTGCAGCGCGCTGACGAGGCCCGGAGCCTGCTGGTTGCCGGCCTGGGTGAGCACCGGGTTCTTCTTGGCGTCCAGGGTGTACTGCTGCCCCGCAGTACCGAAGTTCTTCTGCAGGTATTCCTTGGTGCCGAAGGGTGCGGAGAGATAGTTGATCAAGGCAAGGAGTTCGCGGATGCGGCCCTCGTCGGTCTTCTTGAACGGGGTGAAGCCGACGGTTCCGTAGCCCATGTCGTAGACCGGCTTGGCCTTGCCGTCATGGCCGAACGGGATCATCGTCTCGACGAACAGGGTCGGGTCGAGGACCCGGAAGTCGGCGGTCGCCCGCGGACCGACGGTGACCTGGGCGGCGATCTGGCCGTTCACCGTCTTCGGGGTCGCGTCGGCCAGGTTGAGGTCGGGGTAGAAGACCTTGGCGGCCCAGAGCTTGGCGGCGTACTCGACGGCCGCCTTGTAGTTCTCGGTCTCGTAGAGGTGGGTCAGCGAGCGGTCCTGGTTGACCTTCCAGGTGGTCGGGGCGCCGAACCACTCGCCGAACATGTGCAGCATGTTGATGATCGCCGGCTCGAGCGCGTAGTTCGTCCCGTGCGTGAGTTCCTTGCACTTGGCGAAGAACTCGTCGGCCGTCCTGCACTGCAGGCCGCCGACCTTGGCCCAGGTCTTCGGGTTGCCCATCATCACCTGGCCGAACGGCGTGGATGGGATCGGAGCGCCCCAGATCTTGCCGTTCACCACCGCGGTCCGCCAGGAGGCGGGCTTGAGCGCCGCAAGGTTCGGGTACTCCAGCACCGCGTCGCCGGAGAGGTACTTGGTGAGGTCCTGGAACTTGGCTTCGAGCATCGGGCCGATGTTCGGGATGCCCTGGTTCGGCGGCAGCCACATCAGGTCGGGGAGCGAGTCGCTGGCCAGCAGCGTCGCGAACTTCTCCGGGTAGCCCGGGTCGGTGCCGATGGTCAGCTTCAACTCACCACCGAGCGCCTGGTTGAGCGCCTGCCACATCTGGTTGCTGCCCATCGGCGGCGGCGGGGTCGCGAACGTCTCGGTGAGCGCGGTCACCGAGCTCTTCAGCGGCGGCGCCTTCACGCTGGCGATCGCATTCTCAGGGAACTGCAGGAACCCCGGCTCGAGACCGGTCTCGGCCCCCGGCAGATCCGGCGTGAGCCCTTCGAACGCCTTGTACGTCGGAAGCTTGAGATCCCCCGATGCCTTGGCACCACCATCGGCCGCGCCGCCGTCGCCACAGGCGGCCAGGGTCGCGACCGCCCCCGCCGCGACACTCAACTGCAGGAACCGCCGCCGGCTGACCTGACTCTCCGAAGACCGAAACATCGCTGACCTCACCTCGATCGCTGACCGTTACTGATCTAATTCTGTTCGAACCGCTCATGAACGCGCATTTAAACGTTAACCGGGACCGTAAACCCGACACCACCTCCCGCGCAACCCATCACGCCGCTTCCTCTGCTCCCAGCACCGACGGAGCCGTATCCTCCTGCGCAGGGGGTGGAGGAAATGTCACAAGCACCGAGCTCGCCCACGGCTGGGCCGTCGCCGTCGTTCTTCGAGGCCTTGCAATGGGCGGAGGCCTCCGCAGCGCTCCGCGGCTCCGGACCCGTCACCGAGCCCGATCTCTTCTTGGGCGCCCTGCTGGCTCATCCGGACCCGGACGGCGAGATGTACCGGCTGATCTCCCACTTCGGCCTGAAGGCGCGCGATGTCCTCCCCGACAACTTTCCGCAGATCACGGCGGAGAGCCTGCGCCGTGCCGCGGCCACGGTCGGTACGACGGTCCTGTCCCGCGGCTCAGACGCCGACGTCGACGTCATCATCTCGGCGGCGCAGCAGCGCATCACCACCCTCGGTCCCCGACCCAACCTCGCTCACCTCGTCGGCGCTCTGCTGACTGAGTCGCCGAACTTCCAGGCGGCATTGCGACCTGCCCTCGATCGATCGGGAGTCTCGCTGAACGCCCTGATCGCCGACTACGACGCCTTTCTGCGGAACCTGCGTCCGGATCAGGAGGTGGCGGGCCGTGAGTTGGGCGAGCGGCTCGCGCGTCGCTTCCCCCGGCGGCCGGCCAGTCTGGCGGGATTCAGCAGCGATGTGGTCGACCCGAGCGCGGACTTCGTCGACATCAGCAACGAAGCCGATGCCTTCGCCTACCTGATCTCGTCCCGTGGTCTGGTGCCCCCGCTGGCGGTCGGCCTGTTCGGCGAATGGGGCAGCGGTAAGAGCTTCCTGATGGCCAAGATCCGGCACCGGATCGAGCAACTCGGCGTACTGGCCGGTTCGACCGCCGATGCCGACCTGACCATCTGGCCCACCATCGCGCACATCCAGTTCAACGCCTGGGAGTACGTCGAGACCAACCTGTGGGCATCCCTGCTGGACAAGATCTTCGACGAGCTGAGCCCCGCCGCGCGACAGAAACTGTCCGACCGGCGGCGCGCCGACACCTTGGCGAAGCTCGACGCCAAGGAGAAGGACGTCGCCGAGGCCGAGCACCAGGTAGAGGCGTTGCGAGCCGCTGAGACCTCGGCGGCAGCTACCGTCCGCACGGAGGAGAAACAGGTCGACGAGGTCGTGCGGACCACCGCCCGACTGAGAGACAGTCTGATCGCAGGCGAGCTCGAAGCCAGTGCCGGTGCGGCCCTGGTCCAGACAGTGGTTGCTGTAGGCAAGGAGAAGCTGGGCGCCGAGGTGACCGACGCGGTCGCCGACGTACGGCGGGCCGCGGTGGCGACCCGGACGAGTCCTTGGCTGCACCAGAGGTTCTGGACCGGCAAACGAGTCGCCGCTGTGCTGCTGGCAGCAGCCGTCGTACCGGTCGTCGCCTTCGTGATGGACTGGCTTTCGGCTCCCCCGCTCGCCGGCTTGCTGACAAGCCTGGCCCCGCTGATCCCGTTGGCAGCCCTGGCGGCCAAGGCTGCAGCGACCTTCGCCACCGGCCAGCAAGAAGCGCTCGCACAAGCCGAGCGCAAGGTCGACGAGCAACTCGCAAAGGTTGTCGACACAGTCAAGGAGAGCCTGACCGCTGCCGGCGCCCAGCTCGACAAAACGCGGGAGGATCTGGCCGCGAAGGTCCAGGAGGTCAATGAAGCGCGGGAACAGCAGGCTGAGCTCGAGCGGGAGCGAGAGCGGCTCACGGTCGGCAACATCCTCGTGGAGTTCCTGGAAGAACGCGAAGCCAGCGACGACTATCGCAGCCACCTGAGCCTGGTCAGCAAGGTGCACCAGGACCTGCAGGATCTGGCCGACCTGACCGCCGAGTTCAATGCCGAAAATCCGAGAGGTGCGGGCGGCCCGCCGAACCGGATCGTGTTGTACATCGACGACCTGGACCGCTGCCCGCCGGCGAAGGTGGTCGAGGTCCTCGAGGCAGTGCACCTGCTGCTCTCGTTCCCGCTCTTCGTCGTGGTCGTCGCGGTCGATACGAGGTGGCTCACATCCGCTCTCCGCGCAGCACTGCCGGCCTTCCAGGTCGTCCAGGACGCCTCCGGTTCGCTGCCCGATGCGATGGACTACGTGGAGAAGATCTTCCAGATCCCGTTCTGGGTAGAGCCGCTCGACGACGATGCCCGCCGGCGGCTCCTGCGAGGCCTGCTGTTGCCGTCGGTAGCGGCGGAGACAACCGGAGACGGCGGCGCAGAGGGCGGGACCCTGTCGGTCGGCAAGCGCGAGGAAGAACTCGTCAAGACGATGCTGACCGGCTACGGCGCCGGGCTGGACCTCGATGCCCGGCAACTACTGCTCACCGCAGACGAGCTCGCCTTCATCGAGTCACTCGCACCCTTGATCGGTGGCACTCCACGCCAGGTCAAACGCTTCGTCAACATCTGCCAATTGCTCCTCGCGATGGCGCCGCCGCTCTCCGCGGACGTCGACGATCCGACGGAACGGGACCGCCCCTCGGAACGCATGGCCACCTGCTTCATGGCCGCCCTCCACGAGGGCCTCCCCGCTCTGGCCAAACGCCTCGCCCTCTCCGAAGCCCTCACCCTCCGAGAGGCCATCACGGGCCTCGACCCGGACATTCCCAAGGGAAGCCTCGAGTCCTGGCTGATCACCCGCCGCCAATCCGCACACCCCGGCGCGGCCACCTTCGACGGCACTCCCTTGAGCATGTTCAGCGCCCGCTTCGACCTGATCCGGCGGCTGACCTTCAAGGTCGGCATCAGCTGACATCACACCTTCCCACTCACTAAGGCCAGACCTGTGAGGTTGTGTTCATCGGGGTGTTACAGGACGAGCCGCGGGGGGAAACACCGAGCAGTTGGACTAATGGGGACCCGCCGACGACGGTGGGGCGCCCCTAGGGTTCCGCTTCCGGTGACGGGAGGGCTGGTCCGAGAGGGGAGACGGAACCGGTGGTTCCGTTCCACGGCGGGACAAAAGCCCGGGAGGCCTTGATGGCCCGGGTTGCCGTGTGCGTTCCGGGCCGACGAGCGGGAGGCCCGACATGTCAGCAACCCTCGATCCGATCACCGTCACCACACCGGACAATGTCAGCGCGGCCGAACTCGGTGGATTCGGCTACGAGCAGCAGTTGCATCGGCGGGTCGGGCGGTACGCCTCGTTCGCGGCGGGGTTCTCCTTCGTCTCGATCCTGACCACAGTGTTCCAGCTCTTCGGGCTGGGCTTCGGGTTCGGCGGTACGGCGTTCTTCTGGACCTGGCCCGCCGTCCTCGCCGGCCAATTGACCGTCGCCCTGTGCTTCGCCGAACTCTCCGCGCGCTACCCGTTGTCGGGCGCCATCTACCAATGGTCGCGGCGACTCGGCGGCGCGGTCGTCGGCTGGTTCGCGGGCTGGACGATGGTGATCGCGCAGATCATCACCGTCGCCGCGGCCGCAATCGCCTTGCAGGTGGTCCTTCCGGCCGTCTGGACCGGCTTCCAGCTCATCGGCACCGACCCGTCACTCGCCTCCCGCGACGGCGCGGCCAACGCAGTACTGCTCGGTTGTCTCCTGCTCGTCGTCACCACCACTCTCAACGCGGTGAGCGTCCGCGTCACCGCGATCGTCAACTCGGTCGGCGTCACCTGCGAGCTCATCGGCATCGTCCTGCTCGTCATCCTCCTCTTCAGCCACGCCAACCGCGGCCCGTCCGTCGTCCTGCACACCACGAACCTCGATCACACGACCGGGTACGTCGTACCGCTGCTGATCTCCGCCTTGATGGCCGCCTACGTCCTCGTCGGTTTCGACAGTGCCGGCGAACTCTCCGAGGAGACGCACAAGCCGCGCGCCACCACGCCGCGCACGATCATCCGCGCGGTCGTTGCCTCCGGCATCGGTGGCGCCTTCCTCATCGTCGCCGCCCTGATGGCCGCACCATCGGTCACCGACGGCGAACTCGCCCTCGGCGGGCTGCCCTACGTCCTCACCAGCAGCCTGGGCACGACGACCGGCAAACTACTCTTGCTGGACGTCGCCTTCGCCGTCTGCGTCTGCACCCTGGCGATCCAAACCGCCGCGGCCCGGATGATCTTCTCGATGGCCCGCGACAACGTCCTGCCGTTCTCCGGCCAACTCCGTCGCGTCTCAGCACGAACCGGTACGCCGGTACTCGCGACCGTCGTACCCGGCGTCGGTGCCGCCATCTGCCTGGTGGTCAACGTCGGCAACGCCGGCCTCTTCCTCGGTCTCGCAAGCGTCTGCATCACGCTGCTCTACATCGCCTACCTGCTGGTCACCGTGCCGCTCTTCCTCCAGCGCCTCAAGAAGAACTCGGTGCCCGACGGTGTCGACGAGAACGGCCAGAAACTCTTCTCCCTGGGCCGATTCGGCCTGCTGATCAACGGCATCGCGGTCGTCTACGGCCTCGCGATGGCGATCAACCTCGGCTGGCCGCGGGCGGAGGTGTACGACCCGGCCGGCGATGGCTGGTACCTGCACTACCTCCCGCTCATCACGTTGGCGATCACCGCGATCGGCGGCGTACTGGCCTTCCGCTACCAGCGCACGCGGTACTACGAATCCATCGGCGCGAACGCATGAGCTACCAGCACGAGATCCCTGGTGGCGGATTCTGGTCCTTCCCCGTCCGCACGGACCGCATGATCAAGCTGACGGCGCTGGGCCCGGACGCGAACGCGACCATGCTCCTCTTCGGCCCCGACCGGCTGGACCGGCTCAACATTCCCGACACGATGAAGGCGCAAATGTCGGCCCGCATCTGCCCTCCGATGGTGCTGATGTCGGACCGCGGCCTCGCCCTCGCCTCGGTCGTCGCATCGACCAGCGACTGGCACGACTGCCTCAACGGCTTCAGCGCAACAGCACGGACAGGTCTGCTGATCGAGCTCGCCAAACACGGCCTCACCGAAGACGACCTGCACGGCAGTATCAACTTCTTCACCAAAGTCGCCCTGGACGACGACACCAAGATGACGCATGTCCAAAGCGCGCCGGGCGGGACGGTCGAACTCCGCACCGAGCAGGACGTCCTCGTCGTCCTCTCCACTGTTCAGCACCCGCTGTCCCAGCAAGACCCAGCAGGCATCCGCATCGAAGTATTGCCGGCCACAGAACAGCACCAACCACAACGCGACGAAGCCGCCCGAGCGCTCGAGATGTCGAGGAGGACCCTCGCATGACCTACGACACCACCATCGAGGCAGGCGACGGCGCGCTAGTCGAGGTCCCAGCAGGCGGCCGGCTCCGCATCGTCGACCTGTACGGCAACCAGGCCGTCGACACCCTCCTCTACGACGCCCACGACATCGCCAACCGGTACTCCGCCTTCGACACCATCCGCGACCAGCAAGCCGTCTTCCTCACCACCGGCTCCAGACTGCTCTCCACCCGCCTCGACGAACTAGCGGTCATCTCCGACGACACCTGCGGCCGGCACGACACCATCGGCGGCGCCTGTTCGCAGGAGAGCAACGTCATCCGGTACGGCGAAGCGACGCGCCACCAACACGCCTGTCGCCAGACCTTCCTTCGGTACGGCGCACAAGCCGGGATCGGCCAACGCCAACTCGGCCACAACCTCAACTTCTTCATGAACGTCCCGGTCGACCCGGACGGCAACCTGAAGTTCGACGACGGCCTGTCCGCCCCCGGCAAGTACGTCGAACTCACCGCGTCCCGCGACCTGCTCGTCCTGATCAGCAACTGCCCCCAGCTCAACAACCCCTGCAACGGCTGGAACCCGACACCCGTCCAGCTCCTCGGCTGGTGGGGCTGATGGCACAACTCACCATCATCCAGCCAGGAATGCAGACCACGATCCAGGACCTCGCCGGCCGCCAAGGCCTCTGGGACGTCGGCGTACCCCCCTCAGGTGCCGTCGACGAACTCACCTTCGCCCTCCTCAACGCGGCCGTCGGCAACCCTGAAGCCGTAGCCGGCCTCGAATGCGTCGTCACCGGGCCGACCATCACCTCGGACGAGGATCGACTCGTCTGTGTCGGCGGCGCGGCAACCCAAGCAACCATCGACGGCCGACGCCTGCGACCGGGCAGCGTCGCGATGCTCACCAAGGGCGCAATCCTCGACGTCGGCCCGCTCGACGGTCCAGGCATGCGTGGGTACGTCGCGATCGAAGGCGGTCTGGACGTTCCGAGAGTCCTCGGCAGCCGGTCCACCTTCACCCTCGGCGGATTCGGCGGTCTCGAAGGCCGAGCCCTCAAGCCCAGAGACACGATTCCCCTTGCCAGGAAGGAGAATCTCGTTACTCCAGCACCGATCACTCTCCCCCAGCTCACCAACGATTGGACATTGCGCGTCATCCCCGGCCCGCACGGCGCGCCCGATCACCTCACCGACGAAGGCGTCGAGGAGTTCTTCCGGACAACGTGGCTGGTCGACCATCGCTCCGATCGCACCGGCGTCCGCCTCGTCGGCCCCACCCCCGGCTGGGCGAGGGAGGATGGCGGCGAGGCCGGCCTGCATCCCTCCAACCTGCACGACTCCGCCTATCCGGTCGGCGGCATCATGCTCTCCGGCGACACCCCGGTCATCGTCGGCAAGGACGGCCCGTCCCTCGGCGGCTTCGTCGTACCGGCTGTAGTGATCGAGGCCGACCGGTGGATGCTCGGCCAGCTCCGGCCAGGTGATGCCGTCAATCTCCAGCCGGTGTCCCCCGACGAAGCTGCAGAAGCCATCCGCGTACGCCGTACGTGGCTCGCCGATCTTCGCCAGGAATCCCCCGCGCCCCAAGCCACTGCGGCCGGCCCCGAACGCCCAGCGGTTCTCCACCAAGCTGCGGGGTCGCGAAACGCACCGGCGTACACGATCAGGCGATCCGGCGACCGGCACCTGCTGGTCGAGGCAGGGCCGACCGA
This sequence comes from Kribbella sp. NPDC006257, assembly GCF_040613535.1. NCBI lineage: Bacteria > Bacillati > Actinomycetota > Actinomycetes > Propionibacteriales > Kribbellaceae > Kribbella > Kribbella sp. NPDC006257. The sequence goes on from NZ_JBEXSJ010000012.1 coordinate 21,689, forward strand.
ACTCGACCTCACCGTCCGCGTCTGGATCCACCTTCTAGCCGAGGCGCTACGCGGCGACCGACCCGACGGCGTCGTCGAGATCGTCGAAGGAGTCCGGTCGGTGCTGGTGTCGATCGATTCGGCCCGGCTCGGTCTTGACGAGCTGGCCAAGCACCTCGTCACCTTGGCGGCCGATCTCGCCGATCCGGCCGCGGTGATCCTGCCGGCGCGCGAGGTGATCCTGCCGATCGCGTTCGACCATCCGCTGGCCCACGAGGCGATGCGGCGGTACCAGACCTCGGTCCGGGCGGACGCGCCCTGGTGCCCGGACAACGTCGAGTTCATCCGCCGGGTCAACGATCTGGACGACCGGGCCGAGGTGTTCGACATCGTTGCCGCGGCCACCTATCTCGTGGTCGGCCTGGGCGACGTCTATCTAGGCGCACCGGTCGCCGTCCCGCTCGATCCACGGCACCGGCTCGTCACCACGAAGTACAACCCGGCCCGGACCTGGACCCCGCAGAACGCCGTCGGCATCGGCGGGATCTACCTCTGCGTGTATGGCATGGAAGGACCCGGCGGCTATCAGCTCGTCGGGCGCACCGTGCCGGTCTGGCGGCTGCCGGTTCGTGAACGAGGGACCGATGATCGCGGACACGCCGGGGATCAAGGGACCGATGAACGGCCTTGGTTGCTCCGGCAATTTGACCGGATTCGGTTCAGGGCGGTCAGTGCGGAAGAGCTGGCGCGGGAGCGGGGCGAGATCAAGGCGGGGCGCGCGGACCTGGAGACCAGGCCGGCGACGTTCTCGATCGCCGACGTGCGGCGGATCGAACAGGAGGCACCGATGGACATCATCTCGTTGCGGGCGAAGCGGCGCGCCGCGTTCGACGCCGAGCGGGCGAGGTGGGGCGCATGACGGTCTGGATCACGCGCGTCCCGCCGACCGAGGCGCGCCCCGGCCCGCTGCATGGGTTGACGATGGCGATCAAGGACAACATCGACCTGGCCGGCGTACCGACCACGGCCGGCGATCCTCGGAGTACGACGCCTGCGGCGGAGAGCGCGTTCGTGGTGGAGCGGCTGGTCGAGGCCGGTGCGGTGCCGGTGGGCAAGACGAACCTGGATCAGTACGCGACCGGGCTGGTCGGCACACGTTCGCCGTACGGGGCCTGTCATTCGGTCTTTTCCGCGGAGCACATCTCCGGTGGTTCGAGTGCGGGCAGTGCTGTCGCGGTGGCGTCGGGAGAGGTCGACTTCGCGCTGGGGACGGACACCGCAGGCAGTGGGCGGGTCCCGGCGGCGTTCAACGGCATCGTCGGGATCAAGCCGAGCAAGGGGCTCGTGTCGACGTCGGGGGTGATCCCGGCCTGCCGGTCGCTCGACTGCGTGACGGTCTTCGCGCGCGACGTCGCGACAGCTCGGCGGGCGTTCGAGGTGATGGCGGTCTACGACCCGGCCGATCCTTACGCGCGGGAGTTGCCCCGGGTCGCAGCGAAGGGCGCGCCGCTGATCGGCGTACCGGATCGGCCGTTGGGGCTGGACCCGTTGCACGAGCGTGCCTGGCTGGAGGCATTGGATCGCGCGGCCGAGGTCGGCGTCGTCGTACCGGTCGACATCGGCGTGCTGCTCGAGACAGCCGACCTGCTGTACTCCGGGCCGTGGCTGGCCGAGCGATGGCTCGCGTTCGGCGACAAGCTCGACGACGACCCGGCGGTGGATCCGACCGTGCGGTCGATCGTACGGCGAGGTGCCGGGCTGACCGCGTCGGAGACCTTCGCCGGGTTCGACCGGCTGGCGGCGCTGACCCGGCAGGCTCAGCCGCTGTGGACCCGGATCGATGCGTTGCTGCTGCCGGTGACCGAGTCGCATCCGACGCTGGCCGAGGTGGCCGCCGATCCGGTCGGCGTGAACAACCGGATGGGCCGGTTCACGAACATGGTGAACCTGCTCGATCTCTGCGCGATCGCGTTCCCGGGTCCTGCGCGCGAGGACGGCCTGCCGTTCGGCGTACAGCTGCTGGCGCCCGCCGGGCACGACGACCTCGTCATCGACCTCGCGGCGACCTGGCTCGGTGAGGCTGTCGAGGAGCGGACGCCCGACGGGATCCTCCTCGCCGTCGCCGGTGCCCACTTGTCCGGCGAGCCCCTCAACCACGAGCTCGTACGCCGTGGTGCCAGGTTGGCGTTCACTAGCCGCACGGCTCGCGACTATCGGATGTTCGTGGTGGAAGGCCCGCGTCCTGGAGTGACGCGCACGCTTGAACCGACCGACGGTCCGGGAGTCGAGGTGGAGGTCTGGCGGCTACCTCCCGCGGCGCTCGCGGACTTCCTCACCACCGTCACGCCGCCGCTCGCCATCGGTCCGCTAGACCTTGCCGACGGCCGACAAGTCCTCGGATTCCTCTGCACGGCCGACGCCGCCGATCCCTCGCGGGAGATCACCGCGGCCGGGAGCTGGCGCAACCACCTCGCACCAACCCGTGCTGCTGCGGGGACCGGAGTTGTGCCAGGGTGGTGGAATGCAGGGGAGTCCGCGGTTTCGCGGGCCACAGGGTGTGGGTGAGAGGAGTGTGGATGTCCGACATCGCCGGGATCCGGCCGGAGGTCACGCCGTCTGGGGATGGATGTGTCGAGTGCTTGGACGGTGGCGGGTGGTGGTTCCACCTGCGGCGCTGTGCCGAGTGCGGGCACATCGGCTGCTGTGACAGTTCGCCCGCTCAGCACGCGAGCAAGCACGCCGCGCGTGCCGGACACCCGATCATTCGCTCGTACGAGCCGGGTGAGGACTGGTTCTGGAACTACGTGACCGAGGAGTACGTCGACGGTCCCGACCTCGCCCATCCAGACAGCCACCCGGTCACCCAGCCCGTCCCAGGCGGCACCGTTCCCCCCGACTGGGTAGACCACGTCCGACAGTGAATGACCTGGAGGCTGCTCGGGATGGGGAGGATGGGGCGTTCGAGCGGTTGGTGGGGCCGTTGCGGCGGGAGCTGCATGCGCACTGCTACCGGATGCTCGGGTCGTCGCATGACGCCGACGACGCCCTCCAGGACGCGTTGCTCCGGGCCTGGAAGGGGCTGGCCCGGTTCGAGGGCCGGAGCTCGGTCCGGTCGTGGCTCTACACGGTCGCGACCCGGACCTGCCTCGACCTCGTCGAGCAACGCGGCCGGCGCGCGCTCCCGATGGATCTCGGCCCGTCCAGCAACCGCGTCGTACTGGACAACCCACCGCTGACCGAGATCGCCTGGCTCGGCCCGTACGCCGACCAGCCGGGCGATTCGTACGAGCAACGCGAGTCGGTCCAGCTCGCCTTCGTCGCCGCCCTGCAGCATCTCCCGGGGAACCAGCGGGCGGCGCTGCTGCTGTTCGAAGTACTGGATTTCAGCGCCGCCGAGATCGCCGAGATGATGGCCACCTCGACCGCCTCGGTGAACAGCGCCCTGCAACGCGCCCGCCGGGTCATCAACGAGAAGTTGCCGGGCGTCAGCCAGCAGAGCATCCAGCGGGAACTCGGTGACGCGCGGGTCCGCGACATCGTCACGCAGTACTCGAGGGCGCTCGAACAAGGCGACTCCGAGTCGTTCATCGCGCTGCTGACCAAGGACGTCACCTGGTCGATGCCGCCGCTGGGTCACTGGTACGCCGGCATCGAGGCCGCCGCCTCCTTCTCCGTGGTCCCGCTGACGATGTGCCCGAGCTGGCAACACCGCACGGTCACGATGAACGGCCAGCCCGCTGTTGCCGGCTACCTCGGGGTGAGTGCCGACAGCGATCACTTCCCGTGGTCCGTCGACGTTCTCACGCTGGACGGCGACAAGATCGCGGGCATCACCTCGTTCATCGACCCGACCCTGTTCGCTCTGCTCGACCTGCCGCTGCTGCTGGGGCCGATTCAGCGGATCCGCTGAAGGGCCCGTTCGCGACGACTCGCCACCGCCGAGCCGGATTCGCGCCGAGCCATCCGGCGCAGTACGACGGGCGCGACGAGCAACCCGGCAACCGCCCAGGCTCCGAGGACGCCAATGGTCTCGAGGTGTCGCCAGGAGTCGCCGATCTCCACGCCCACAAAGGAATCCGGCAGGAACGCGGACCGCATGCCCAGGCCGAGCCAGTAGATCGGGAACACCTGCCCGAGCCCCTGCACCCAATCGGGCAGTGCGGTGATCGGGTAGAAGATCCCGGAGATCGCGATCAGCCCGAGCACCGGCAGCTGGATCAGCCCTTGCGCGCGAGCGGTCGGGAACACCGAACCGAGCACCGCGCCGAGCGGCAGCGTCGCGATCAGGCCCAGCAGCAGCAAGGGGATCCAGGAGGCATCGACCGACAAGCCATGGACCAGCAGCAGCCCCGGAACGAGCAGGATCAACAGGTCCACCAGCAATCCGCCGGCTACCGAGATGACCTTGCCGACGAGGTAGCCGAGCATCCCGTTCGGCGTGGCCTTTGCCCTGAGCAACGTTCCGTCCTCGCGATCCGCGGTGAGCAGCTGACTCATGCTGACCATGCCCATCGCCGTGTTCATCCCGACCATGCTCGGCAGCACGATCGCACCGAGCTGGAACCCGCCGAAACTCCTGTCCCGCAAGAAGAACAGCGCGATCAGCAGCAACACCGGCCAGAGGAAATGACTGACCAGCTCCGCCGGATTCGTGAACGACTGCCGCAACTCGATCCGCCCCTGCGCGATCCCGCTCCGCACCGCCTGGGCCTTCATCACGCCACCTCCTGTCCGCGGATGAGCTGGAGATAGGCGTCCTCGAGCGACGCCCGCCGGTCCCCGGCGATCTGCTCGGTCAACTCGGCCGGGGTTCCGTTGGCGATGATCCGGCCGCCGGAGAGGATGAGAATGCGATCCGCCAACTTGCCTGCCTCATCCAGGTCGTGCGTGGTGAGCAGCACGGTCGTCTGCCCGCGAAGGCTTCGCACCAGTTCGTGGAACTCGTACCGCGCGACCGGATCGAATCCGACCGTCGGCTCGTCGAGGAACAGCACCTCGGGCCGCCCGACGATCCCGATCGCCACATCGAGCCGGCGCCGCTGCCCACCCGACAACGTCTTGATCTTCTGCCGAGCCTGCCCGGTCAACCCGACCGCGTCGATCAACTCGGCCGCATCCCAGGGTCGCGCTACCGCGGCGGTCGCGTACGGCGCGTAGTACGAGCCCAAGTGCGCAAGGAGTTCCTGCACTCGCCAGTTGCCGTGGTCACGCCACGACTGCAGTACGACGCCCAGCCGTGAACGCCAGCGCTCGTCCCCTGTCGCCGGGTCGGTCCCGAGTACGGAGACCTCCCCCGCCGAGCGTCGGCGGAATCCTTCCAGGATCTCGATCGTCGTGGTCTTCCCGGCACCGTTCGGTCCGAGCAGGACCAGCACCTCGCCCAGCCTCGCCTCGAACGAGACATCCCGCAGTACATCGGTCGCGCCGTACCGCATTCGCAGCCCGTCGACCTTGAGCACAACTTCACCAGTCATGCGTCGGAAACTACGTTGCGTTTCATTGCCCGGCAACAAACTTCTCAGTCTTGAGGGGATCTTTCTGGGCCTTGTAAGGCTATTGTTGCAACAGAAATGACGGTGAACGCAAAGGCTCGTTGCAATGAGCTGTTGATGAAAGCAACCGGGAGGACCGATGCCAGGAGGCAGGCTCCGGCGCGAGGACCGGCACGCCATCGCTGCCGGGCTGGCCGACGGTCTCGGGTACGCCGAGATCGCCCGGCAGCTCGATCGGCCGACCTCCACGATCAGCCGCGAGGTAGCACGCAACGGCGGCCCTGGTGGCTACCGCGCGGATCACGCGCACTATGCGACCGAGAGCCGCGCTCGCCGGAGCAGGCCCGCGCCGGTCGCTGTTCCAGTCGAGCCCGACCAGTACGGCCGTGATCCCCAGCTGGTTCGCGAGTACGCCGAGCAATTCGCGTTGCTGATGGTCGAAGCCGGTCTCCCCCGGATGGTCTCGCGCGTCCTCGCTCACCTCTACACCACGGATTCACGCAGCCTGACTGCTGCCGAACTGGTCCAACAGTTGCGCGTCAGCCCCGCCTCGATCTCCAAGGCAATCGCCTACCTCGAACAGGTCGAGATGGTCGAGCGCCGACGCGATTCCGGCGAACGGCACCAGTACTACGTGATCGAGGACGACGTCTGGCTTCGGGCGTGGACGACGAGTGCCCGCAAGAACGCGAACTGGGCCGAAGCCGCGCAGTACGGAGCCAAGCTCTTCGGTCTCGACACCCCGGCAGGTGAACGGCTGGACAAGATGGGCACGTTCTTCGCCCAGCTCAGCGACGACATGAGCGGCGGCCCCACCGCCCTCGCCGCCGACGACGCCCTCACCCTCTTGGCCGCTCTCCTCCACGCCGGCACGCCACTCACCGCCGCCCAACTCAGCAGCGCTCTGGCTTGGCCGCGCACCCGCGTAGACGACGCCCTCACTGCGGCCGAAACCTACGCCTTCTTCACCGACCCGGTAGTCATCGCCCGGCGCCCCAACAACACCTACACAGCCACCGCCAAACCCCTCCGCCTCACAACCTCCCAGCGAACCGCCCTGACCAAAGCAGCCCACGCACCACCCGCGGGCTGATCCGCCCATTCGCCAACCCAATCTCCACCAAGTCGTCAAACACCCCCTGCTCCCTGGCCGCCGCCCGAATCCCCCGATCCAGCACCACCCCAGACCGACAGAGCACCGCGGTAAGCGCGGTATGCCGCAGATGAGCCCCGAGCAGCTTTCCCGCCGAACGCCGGTACGCCGCACCAGCATCACCGGATCTGATCGCTTGGGCAGCAGATTGGCCGGCTAGGAGGCCGCTGGCTATTGCGTAGTAGATGCCTTCGCCGGTCATCGGGTTGACGAGGCCGGCCGCGTCGCCTGCGAGGAGAACCCTGCCGTTGCGTGGGCGCCAGGACCAGGAGGACAGCGGCAGGTGATGTCCTCGCCAGTCTGTTCCGCCAGCGCTTGCTCCTGGTAGTAATTTCTCCAGGCGCTCGAGTATTTCAGCTCGTGTCGGGTGTGCGCGGCTCGGCAATAGTTGTTCGCCGTAGCCGACGTTCGAGAGTCCGTCGCCGCGGTCGAAGGACCACGCATACGACGGCTGCCGACCAAGCCCGAACACGATCTCCTGCGACCCAGCCCGCTCCACCGGAGTAGGCGCATATCCCCGAATCGCCAACGCCACCGGCCCAACCCGACCACGGCGTACGACGGAGTTGGCGCCGTCCGCGCCGACCACGATTGCGCCGGTGAGGTCGTCCACCTGCACGCAGTCTGCGTGTACCTCGACTGTCTTGACCCGGTGCCGGACGAGATGGGCGCCGGCTGATTGCGCGGCTTCTACCAAGCGGTGGTCGAAGATCTTTCGGGGGACGACCCATGCTGGGCGCGCCATGTCACGGGCGACGGCGAGCTCACCGCGGCGGAGGGCGAGGCGGCGTACCGGCGTACGGTCGTCGAGTAGTCCGCTGACGCCGACGGATTCGAGCAGGTCGAGCACCTGCGGGGCGATCCCATCGCCGCACGCCTTGTCGCGCGGGAAGTCGGCCCGGTCGACCAGCAGTACCGAGAGCGACGGATCCACCGCGAGCGCCCCGAGCGCAGTCGCCGTACCGGCCGGTCCCGCACCCACCACGACCAGGTCCCAGACGAGCTTCACACCAACCAGTCTGCCTGGTTAGCGGTCGCGGCGGCCTGGGCGGTGGGGGCGGCGGGATGGGGGGACGGAGGGGGCGCGGCGGGGGCGGGGTACGAGGCGGTCGGCGTGGGGGGTGCTTTCCGAGCGGAGGACTACCTCGCGGGGTTCGTCCAGGTCGACGATCTTCGGTGGGGGTGGGACGAAGGCCGGTTCGGCGTACGGTTCCTCGAGGAACAGGGTGTCTTCTGGCTCGGGTGCGGGCGGCGCCGGTTTGGCTCGGGCGGCGGCTTCCTTGCTGACTGGCGGCTTCGGTGCGGCCAGCGCCGGCGGCGGGACGTAGACCTTCTTTTTCTTCTGCGGCAGCTTGGTGCGGAGGTCGATGCCGAGCCGCGGGATCAGGTTGCCGATGACAACGATGGTGATCGCGACCGCGAGCACGCTGCACCCCGCCAGCAGGATCGAGCGGAAACCGGCGGCCCAGTCCGACGGCCCGGTCCGCCGCATCGCCGCGATCATCGCGACCACCACTGCATTGGTGATACCGACCGCGATCGTTGCCGCGACCGTCCAGCCGAGCACCTTGCGTTCGAGACCGACGTCGTCCGACGCGGCGACCAGCCCCGCGATCAGACCGGCGAGCACAGGAACGGTGTAGACCAGGGCAAGAGCAAGGCCCGGGCTGGCGACGAGATAGAAGACGTCGAAGACCAGCGCGGTACCGGCGAGAGCCGCGGCGAAGCAGATCACGATCGGCGGGTACGCCCGCACGATCGCGACCGCGTCGGCGGGCACCGTCCTGATCATCCGGAAGTGCACTGGGTCCCTATCCGTAGAAGCTGTCAGCCTCATTGTGCCGGTACCCGGTACGCAGCGTCACAATCGGCACACCACTTTGCTTGCCGTCGACCACCAAACACGCGTAAGGCGCGCGACCACCGTGGTCGCGCGCCTTACGGAGTACGGAAAAGAAGGGTCAGGGCTTCTTGGCGATGCCTGCCATCAGGATGCGCTGGTACGGCTGGAGGTCCTCGGCGGCGGGGATGTCACCGTCGGGGTCCGCCGGGTTCCAGCGGGCCAGGAAGTCGATGCCCGGCGGGACCAACGGCATCCCGAGGAAGTGCTGCTCGATCCGCTCGGGCGTCCGGATCCAGCCGTTGCCCAGGCTCTCCAGGCCGGCCTGCTCCATCGCCTTCTGCAGCGGTTCGCCGGTGTCGACGAAGTCGCTGATGAACAGGTAGCTCCCGGACGGCAGCGCGTTCATCAACGTGCGGACCCACTCGTCCGGCTTCTCGTCGTCGTGGAAGTGCATGTGGATGCCGTAGACCATCAGCACGATCGGACGGGTGAAGTCCAGGTGCGCCTTGATCTCCTCGTTGTCGAGGATGCTCTGCGGCTCCCGCAGGTCCGCGGTGACGACGATCGTGCTGTCGTCGGTGGCGAGCAGGGCGCGGCCGTGCGCGAGCACGATCGGGTCGATGTCGACGTAGACCACCTTCGCCCTGGGGTTCACCTCCTGCGCCGCCTGGTGGGTGTTCTTCTGGGTCGGCAGGCCGCTGCCGATGTCGAGGAACTGGTCGACGCCCGCCTGGCCGGCGAGGTACTGCACGCCACGCACCAGGGCGGCCCGGTTGTCGATCGCACAACGACCGGCGTCCGGGACGTACTTCAGGTAGGTCGCCGCGCCCTCGCGGTCGGCGGCGAAGTTGTCCTTGCCACCGAGCAATGCGTCATAGACGCGCGCGATGGTCGGCTGGGAGGTGTCGAAGCCAGGAGTCGCATCCGGGCCGTCGGGAGTCGCCATCGGCGGAGCCTTCGTGTCGGGGGGATTCGTTCTGGTCAGCCTAGTGCATTTCCATACCAGTGGAAGCCTGGACCACCCTCCCCGGGAGTGTTTCTGGCAAGGATTCCAGGTTCCCTCGTGATTTACCTGATCCCTCAACCACACAAGCCCTTCCGTACGCCGATCGCCCGCGCCCCCGCACTCCATTCCCCTGCCTTTGTGCTCCGGAGGGATGAACAAATCCCGAGGCGCAGTTTGCTCATCCCAAGCACAAGGTCGCACGAAGCCGCGCTACGCAACGCGGGGGGGGTCGCGAGGGCGGAGGGCGCGTTTTCGCGCGGAGTACCGGGGTTTTTCTTCACCGTCAGCGACCGGCGCGCCGGGGGTGGGCGGGACGAGAGGGCACGCAGCGTAATGGACCGGACACGGGACCCTCTAACGTGTACGATGCAAATGCAAGCCCAAATGCACGTGCATATGCCAAAGACGTACGGAAGGTGCAGCTGATGACTGCTATCTACAACGGCATGCCCGGGGACGCGATGAGCGAGCTGATCTGGCGGAAGAGTCAGCGGAGTGGCCCCAACGGCAACTGCGTAGAGGTGGCGAAGCTGGCGGACGGCGGTGTCGCAATGCGGAACTCGCGTTTCACGGCCGGTCCGGCACTGGTGTTCACCAAAGCGGAGATCGAGGCTTTTCTCGGCGGAGTCCACGACGGGGAGTTCGACGATCTCGTCTGACCAACAAACCCCAAGACAAGAGGCCCCTTCACCAGGCGAGTGGTGAAGGGGCCTCTGACGTTCCGAGCCGGCGCGCCCTCAAAGAAGCCGGGCGCCCCCAAAAGAAGAGGACCAAGCAAAAGGCCGGCCTTCAGCAGAAGGCCGACCTTACGTAGTACTGGAAGAGTAGTAAGAGCTACTGCACCGTGAGCCGCCAGAGCTGCTCGGAGCTCGGGAGCTCTGAGACCGCGCCTGCCGTGGCTGCGTTGTCCACAGTGATCCGCAGCCCGGTGAACTTGGGCGTCATGATCCGCTGGTACCGCGACGCCCGGTCGGGCTCCGCGACGTACTCGGCGATCAGATGGTCGCCCAACCAGATCCGCACCATCTTCCGGCCTCCTGTTCGGTCGCTGCTCATCCCAGGCTCACAATCGGATCCCCGTCGAGTTGACGGACGCCGCGGAGCCAGCCTTCGAAGGCCCAGCGCTGCTGCTCGGGGCAGCGGGCGACCAGTTCCTGGATCTCCCGCTCGGTCAGCTCGTCGGGCGCCCGGTCATCGCGTGCGCCGGAAACGGCTTCGATGTCGTGGTTGCTCATCGACTCGGGATCCCCAACCAGTCGGGTCGGCGTCTCCGCCGACGATCTATGGGACCGGCCTGCCGGCTCACGCGATGTCACTGATCGCGAGTTCCAGCTCACCTTCTGTGCATGAAGTAATGATGGCGGTCGCACAGTACGAATGCAAGCGCCCGATGCACGTGCATCCGCACGTTTTCGAGTTGTGACCCTTTTGAGCCCTCTCACACGCTCAAAACAGCCCCCGCGGCCGTTTCAAACACCCGAAACCGGGACAAAACCGACCCAACTTTGTCAGGACATGTAGACAGACTGGCATCGATGCCGGAATTCGCTATGCTGACGCTCAGTGACGACGACGGCGACCACGACCACTCGAGGCCACTCTTGTGTAAGAACTTCGACAGTTCGGTGCGAGGACGTGCGATGATTTGGTCGGGGTGGGCAGACCGTCCGCTACGGGTGAGCTGGGGCGTCGGAGGTGGGCGTGACTGAGTCGGGCGCGCAGAGCGGACCGACAGCGCTGCGGATCATCCTCGGAGGGCATCTGCGGCGGATGCGGGAGGCCGCGCAGATATCCCGGTCGGATGCCGGCTGGGAGATCCGCTCCTCGGAGTCGAAGGTCAGCCGGATGGAGCTGGGCCGGGTCGGCTTCAAGGAACGCGATGTCGAGGACCTGCTCACGCTCTACGGCCTGGAGGACGGCGAGGAGCGCGAGCGGCTGATGGCGCTCGCCCGGGACGCGAACAACCCGGGCTGGTGGCACCGCTTCGGTGACGTGCTGCCGAGCTGGTTCCACTCCTATCTCGGCCTCGAAGCAGCCGCGCAACTGATCCGTACCTACGAGCTGCAGTTCGTCCCCGGCCTGCTGCAGACCGCCGAGTACGTTCGCGCCGTCGTCCAGCTCGGTCGCGGCCTGATCCCGGCCGAGGAGGTCGAGCGCCGGGTCGCACTGCGCGTCTCCCGGCAGGACGTCCTGCATCGTGCGCAGGGCCCGGTCCGGCTCTGGGCCGTCGTCGACGAGGCTGCCCTGCGCCGCCCGATCGGCGGCGTGAAGGCGATGCGGATCCAGCTCGAGGCGCTGCTCGAAGCCACCGACATGCCGAACGTGACGCTCCAGGTGATGCCGTTCGCGTCCGGCGGGCACGCGGCCACCGGTGGTGCGTTCAGCATTCTCCGTTTCCCCGAGCAGGACCTGCCGGACATCGTCTACATCGAGCACCTCACCAGCGCGCTCTACCTGGACAAGCTCGAGGACCTCGACCAGTACACGGCCACCATGGAAGCGCTCTGCATCGCCGCTCCCCCACCAGCCAAGACCCGCGACCACATCTCGCGGATCCTGAAAGAGTTCGACGAGTAAGAGTCAGGCGTTGTCGCTGATCCAGTCGAGGAACGGGCGGGTGGCGCGCCAGTCCTTGCGGATCTGGGCGACCAGGTCGGGGCTGTGGATGATCGGCTCGAAGCCGTAGGACTTGCCGAGCGTCATCGACTTGTGCCGGAGCAGCTCGATCCGCGGGTGGTCGGCGTCGTACCCGCGCGGGCTCGTCTTCAGTTTGTCGCCGCCCAGCGTCCAGCCGGCCTTCTGCAGTTTCGCGAGCAGCTTCTGCAACCCGGTCCCGCGCCGCTCGTCGTCGATCGCGGCCCGGAACCGCGCCAGCCGTTCCGCCGACGCCTCGTAGAACCCGGCCCCGACCCGTACGCCGGGCGCGGACACCTGCACGTACCAGCCGGTCGACGGCCCCAGATCGATGAACGCGCCCTGATGTGTCTTGTACGGCGTCTTGTCCTTCGCGAACCGGACGTCGCGATACGGCCGGAACAACTTCGCCGTCCCGAACTCCGCCTCCAGCTCGGCCAGCAGCGCGGTCATCGGCGCCTTCACCGACTCCTCGTACACCTGCTTGTGCTCGTTCCAGAACGTCTTGGTGTTGTCCATCTCCAGGTCGTCGTAGAAGTCGAGCGCGGCGGCGGGGAACCCGGTGAAACTCATACCGCTCACGATAGTGACCGCAGTTCGCGCACCAACGCGCGGACCGCGGTACTGCGAGCAAGCTCCGGCGCCGCCACATACCCGACCGTACGCCGCGGCGCGCCGGCTCCGAGATCCTCCCGTACGACGTCCGCGCGATCCGCCGCGGTCGAGCGCGGCACCACGGCCATCCCCAGACCGTGCGCCACCATCGACAGCAACACGGTGTCGTCGGCAACATTGATCGTGGCCGAAGGCAACCAGTCCTGCGCCGCGAACCACTCCTTCGTCGACGCCGAACAGTTCTCGGTCCAGTCGATCACCGGCAACGACCGCGGATCCGGATGCCCCGGCGGATGGATCAGCACATACGGCTCCTCGAGCAACGTCCCGCCGACCAGCCCGGTCGAGGCGGGCAATCGATGCGGCAGGTTCACGATCGCGATATCGGCCCGCCCGGCAACAACCTCCTGCGCGGTCCCGCCACCCACGTCGCGCACGATCGACACATCGACAGCGAGCTGCGGGTAGCGGGCCCGCAACCGGGTCAGCGCCGGAGGCAACAATTGCGCGGCGGCGCTCCGGAACGCCGCGATCCGGAGCCGGGCCGCCAACTCAGCACCGGATGCCGCGCGCGTGTCCTCTTGGAGCACCGCCATCAGCCGCAGTACTCCGCGCCCGTGCTTGATCGCGCGCTCGCCGGCCGCCGTCGGCCGGGCGCCCTGCCTGCCACGCTCGAACAGGACCGCGCCGACCTTCCGCTCGGTCCCGCGCACCGAGTGCGAGACGGCGGACTGGGTCAGCCCCAGCTTGGCCGCGGCGGCCGAGAAACTGCCCTCGGAATCGATGGTGGCCAGGATGCGCAACTCCGCGGCGGTGAGATCGTCCAGCACGAATTCAGGCTAGCCGAGACCATGAGCGGCTCTCATGGATCATCGAATTCCATCGACTTTTGTCTCTACCCGGCCCGATCGCCCCCTCCGTACGTTTGCATGGCCACGACGTCGACGAACGGAACCAGCCATGCGCGCCATCCAGGTCAGCCGGTACGGCGGACCCGAGGTCCTCGCCCCCACCGAGCTGCCGACTCCGGTCGCCGGTCCGGGTCAGCTCCTGGTCGAGACCAGTGCGGCCGGCGTCAACTACGCCGACACCCACCGCACCGAGGGCTCGTACCGCGGCGGCTCCCCGCTGCCGTTCGTCCCCGGTGTCGAGGTGATCGGCCGGACCGCGGACGGGCGCCGGCTGCTCGCACCGATCTTCGAGGGCGGCGGGTACGCCGAAGCGGCGGTGATCCCCGAATCGCGGGCGATCGACGTACCGGATGACGTCAGCGACGGCCAGGCGCTCGCGCTCCTCATCCAGGGACTGACCGCCTGGCATGTGCTCCGGAGCTCGGCCCGCCTGGCACCCGGCGAGACCGTCGTGGTGAACGCGGCAGCCGGCGGCGTCGGAACCCTGGCGATCCAGCTGGCGAAGTTCTTCGGCGCCGGCCGGGTGATCGCCGTCGCCTCGACCCCGGTGAAACGCGAACTCGCCATCACGCTCGGCGCCGACGCCGCCGTGCACAGCTCCCTCGACACGTACGCCGAGCAGGTGCTCGCCGCCAACGACGGACGGCCGGTCGACGTGATCCTGGATTCCACCGGCGGCAAGACCCTGCTCGCCGGACTGGAGGTACTCGGCGGATTCGGCCGGCTGGTGTCGTACGGCAACGCGGGCCGCGAGGGCCGCCCGCTGATCGACGCCGGTGCACTTGCCGAAGGCAACCAGTCGGTGGCCGGCTTCTGGCTGAAACCGGCGATGAACTACCCCGGCGGCTACCGAGAACCGCTCACCGAACTCTTACAGCTCACCGCGAACGGCACGATCAGCCCGATCGTCGGCGGCGAGTACGCCCTCGACCAAACCCGGCACGCCCACGAGGACCTCCTCGCCCGCCGCACCACCGGCAAACTCATCATCCGCCCGCGCCGCTGACCGAGGCGAAGAAGGCCGTGATGTCACCCGCCAGCAACTCCGGTTGTTCCATCGCGGGGAAATGGCCGCCGCGGTCGAAGGTGGTCCACCGGACGATGTTGGTGGCTGGTTCTGCCAGGTGCCGCAACGGGATGAAGTTGTCTCGCGGGAAATCCGCCATCGCCGTCGGTACCGGCGACGGTTCGTCCGGTTGACCCCAGTACGGCGCGTGCGCACGTTCGTAGTAGATCCGCGAGGACGACCCCGCCGTACCGGTCAGCCAGTAGAGCATCACGTTGGTCAGCAGGAGATCCCGCTCGATCCCGCCGTCGCTCCACTCCTCGAATTTCTCCGCGATCCAGGCGAGCTGGCCGACCGGCGAATCGGTCAGCGCGTAGGAGAGCGTCTGCGGCCTGGTCGACTGCACATCGGCGTACCCCTGCTTGTCCTTCGCCCAGCCCTGGAACCGCTGCCACGAGGCGATCGTCCGCTCGCGCTCGGCGAGATCCAGCGGAGCCAGTTCGTCCTCGGTCGGCTCGTGGGTAGCACCGGCACCAGGGATGAGATTCAGGTGCACGCCGATCACCCGGTCCGGATGGATCCGCCCGACCTCGCGCACGATCGCGGCACCCCAGTCGCCGCCCTGCACGCCGTACCGTGAATATCCGAGTTCTTCCATCAGTACGCCGTACGCGGCCGCCACCCGTTTGTGCTCCCAGCCGGTCTCGCGGGTCGGCCCGGAGAGTCCGAATCCCGGGATGCTCGGGATCACCAGGTGGAAGGAGGTCAGCAACCCGGCGAGCTCGGTGAACTCGGCGATCGATCCCGGCCAGCCGTGCGAGATGAGCAGCGGGATCGCGTCCGGCTCCGCCGATCGTAGATGCGCGAAATGAATCCGGGCGCCGTCGATCGTGGTGACGAACTGCGGCCACTCGTTGAGCTTCGCCTCGGCCGCACGCCAGTTGTAGGAGTGCCGCCAGTAGTGCACCAACTCCTGGAGATACCCGAGCGGTACGCCGTACGACCAGCCCACGCCCGGGAGTTCGTCGGGCCAGCGCACCCGGTCCAGCCGGTCGTGCAGATCGTCCAGCGCCGGCTGGGGAAACTCGATCCGGAACGCCTCGATGCTCATGCCGGCCTGCTCAGACTGCATCCACCCGGTCGCGGACGACCTTCAAGGTGATGGCGCCGGCCACGGCCAGACCGCCGATGACCATCAGTACGGTGACCAGGGTGGCGGAGTTGTTCAGCCGGTTGTCGCAGGCCATCGGGGTGATGCCGCGGGCCGGCTGGAAGACCGAGCCGCAGCTCGTCGCGTCCGCCGAGACCGACCGGAAGCCGAGCGCCAGACCACCGAGCAGCAGGATCACTCCGCCGATCGCGAGGATCTTGTTCAGCGTCGTCATGACGGTGCCGACGCCGGTTCCCGCAGGCATGCCGACGGCACGACCTGACTGCCCCGTTGCACTTCGCTCACTCCTGACTTCGACTGACACCTCTCCGAACTTACGGCCGCTCAGCCGAGGATCCACAGCGGCAGAGCCGTCAGCAGCCAATCTTCACTAAGTCCTTACTCAGGACATGAGCGACCGTAACTAGGGTCTCAGAAGCCATCGCGGGCTGTGACACTGGCATCGCTGTGCCACAGCCCGCCGTCCGGTGAGAGCGGGTCAGAAACCGCCCGTAGTCGTACCTCCACTCCCTGTAGCCGGGGTGGTGAAGGTGATGTTGGGGTCAGGACCCCATTGGTCGGCGGTTGCCGGATAGTTCGTCTCCTGGCGTTTGATGCACTTCCACTCGACGGAGGTGTTCGGCGGGAGGTTGGAGATCGTGCCGGTCCAGGTCGGGTAGCTGGTCGGCGCCAGCTTCACCGCACTCGCCACCGACCAGGCGCCGAGCTGCGGCACGTTCCCCACGACGTACACGGATTGACCGCTGGTCGTGGTCCCGTTGCTGCAGCTGAACGTCTTGGAGACGACCGCCTGGCCGAGGGTGAAGACGAACGACTTCGCCGTACTGACTGCCGTCGAAGCCGACTTGGCGACGACGAGGTTGCCGCCGGCGTTGTACCAGCCGCTGGCAGCCGCGTCGAAGGCTGCCTTGTTCGCGTACTGCGTGAGCGCGGACCCGTTGAGCGCGACGGCCGACGCCTGCGTGTCCGTCACCAACTCCACAACATTCGAGCGGCTGCTGGGTGCTCCGGTGTAGGTGCCGGACGAGGCAGCAATACCGACGGTCTGCGTGGTGCCCGAGCGCTGCTGGGTCAGGTCCGTGGTCCGCTTCGACCCCGTCTGGTATCCGACGGTCGAACCGTCATCCTCGGCCAGGGTGAACGAGGAGGCAGTCGTGTCGCCATAGACGCGGGCCACCAGCTCGTTGCGCGTCGTACCGTCGGCGCGTTTGCCCAGCACGTTCATCGTCTGGTCGTCGACGTACATCTTCGGGATGATCGCGCCTGCTCGCGCATACGCAGGGAGCTGGAACTTGCCGTTGCGCCACAGCGGTACGTCGGTGAGGTTCTGGCCGGTGCTGACCGTCTTGGTGTTGGTGTAGTAGTCGTACCAGGTCCCGGCCGGCAGGTAGACGTCCCGCTTGCGCTGGTTCGCTCCGGCAGCAACGCCGACCAGCAGGTCCTTGCCGATCAGCTTCTCGTGACCGGTTTCGCGGACGTTCGGATCGTTCTGGTATTGGTAGACCAGCGGCGGCATCAGCGGTTCGCCGGTCGTGTACGCCTTGTGGGCAAGGGAGTAGTAGTACGGCGTGAGCTCGTACCGCTGCCTGATGTTCGCCAGGTTGCTCGGCACGTCGCCGATCGAGTCCGGTGAGGTCTCCGCGCAGTTGCAGAGGTTCTCGGTGTGCGGCCGGATCGGAACGTCGAACCAGGACGAGTTCGCGAACCACTGGGTATAGAGCTCGTTCAGGTCGGAGTTGAGCATCTCCCGCCGGAAGCCGCCGATGTCGGAGCCGAAGTAGTCGATCCCGGACATCGACATCTGCATCTGGACGTTCTGCTGCGAGGCGAGCGCGGTGAGCTTCGATCCGATGTCGCCGGACCACATCGCCGTACCGAACCGCTGGATGCCACCTGCCGCGGAGCGCGCGAGCATGAACGTCCGTTGCTGGACGGCGTTGTCCGTGTAGCCCTTCGCGATCCCCTTCGCCCATTCGAGGTTGTAGAGGTTGTGGTAGTCGGAGTGGGCGTGCTTGCCGGCCAGTACTCCGGATGTCCAGTCGTTCGCGTCGTACATCTCCGGCTCACCAAGGTCGAGCCAGTGACCCATCACGCCGTCATTGATCAACGGCTGTCGCTGGGTGTTGTGCCATTGCGCGCTAGCGGCCGGCTGGGTCCAGTCGATCATGCCGCCGCGGCCCCACCAGTCGTTCCCGGTCAGATACACCGGGTTGCAGCTGGAGCAGCCTGCTCTGATCAGATAGCCGGCGTTCGCCATGTCGGTGTGCTCGGGGAGGTTCTTCCCGACGTACGACTCCTCGATCGTCATCACCCCGACGCCATTGGTGTTCTTGTACGTCGCGAGCTTGGTCGCCGGATTCGGGAAGTTGACCGGATCCCACTCCAGCGTGCCCATCCTGGTGTTGTCGGAACCGGCCGTGACGCCGCCGAACCAGTTCACGTCGAGCATCACGCCGTCGGTCGGGAACTTGTTGGTCCGCAGTCCGCTCAGCGTGGTGTCGATCTCGTTCCAGTTGTCGTAACCGTACTCCGACATCCACAACCCGAACGCCTTCTTCGGCGGCACCGGCGGGCGACCGGTGAGTTCCAGGTAGTCCTTGCGCAGGTCGGGGAGATCCGGGCCGGACATCACGTACCACCGGAGCTGATCGCCGTACGTGTCCATCGTCCAGGGATCGCCGGTCAGGTTCCAGTCCTGCTTGTAGACCTGGTCGACGAACATCCCGTAGTTGGTGGTGCTCGCACCGACCGCGAACAGCACCGGGATCTGCGCGTTGCCGACCGGACCGTTGTCCGTGTCGTAGAGCATCGCGTTGCCGTAGGTCCCGCTGGTGCGTTGGCGTCCGACCCAGTCGCCGTCCGCACTACCACCCATGAAGAACTGCTCGCCGAGCCCGTAGGCGTTCTGCATGGACGACTTGGTGAAGCTCAAACCTTTCCAAGCCTGGCTGAGGTTCCGCGGGCAGGTTGTATTGAGTAGGAGTTGTGGCGAACGGGTCGTGTCGGTGACGGTCGCGCAGAGGGTAGTTGCGTTGACGTCCACCTTGAGCCCGGCCGTCGTCAGCGTGTTCCCGGTCTGGTTGAAACTGGTCGGCCCCGTGTAGTTCGTCTTGGCGATCTGATCAGTGGTGAAGATCGGCGAACCACTTCCCGGCCCGGCGCCCGCTCCCATCTCGAAGTGCACGAGATCGTCGTCGAGGAACTCCACCACCAGATAGTTGCCCCCGGCAGTGAACTGCACTCTTTGAACCGCAGCGTGCGCCGCCTGTGTAGGTAAGACAACTAGGAGAGGTAGTAAGAGGAGAAAGGCTGCTAGTCGTTTCATGGTCGCGCCACCGTGACGTTGTCGAGGTTGATGCCACCTGAGCCGTACAGCACTTTGACCACGCGTTTACCGGTGGTGAGGCTGGTTGTCAGCGTTGCTGTCCCCCAGGTATCCCAGTTGCCCGTGCTCGGCAGGTTGACCGAGCCGACGGACACACCGTCGACCTGGATCGTGCGAGTCGCGGTAGTGGCGGCGCCGTTGGCGTACCGGAGCTTGATCACGTGGCCGCCGGTGACGTCCGCGTTGGTGTCCACCTGGACGAAGTCGCCGGCCGTCTCGAACCCGTCCACGAACCCGGTCCCGGTGTAGCCCGGGTGATCCGTGTTGGTCGTCGTACCGCTGTTGGCTCCGAACTCGGCCTCGTACCCCGCCTTGTCCACACCATTCAGTACGACGGAACGCGTCGCCGCACTGGATGCCGTCTTGACCAGCGTGAGCTGCTGGACCGGGTCCCAGTACCAACCCTCGGTAGCCCCTTGCAGAGCAGCCAGAGTCGCATGCGCGGTCATCGTCGTACCGTCCTTCGTCACGCTCGTCGGCTTCGACGACGCGACCTGCAAGGTGCTCTTGGTCGCCAGCGGCGGCACGCTCACGGTGACCTGGTGACCGGCGAAGTTCTCGGTGGAGGTGACCGTCCGGGTCTGGTTCGCCGAATCCTCGAAGTACCCGTAACTCGTCGTACCGGATGGGTACACCCGGAATGCGAGATTCGTGTATGTGTCGACGCTGTTGCCGATATTGCCGCCCAGCTCGTAGTTCGCGTTGAGGTTGAGCGGAACGATCGCGCCGGCCTTGGCGTAGACGGGGATCGTGCCGGTGTCGGCGTTGTAGACCTTCGTTCCTGCGCCCTGGGCCCGGCCGCCGTTCCAGAAGTCGTACCACTCACCGGCCGGCAGGTAGACGTTCTTGCTGGTCGCGCCCTGGGCGGTGATCGGTGCCACAAGCAACTGCCTGCCGAACATGTACTGCTGATCCTGGGCCGCGGCCGTGGCGTCGTTCGGGTAGGCGATACTCATCGCCTGCATCATCGGAAGCCCTGTGGTGGAAGAGTTCTTGGCCTCCGTGTAGAGGTAGGGGATCAGGTTCATCCGGGTGTTGGCGAACTTGCGGAACTTGGGGATCACCGTGGTGTCGCCGGAGCGGGCCTGCACGTTCCACGGCGTACGGGCTTCCGAGACGCCCGGGTTCGACTTCTCCGAGTGGTACTGCATGATCGGCGAGAAGGTCGACTGCGCGGCCGCCCGGAGGTACAACTCGCTGCTTGGGAAGGTCCCGGTGAACCCGGCCATGTCCCAGGACCAGAACGGCACGCCACTTGCACCGGCGCTCTGCCCTGCCCGGACCGCCTGCTGGAAGGCGTCGAAGGTGGACGACTGGTCGCCGGCCCAGAAGATCGAGTTGGCCTGGGCGCCCGACGTACCGCCACGGCTGAACAAGGTGCCCTGGGCACCCTTCTTCGTGGTGACGAAGTCGTTGTAGGCGCGGGTGTATTCGTTCGGGTAGCCGTTGTGCAGCTCGTCACCCTTGCGGCCGGAGCCACTCGTGACATTGCGGCCGAAGACCGCCTCGCTGCCGTCCGTCTTGAGACCGTCGATACCGATGTCGTCGAACAGGTAGGCGCGCTTGCTCATCCACCAGTTGGTGGCCGTGGTCTTGGTGAAGTCCGGCACCGTGCTGTTGCCGAACCACTGCCCGGCCGGGATCCGATAGGGGCCACCGGCACCGTCACCGAGAACGTAGCCCTGGGCAACGGCATAGTCGCGGTCATTGATGTGCTGTTGCGGTGGAGTCGCCGGATTGGTGTCGAAGTCCTGTTTGAGCACAGGGATCTGCCAGAGCACCATCTTGACGCCCTGGTTGTGAGCGGCCGTCACCATCGCCTTCGGATCGGTCCACTCACCACCGGCTGGGAACGTCAGATCCGCGTAGGTGAGCGCCTGGTTGCCCGGCTTCGGCGTGTAGGTCGCGCCGTGCCACAGGTAGAAGGTTGCCTCGTCACTCCACTGCTCGAGCACCATCGCGGTGTGCGGGATCTGGTTGGAGGTCATGTTGGCGAGTTCGGTGTTGACCTCGGACTGGGTGTTCCACTCGTTCGCGGATCCCCAGAGTCCGAAGGACCACTTCGGCGGAAGCTTCGGCCTCGCGGTCGTAGCCGTGTATTGGTCGAGGATCTCGGCCCGGGTACCGGTGAAGAAGTAGTAGTCGACGGTCGAGTTGAGAGCACCGCCGGTGTCGACGGTGAAGCCCGCCATGTCACTGAGGTGTGTCCCGAGGTTGAACACGGAGTACCGGGTGCTCGGCACGAAGATGCCGTAGCCGGCCGAGTTCGTGACGAACGGGACGCTGAGGTAGGTCCGAGCGGTGGGGCCCTGGTCCTGATACTGGTTGTAGACGTAGTTGCTGACGTCCTTGCCGCGCTGGTTCAACGCGTCGTACCGCTCGCCGAGCCCCTCGAAGCGCTCGGTCGTCGGTGAGAGCCAGTGGTCCTCGACCTTGGTGACCGTCGTACTGCCGTCGCTCGCCCAGCCGGTGTTGCGGAAGGTCGCCGGGTCGTATTGCCGCGCGATCAGCGTCGTACCGTCGCCCTTGTAGACCGCGACGCGATAAGGCGACTTCTGGATCTTCAGAACCACCTTCGTGGTGGCGATCTGGAGAGTGCCCGCACTGTCGGTCACCGTGTACGCCGAGGAGCCGCTGATGTTCAAGCCGCTCCCGGTCGGCGCGACCTGGACATGGAAGCGGTCGATCGCGGGGAAGGCGAACCGCACCTTCGGGGTGAAGCTGCCCGCGGTGTCGCCGGTCGTCACGTCGACACTGGTGCCGTTGTTGACGAAGCCGGAAACGTTGCTTGTTCCGGAGTACGAGGTGACCGCGAAGGAGAACGGGCCGGTCGTCTTCTGGTTGGCGCCGTCCACGTCGGCATTGACCGTGTAGGTGATCTGGTCGCCGCGGGCGAAGGTGCCCATCGAGAGCTTCCAGTAGGTGTTGTTGCCGCTGTTGTAGTCGAAGGCGGCACCGATCGGCGTCTGGTTCACGCCGTTCTTGGTCCAGGTGATCCAGACCGTCTGACCGGACGAGATCGGCCAGGTGGTGGCCTTGATCTGCACGGCCTCGCCGGCCATCGGGTCGCGCGGCGCGCGCTCGGTCAACGCGGTGTTGTAGAGCTCATCGGCGCCGTACGGCGCGTGGAAGACACCGGTCAGCGTTCCCGCCCACGCGGGGACCGGGGTGAACTGGAAGATGACTGCTGCGAGCACCAGGAACGCAGCAATCCACCGCTTTCGCGGCATGACGGCATGCCTCATCTACTGCCTCACTTCTCTCCGGCCACCGACCGGACGTTGTTAGCTGGCGGAGCGGGCGGTCAAGGAGGGGCGGCCTGCCTCGTCCGGTCGCAGGTTGGGCTGGAACAGCTCGCCCAGGAAAAGGCCCGCGGCGCCTTGCGCCCAGGCTTCGTCGTCCCAGTCGTCCACCACGACCTCCAGCTCTCGCTGGAGTCCGTCGAAGACGCTGCTGTGCAATGCGTCGTCGAAGGCCGGAAGGAACAGGTCGCTTGCGCGGGTCCCCTCTCCGGCCAGCACGATCAGTCTCGGGTTGAGCAGGTTGACCAGATTGCCGACGGCCGTCCCCAGGATCCGGCCGACTTCTTCGAAGATGCCCTGGATCTTCTCGTCACCCTTGCGGGCCTTGTCGATTGCTTGCTCGATAGTTGCGGTGCCGGCCCGCGCGCAGATGGCCGGCTCACCGATCAATGCTTCCAGGCAGCCCCTGCCGCCGCAGGCGCACAAGGGGCCGTCGGCAACGACCTTGGTATGGCCGAACTCGCCCGCGCCACCGCCGGCGCCGCGGTACAGCCTGCCGTCGAGCACCATGCCCAGCCCGATACCGCGACCGATACTGACCACGGCCACATCGGACACCCCACGCCCGGCGCCGAACCATTGCTCGCTCGCCACCAGGGTGTTGACGTCGTTGTCCACCACCACCGGCAGCCCGAGCTTCTTCTCCAGCAGCCCGGCGAGATCCACGTCATGCCAGTCGGAATACGTCCCGTGCCGGACCATCCCGGTAGCCCGGTCGATCACACCCGCCACGCCGACCCCCACGCCGTACACGAGTCTGTTGGCCTTCAACGACCGGACGGCCTTGGCGACAATCCGTACGACGGTGCCGACGTCGTTCGCGGTGACGTTCTCCGTGGCCCGTTCGACAATCCCTGCGTTGAGATCAGTCAGTACTGCGATCACCCGCGTCTCGGTGAGCTTGATGCCGATCACATACCCCGCATCAGCCTTCAACCCGAGCAACACCGGCCTCCGGCCCCCACCGGAACTCGCGGTCTCCCTCTCCTCAACCACCCCGTTGGCCAGCAACTCACCAACAATCTCCGACACAGTAGGCAGGCTCAAACCGGTCCTTTTCGCCAACTCGGTCCGCGAAACCAACCCACCCCGGAGCTCCCCGAGCACCAGCGACGAATTGATCTCCCGAATCAGCTCCTTGCTCCCCACCCGCACCGGCTGCACCCGCCCACCCCTTACTAAGGTCACCGAAGGAAGTCCCCCGGACGCTAACCCCGGTACCTGCGGATGGTCAACAGCTCAGCCCGTAACCTGCGCGTCTCCTGCGGTCTACCCGGCGGAAACATGGGCTTCTTACCTTGAGGGTCCTATCGGGCGCGTGAGGCGGTGAGCCTATGTACGAGCACGTTGATCCGTTCATCGGGACCGGAGCGACGGAGCTGCCTGAGCCCAAGGGGTTGGCGGGGAGTTGGTGGTGGCCGAAGCCGCAGGTGGGGAATACGCATCCGGGGGCGGTGCACCCGTTCGGGATGGTGTCGGCTTGCGCGTACTCCGGGGCTTATCCGACCGGTTATGGGCTGTATGACTTCAACACGGAGGGCGTGCCTGGTCTGTTGTACGACCGGCCGGTCGCCTCTGGGTTCACTCAT
The DNA here is from genome assembly GCF_040613535.1 of Kribbella sp. NPDC006257. Classification (NCBI taxonomy): domain Bacteria; kingdom Bacillati; phylum Actinomycetota; class Actinomycetes; order Propionibacteriales; family Kribbellaceae; genus Kribbella; species Kribbella sp. NPDC006257. The sequence continues at coordinate 45,775 of NZ_JBEXSJ010000012.1, forward strand.
TTCCAGCAGTCGGGTACGGGCGCGATCCGGAAGTACTACAACTACTTTCGGGTGACGCCGATGCTTGGGCCGCTCGACGACCTGGGTACTACCTGGGACTTGTTGGACGAGGTGGCTGAGCCTGGTTATTACGCGGCGACCTTGAGTTCGGGGGTGCGTTGTGAGGTGACGGTCGGGCCCAAGTCGGCCGTTCACCGGTACACGTTCCCGGCGCATGACGCCGCCCGGATCGTCATCGACGCGTCGACCGGTGGTCTGGCGATCCCGCATGGCCGGACCGTGCCGTTGAAGGCGCACCTGGCGATGCTGGAACCGGGAGTGGCCCAGGGAGAGATCCACGTCGAAGGGGTGCCGCTGGCCGTGCACCTGGAGGTCGACGCTCCCGGCTGGCGGCAGCTGTTGTGGTACGACCGGCGCCTGATGCCCGGCGGTACGCGGCTCGACTTCGACTACATCCGACCGACCACGTTGCGGCCGTTCGGGCTGATGTTCATGGGCCCCTCACGTGCCGAGCAGACCATCGAAGTACGGCTGGGGTTCTCCCTGCGCGGATGTGAGGCCGCCCGCGACAACCTGCACGCAGACGTCGGCCGTACGCCGGCCACCTTCACCGGGCGACGCGACCGAACGACAGCCACTTGGCGCGAGCACCTTGGCAAAATCGAGATCACGACCGAATCTGATGAGCAGGCAACGGTTTTCGGCACCGCGCTCTACCACTCGCTGGTCAAGCCGTGCTTCGCCCCGGACGAGAGCCCGTGGACGACCGAAGGCCCGTACGCGTTCGACATCTGCACCATGTGGGACATCTACCGCACCCAGCTGCCGCTGATGACCACGCTGTTCCCGGAGCGTTCGGTCGCGCTGGCCAACTCGATGCTGTCGATCTGCGAACAGGAGGGGAATCTGCCGATCGGCTACCGGATGGCCAAGGGCGCCGACCGGTTCTCCCGGCAGGGCAGCGCACTCGCGCACACCTTTCTGGCCGACCTGTGCCAACTGGATCTGCCGGGCATCGACTGGGACTGGGCCATGGTGCATCTGGAGATGGACCTGCGCCGGACGTACGGCGAGGACTACCTGGTGCACGGTGTGGCGCACCCGATCAGCCACACCCTCGACTTGGCGTACGCCTACCACTGCACCGCGGCGATTGCCCGCAAGGTGCGCGACCGCACGCTGGCGCAGCAGATGGGCGACCACGCTCAAGGCTGGCGGGCGGCGTACGACCCTGGCACCGGTCTGCTGCGCGACTCCACGTTCTATGAGGGCGGCCGATGGAACTACTCCTTCCGGCTGCTGCACGACATGCGCGCCCGGATCGCGCTCGCCGGCGGCGACGAGGCGTTCGTGGGGCTGCTCGACAAGTTCTTCGGGTACGACGCCGTGCCGGTCACCCAGCCTGGAGTGGCGCCGAGCGTGGCCGAGATGAACGCCGGCTATGAACTGTGCCGGTTCGAGGGACTCAACAACGAGCCGGACTACGAGGCGCCGTGGTCCTACCACTACGCCGGACGGCCGGACCGGACCGCGGAGGTGGTGCATGCCGTTATCGCCAACCAGTTCGGCACCGGCCGGGGCGGGCTGCCGGGGAACGACGACTCCGGCGGACTGTCCGCCTGGTACGTGTGGGCGACGCTCGGGCTGTTCCCGGTGGCCGGGCAGAACTTGTTCCTGATCAGCGCTCCGGCCGTCGCGGAATCCACTATCCGGCTGCCGGAAGGCGACCTGTCGATCACCACCACAGGATTCGAGCCGGTCGAGGCTGGTGGACCGGTCTCCTACGTCCAATCCGTCGCAATGAACGGCAAGACCCTCGAACGCCCGTGGATCTCCGGCCGCGAACTGCGGCGGATCCGCACTCTGCACATCGAGCTCGGCCCTCAGCCCTCCGGCTGGGGCACCCAGATCAGGCCACCGTCCACATCCGATCCGATGCACACCACTGGAGGTGAGGCATGAACACTCCCAACCGCCGCCTGGTCATCGTCGTCCGCGCTGACCCGGTGATCTGCGGACACTCCGGTGAGGCGCGATGCCTCGCCGAAGTGGCGCTCACCCGCGGCTTCGACGACGTACGGATCGTCACCTGGCCGCTGGATGCGCTCCAGGCGGCCGGGCTGCCGTTGAAGCCCCTCGATCGAGTGCTGCCGTACAGCCCTGGCATCACGGTGGAGCGGCCCGAACCTGTGGGTGACTACCGGGTTCCCGACGGACGGTACCTGTCCGGGCTCATCGGGCGGCTGGTCGAGTTGTTCAGCGACGGGGTGCCGACGGTGGCGATGTCGCTGTATCTGAGCCCGCACGCGATCGCCGTACAGGAAGCCGTTCAGGTGGCGCGCCGGATCGGGCCTGCGCGGGTCACGACGGTGGCTGAGGCGGTGGGCTCCGACATCACCAACGTGGTGCGCGAGTGCGTCAGCTCCGGCCGGTTCGGGGCGGCCGCGCACATCCTCTCGGTCTACCTGGAGGCCGACCATTGCGTGGCGGTGTCGGAGTACACAAGGGAGCTGATCGTGGCGTCGGCGGCGACGCTCGACAGTTTGCACGGTACGACGTTCGCGCAGCGCTGCCGGGAACGGATCGCCATCTCCTATCCGGCGGTCGACTCCTGGTCCTACTTGTCGCTCACCGATGACCAGATCGCCGAGACACTCACCCGACGCGGCCTCTCGCGGGACGGCTACGTGCTGTTCCTGTCCAGGATCGCCTCGGCGAAGGGGGTCGACGACCTGATCGACGCGTACGCCGGGTCGCGGTCGGCCGAGCGGGTGCAACTGGTCCTGGCCGGACGCGGGCCGCAGGAAGCCGAGGTGGTGGCGCGGGTGGCGGCAGCCGGCCTGGGCGAACGGGTGCGAGTGCTGACCGACGTGGACGACGCGGAGAAGCCGGCGCTGATGGCCGGGAGTGCGGCATTCGTGCTGCCGACCCGCGAGCAGCCGGAGTTCGTCGAGACGTTCGGGATCGCGCTGGTCGAGAAGGCGCTGGCCGGCGGCGGCCCGATCATCACCTGCGCGACGGGCGGCGTACCGGAAGCTGTCGGCGATACGGCTCTGCTGGTGCCGCAACGTGACCCGGCGACGCTGCGGACAGTACTCGACGAGGTCGTGTGCGACTGGACCTCGGAGCGGCGGGCGTCAGCCGAACAGCGCGCCCGGGAGCACGCTTTGCAGTTCGACCGGGTCCAGGTCTTCGACCGCCTCTTCGCCCTCACGGAGTCTCCGGCCGTCATCGTCGCTTGACCTCGAGGTCTTGACAGTTGGTGGGGATCGGCTTACTTTTTGGCTAAATTTAGTGCCGAAGTAAGTCGGGAGCTGCGCTGTGGTGAACCTGCAAGGTCCTATTCCCAGGGGTGACCTGGTGCCGTCGGGCATCGTCGGGTTGCTCGGGACGCAGGGGCCGACGGCGCGGACGGACATCGCGCGGGCGCTGGGGTTGAGCCCGGCCACGGTGACGCAGGTGACGAAGGACCTGATCGCGCGGGGGTTGATCGAGGAGCTGGAGTCGGTACCGTCCAAGGGCGGGCGGCCGTCGCGGTTGCTGGGGTTGCTGCGCGACGCGGGGGTCGCGCTGGGGGCGAAGGTGACCGCCGATCACGTCGCGGTGGTGACGGTCGAGCTGGACGGGACCGTGCGGTCGTCGACCGAACACGCCTACGACCCGAGTGGACCGGACGCGATCGAGCGCCTCGGCCAGCTGCTGGCGAAAGAGGTCGCCGGTCTCGACGACCGGTTGCTCGGCGTCGGCGTCGGCGTACCGGGTGCTGTGGATTCGCAGGCCTCCGGAGTCGTCGATGCCCCGACCCTAGGCTGGCAGTCGGCGCAGGTAGGTCCCGTACTACGAACCGCCATCGGCACCCCGGTCCTCGTCGACAACGACGTCAACACGCTGGCCGCCGCCGAACGCCTCTACGGCATAGGCCGGGACCACTCCTCCTACCTGGTCGTCACCATCGGCCGAGGAATCGGCTGCGGAATCGTCGTCGACGGCGGCATCTACCGAGGCGCCAACGGAGGCGCCGGCGAAATAGGCCACATCCCTGTCTGGCCCTCCGGCGCCGAAGAACCGCCGTGTACTTGTGGGTCTACGGGGTGTTTGGAGGCTCATATCGGGAGTGCTGGGTTGGTGCGGACTGCTCGGGTTCGGGGGGTGGTCGGGCCGCGTGGGACTGCTGCGACTTTGTTGCGGGCGGCAAGTGGTGGGGATGTTGCTGCGCGGGAGATCTTCGAGGAGGCGGGCGGGATGTTGGGGCGGGCGTTGGCGGGGGTGATTCATACCGTCGACCCGGAAGTTGTGGTGTTGATGGGTGAGGGAGTCGACGGGTGGGAGTTCTGGGAGAGCGGGTTCGAGCCGTCGTTCCGGCGATCGTTGCTTCCGGCCCGCAAAGCCGTTCCCGTCGTGGTCGAACCGTGGACGGAGATCCAGTGGGCCCGCGGCGCCGCCTCCCTGGTCCTCTCCAGCCCCTTCGACTCAGCCGGCAACGGCGGCGAACAAAGCCGCCTCGTCCGAGCCCGCCTGGGCGCAGGATGAAGCAGAACCGCGTGCCGGCCACGCGCCGTAGTACAAGCTCCATAAAGCTGAAGAAGGCTGGGTGGGTGGCGTTCTTCTTGTTGCCTAGTGCGGTTCCCTTGTTTGTGTTCACGTTGGTGCCGATGGTTTCTAGTTTGTGGGTGAGTTTGCATCGGTGGAATCTGATCTCGCCGATGGAATGGGTGGGTTTGCGGAACTACAGCAATCTGCTGGGTGACGAGATGACACGGCGGGTGTTTCTGCACACGCTGGTGTATGTCGTCGGGTATCTGCCGATCGTGTACGCCGGTGGGCTGCTGTTGGCCCTCGCGTTGAACCAGAAGCTCAAGGGCCGTTCGTTCCTCAGGGCGACGTATTTCCTCCCGGTGGTGACCAGCTGGGTTGTGGTGGCACTGGTCTGGAAGTGGTTGCTCAATCCAACGAACGGGCTGGTCAACCAGCTCCTGGGAGGACTAGGACTCCCCCAGCCCGGCTGGTGGACCGACCCGCATTGGGCGCTCCCGGCGGTGATCCTCTCGTCCGCCTGGAAAGACCTCGGGTTCGTGATGGTGATCCTGCTCGCCGGGCTCCAGTCCATCCCGACCGACTTCTACGAAGCCGCGAAAGTGGACGGATCCAATGCCTGGCAACGGTTCTGGCGGATCACTTTGCCGCTGTTGTCGCCGTCGACCTTCTTCGTGGTGGTGATCTCGTTGATCAACGGCTTCCAGGTCTTCGACCAGGTGTACGTGATGACCGCCGGCGGCCCGGCCGGTTCCAGCCAGGTCGTGGTCGGCCAGATCTACGATCTGACCTTCCGCTACGGCCGGGCCGGTGAGGCGTCCGCGCTCTCCTGGATCCTGTTCGCGGTGATCCTGGTGATCACCGTCTTCCAGATCCGCGGCCAGCGCCGGTGGGTGCACTATGCGTGACAGCAGATCGCTTCCCGCGAAGATCGCCCTGTACGCCGCTGTGCTGGTCGGCGCCGCGATCATGCTCTTCCCGTTCCTGTGGACGGTAATCACCTCGATCACCCCGGAAGGCTCACTCGCCGACGGCCCGACCGTCTTCGTCGACCACCCGACCCTGAACGCGTATCGCACCCTGCTCGACGCGATGCCGATCTGGCGCATCCTCGCCAACTCGCTCGTCATCGCGCTGGTCTCGACGCTGCTCCAGCTGATCACCGGCTCGATGGCGGCGTACGGATTCGCCCGGCTGCATTTCCCGCTGAAGAACGTCATCTTCGGCTTCTACCTGGCAACCCTGATGGTGCCGCTGCAGGTGCTCGTCGTCCCGTTGTTCATCGAGATGAAGACACTCAACCTGCAGGACACGTACTTCGCGTTGCTGGCACCCACGATCGCCTCCGCGTTCGGAGTCTTCCTGCTCCGGCAGGCGGTCACCGCGGTACCGATGGAACTCGACGAGGCCGCCACCATCGACGGCGCCGGCCATCTGCGGATCTTCACCACCATCGTGCTGCCGCTGATCCGGCCCGCGCTCGCGACCGTCGCGGTGTTCGCGTTCATGGGCAGCTGGAACAGCTTCCTCTGGCCACTCGTCGTGATCCGGTCGCCGGAGTTCATGACGCTCCCGCTGGGCCTGTCCACCCTGCAGGGCCAGTTCACCACCCAGTGGGACGTCGTGATGGCGGGATCCGTCGTCTCGATCGTGCCGATCGCCATCGTCTATCTGCTCGCGCAGCGTCACATCATCGCCGGTGTCGCCCACACAGGCATCAAGTAAGAGAGAGTGAAGGAAACCGCCATGCGTCACCTCAAAACCGTGGGCCTCGGCCTGACCGCAGTGCTCGCACTCACGCTGACCGCTTGCGGGCAAGGCTCAGCGACCAAGGAAGCCGCCGCGCCGGAGGGCAAGTCGGTCGTTCGGTACATGAACTTCTCGTCCAACGACGGGCACGAGAAGGACCTGACCGCGATCGTCAATGCCTTCCAGACGGCGAACCCGAACATCACCGTCCAGGTCGAAACCGTTCCGTACGCCGACTACTTCACGAAGCTGCAGACCGCGGTTGCTGGTGGCACCGCGGCCGACGCGTTCGAGCTGAACTACGAGAACTTCGTGACGTACGCGAAGAACGGTTCGCTGGCCGAACTGAAGAACGTGGACACCGCGGCGTACAAGAAGTCGCTGGTCGACGCGTTCAACGACGGCGGCAAGCAGTACGGCGTACCGGAATCGTTCTCCAACGTCGTGCTCTTCTACAACAAGGCGCTCTTCAAGAAGGCTGGAGTGGCTGAGCCGACTGCTGATTGGACTTGGAAGGACGAGCAGGCTGCCGGGCTGAAGCTGTCCAACAAGGCGACCAAGACCTGGGGCGACTACCAGCCGGTCTCGTACAACGAGTTCTACAAGGTGCTCGCGCAGAACGGCGGCGAGTTCCTGAACGCCGACCGGACCGCGGCCACCTTCAACTCCCCGCAAGGCGTCGAGGCAGCGAAGTTCCTGATCGACAAGGTCGGCAAGACGATGCCGACCGAAGCGGACGGAGCCGGTACGCCGGACTTCGACTCGAAACTGTTCAAGTCCGGCAAGCTCGCGATGTGGCACACCGGCATCTGGATGTTCTCGGCGATGGCGGACGCACCGTTCGACTGGGACGTCGTGGTCGAGCCGGGGAACACCAAGAAGGCATCGGCGATGTTCGTGAACGGACTGGTCGTGTCGGCCGCCTCCAAGAACACCGAGGCCGCGCAGAAGTGGGTCACCTTCCTGGCATCCTCCGACGACACCACGAAGACGCGGCTTGCCAGCTCGTGGGAGCTCCCGCCGGTCGCCGACGAGGCGAAGCTCGCGCCGTACCTCGACCAGAAGAAGCCTGCCAACCGCAAGGCCGTCTTCACCGCTCTCGAGGACACCGTGCTGCCGCCGGTGATCGAGCGCCAGCAGGAGATGCAGGACCTGGTCACCGCTGAGCTCACCTCCGCCGCAGCCGGTCGCAAGCCGGTCGAGAAGGCACTCGCGGATGCCCAGACCAAGGTCAACGGCCTGCTGAAGAAGTGAAGGAACCGATGATCTCCGCCCTGGATCTGTCCGAACTCACCCGTCTGCAGGAGCTGGCCAAGCACAGTCACGCCGTGATCACCGAGCACCAGGATGACGGGGGCGCGTATCCCGCCGCGCCCACCTTCTCGGCGTACCGGGGTTATGCCTGGCTGCGCGACGGATCGTTCACGGCGGAAGGCATGTCGCGGTACGGCGATCAGGTGTCGGCCGGCCGGTTCCACGACTGGGTGAATGACGTACTGCGGCGTCGCCGCGCGCAGGTGGATGCGCTGCGCGCGGCTCGGGCCCGCGGCGAGGTGCCGTCGAACGAGGCGATGCTGCCGACGCGGTTCACCTTCGACGGGCAGGACGGATCAGATCCGTGGTGGGATTTCCAGACCGACGGGTACGGGATGTGGCTGTGGTCGGTGGTGACGCATGCCGCGCGGTACGGGCTGGATCTGGCGCGGTGGCGTGAGGGCATCGACGTGGCCGTCGACTATCTGGTCGCATTCTGGGACCGGCCTTGCTACGACTGGTGGGAGGAGCATGTCGAGCATCGACATGTCTCCACGCTGGGGGCGATCCATGGTGGATTGGTTGCCGTTGGCACCTGTGAATCGTTGCGGTCGGCACCTTGGTCGGCGGCCGCGTTGAAGGTTGCCGCCGACATCCGTTCGCTGGTGACGGCGGAGGGGATCGTGGATGGGCACCTGGTGAAGTGGTTGGGGAGTTCGGCGGTCGACGGGTCGTTGCCGGCTTGCGTCGTACCGTTCGGTCTGGTGTCACCTGATGATGATCTGGCGGCGATGACGCGTGCTGCGGTGGCGAAGGATCTCGACTTCGATGGTGGGGTGCATCGCTTCACCGCGGATGTCTTTTATGGCGGTGGGCAGTGGATCCTGTTGTCCGCTCTCCTCGGCTGGAACCTCGCGGTCGCCGGCGACACTGCTGGTGCTCTCCGGCATCTTCGCTGGATCGCTGATCAGGTGGACGAACATGGCGACCTTCCCGAACAGGTTCCCCATCACCTTCTCCACCCCGGTTCCCGCGACGAATGGCTGGCCCGGTGGGGAACCGTCGCAACCCCACTCCTCTGGTCCCACGGCATGTACCTGATCCTCGCCGACGAACTAGGCATCACCACCGCGGAGGACGCACGATGATCACCCACCGCCCCTACGGCGTGGAACACCCCTACGCCACGTCCCCCGACCAGCGTGTCCCTGTCCTGCCGCTCACCGGTACGCCGGTCCGCCTGGGCGTCATCGTCAGCCCAGACATCACCCGCGTCGTCTGCGAGTGGAACGACCAGGAGTTGGAGCTGACGCCAGCCGAAACCGCTGCCGCAGACGCCGCAGCCCTAGCCGGCGGCGAAGGTCACCTGAGCGCTGCCCAGGCAGGCGCCTTGGGCGGCGACGGCGGCTGGTCGGTAGTCACTCCACCGGTAGACAAGCCGGTGCGCTACCGCTTCCGCGCGGAGGGGTCGGCGGAAGAGGTGACCGAGTGGTTCGAGGTGGCGCCGGCGGTGTGGATGAGTGCTGGGGGTGAGGTGCGCGGGGGTGATGGGCGCGTGCGGGGGGTTGAGTGGTTGGTGTCCGACCTTGGCGTGCAGCGGGGGCGGTTTCGGTTGGGGTTGCGGGACGGGGATCGGCTGGTGGGGTTCGGGGAGAGGTATGACGCTCTCGACCAGCGGGGGAAGACGCTGGATGCGGTGGTGTTCGAGCAGTACAAGTCGCAGGGCGTGCACGGGCGGACGTATCTGCCGATGCCGTTCGCCCAAGTGACCAACCCGGACGGTGAAGGGTGGGGTTTCCACGTCCGGACCTCGAGAAGGACCTGGTACTCGTCGGAGGGCGACGAGTTGACGGTCGAGGTGGAGTTGGGCGACGAACCGGTTGTCGACTTGGGGATTTATGAAGGCGGCCCGACCGCAGTACTGAAGCAGTTCCTCGACGAGGTAGGACGCGCCGAAGAGCTCCCGGACTGGGTCTTCCGGTTATGGGCCTCAGGCAACGAATGGAACACGCAAGAGCTCGTGATGGCGCGGATGGATGCCCATCGCGACCTCGCGATCCCGGTCGGCGCCGTGGTGATCGAAGCCTGGAGCGACGAAGAGGGCATCACGATCTGGCGGGACGCGCGTTACGAGGTGAACCAGGACGGCAGCGCGCACAAGAGCACCGATTTCGAGTATCGCGTGGACGGCGCCTGGCCGGACCCGAAGGCGATGATCGACGAGCTGCACGCCAGAGGCATCAAGGTGATCCTCTGGCAGATCCCCTTGCAGAAAACGGAGTTCAGCACCGGCCAGGTGGCTGCCGATGCCGAAGCGATGGTGCGCGAAGGTCACGCCGTACTGGAGTCCGACGGTACGCCGTACCACAACCGCGGTTGGTGGTTCCCGAAGGCGCTGATGCCTGATCTGTCCGTCCAGCGCACTCGCGACTGGTGGACCGAGAAGCGCCGCTACCTCGTCGAGGATCTCGACGTCGACGGCTTCAAGACCGACGGCGGTGAGCACGCGTGGGGTCACGACCTCCGGTACGCCGACGGCAAACTCGGCGCCGAAGGCAACAACCTGTTCCCGGTGCACTACGCCCGCACGTTCGGCGACCTGCTCCGATCCGCCGGCAAGGCGCCGGTGACGTTCTCCCGTTCCGGCTTCACCGGATCGCAGGCGCACGGCATCTTCTGGGCGGGTGACGAGGACTCCACCTGGGAGGCCTTCCGCTCATCGGTCACCGCGGGCCTCACTGCGGCGACTTGCGGAATCGTCTACTGGGGCTGGGATCTCGCCGGTTTCTCCGGCCCGGTCCCCGACGCCGAGCTGTATCTCCGCGCAGCCGCCGCCTCGGTCTTCATGCCGATCATGCAATACCACTCGGAGTTCAACCATCACCAGCTCCCCCTCCGCGACCGAACCCCTTGGCACGTGGCGGAGACGACGGGAGACGAGCGAGTCGTCCCACTATTCCGTCAGTACGCCGTACTGCGTGAGCGCCTCGTCCCCTACCTCGCCGAAGAGGCGGCCAAGACGATCAGTACCGACCGCCCCTTGATGCGCCCCCTCTTCTTCGACCACGCCGACGACCCCGAGATCTGGAACCATCCTCACGAGTACCTCCTCGGCGACGACCTCCTGGTCAACCCGGTGCTCGAACCCGGCGCCACCACCTGGACGACCTACCTGCCGGCCGGCGACTGGATCGACGTGTGGACCGGCGAACCGGTGACCGGCGGCGCCGAAGTCACCCGTGACGTCCCGCTGGACGTCGTACCGGTCTACGCAAGGACTGCACGCTGGCCCGGCCTGAGCGGAGTCTTCAGCTAGGTGGCTTGAGGATGTTGACGAGATCAGCCAGGGTCGAGTAGCCGCACGTCGGATCAGAACAGCCGGCGCCGGCCTGTGTCGTCAGGTCATCGTTCAGATGGTTCTGGCTGGTCTCGGACAACACCCATCCCAGCGGCGCCGACAGCGACGGCTCCTTGCTCTGATGCACCACGATCAGGGTGTTCGGGACCTGGGCCGCCAACTGGTTGCAGAGCGTCGAGGAGGTGCAGAGCGATGCCGGAGTCAGCTTCCGTCCGAGCTCCGACAGCATCTCGGGGCTCTTGGTCTGGTCGCCCTTCGCGGTAACGAATTTGGTGACCAACGGCACCACGCCCTCGGGGACCAGGACAAGGTTGTTCGGCCATTCGCTGCCGGTGCCGGGCGTGACTCGGGAGTCGTACCGGGGCGTCTCGTCGCGGGCGGCACTGAAGTCGGGACCAGTTCCGTTCTCGATGTACACCACGACCGGTACGACGAACTCTCCGGTACCGGCCGCGACGACCTCGTCGTTGTGCTTCTGGACGAGCTTGTTCCACTGCGGCGAGAGATCGAAGAGTGTCCCCAGGCCGGTGTTGTCGGTGTATCCGCCGTCGACCAGCTGCACCGGGTCCAGGCCGCGACAGCCCTCGGCCGTTCCCGACGGACTTACGTACGGGAACCGGTTCGCCAGCATGGTCCCGGTCAGGGCACGGAGATTGCCGACGCACTCATCGGCGCCTTCGCCGCTTGCCCGGCCGTAGGCACCGAAGAAGTCATAGCTGTGCGGGCCGGTCCCCTCCGTTCCACACAATGGCGAGCCGTCCGCGGATCGCGCTCCGGTGGTGAGATCGACCTGGCTCAGTAGCGCGAGGCAACCATCGCGGACCGCTGTCGAGTTGAGGACCAATTGCCCGGTCACGACGTCGGCACCGGTGAGCGCCGTCGCCTTGTCACCGGCGAGGAAAGACGTACCCACCCCGTCGAGCTTCTCTTCCCAGGTCGCCTCCATCAGCCCGGCCCGGTCCCGTCCCGCGAATCGGAGGCCGGCGGTACTGGCGAGCAGATCGGCGGTCAGCAGCGAGATGGTGACAGCGCTCAGCGCCTCGTGGCCGGCAATCTTGTGCGCCGAATCCAGAGGGTCCTTGGTGAATCGTCCTAGCGCCAGTCCTAGTGCGCCTCCACTCGCGCCGGCCGACATCAGAGCGCTGTGTCCGCCACAGCCGGCTCCGGCCGCACCGATCTTCGAGAGGGTGGCCGCGGTCCAGTAGGCGGCCCGGATACCGCCGCCCTCGGCGGCCAGCATCAGCATCGGGCGGACGGTCAATTTCTTGCCCGCCGCGGCCTGCTCGGGGGTCATCGTCACCGGAATGCCGCAGGCCTGTTTCTGCCCGAGCCAGCCTGTGAACGCCTCGTCCAGCGTCGGCCGGGGCGGCACGGTTCCGTCCGCGGCGACCGAGTGGATATCGGTCTTCCCGCCGGCCACCCCGGTCAGAATCAGCGCGATCAGCAGCAACGTGATGATCGGCGTCGATCGGGTCCGCAGCCGTTCGCAGCCGACCTGGAAGATCTCCGGTGGCTGCCGGTCCTGCATGAACACCACCAGCACGCCCAGCATCGTCACGAGTGCCGTCATCGCCAGGATCGTCGCCGCCAGTACGCCGAACAGGCTGCCGAGCTGCCGCGGCATGATCGCCAGCACCCCGAAGGCGACGATCGACACCACGAGCAGCGTCCACCTCCACGTGGTCTGCGGCTCGATCCTGATCTGCCCGTCGGCCGCGATGTTCTCCCCGGGCGTCAGGAACCGGCCGATCCAGCCACGCCGGCCCTCCTCCTCGGCATCCCAGCGCTCGATCATCCGCAACAGCCGGCCGACCACGAGCCAAGGTCCGACAGCAAGGACGGCCCCGACGAGCAACGCGATCAGCGGCGGGAAATGCGGCCGGTCGACCAGGTCGACGAAATCAAGGGCCGTCAGCCCCGAGTACGCGCGGATCATTCCCAGGCCGGCCAGCGACAACGAGGCGACCGCGATCGCATCTCCTGTTGCCATCACGTCCTTCGGGAACTCGGGATAGACATCCCGCAGCTTGCGCGGCTTCCTTCCCTCCTTGTCCCGCTGCCAGCGCGAAAGTCCCACCACCAGCACGGGGATGGCACAGAAGATGGCTAGTCGCAGCCAGAAAACAGTTCCCCCGTTTGCCAACTGGATCACCACTGCTGTGACGACCAGGAGCGCGGGACCGATCAGCCACGGCAGCGGGTTGTAGCGGCGCTCTTTGGGCTTCCCGCCCGGCTCGTCCGGCTGGTCGTAGAACGGCCATCCGTCTTCTTCGCCACGGACTCGGCGGAGCGCCCAGTCGCTGCGCAGTCTGCCCAGCACGAAGATCGCCGGCAGCAGGATCACGAGATACACAACGCCGGCCAGTGCGGCCTGGCCGAGGCCGGTCACGTCGCCGAGCCACCGCCGTTGAACGTCGGGAATCTGGTCGAGAACGTTGCTGCCCGGTACGACGGCCAGCGCGGCGATCGGCAGGAAGGCAAGCAGGCTGAACCGCTGGAGGTATAAGGCGCGGAAGAGCCGCCGAAGAGGCCGGGCTCGAGCCCCGAGCAGGAGGCCGACAGCGACAAGGACCAATACGCCGAACGCCGCCCACTTCAGCGCTGTGAGTCCGGTCAGCAAGCCAGTCCAGGTGCCGCTGATGCAGTCGCTGTCGGCGCAGCGGATGGCGCCGAGGTGCCCGGTCACGACGTTCTCGGCGACGTCCAGGAGGGGCAGAACGAAGACGGCGTACCAGGCCCGCGAGCGGCAGCGGACTACGCAGTACAGGGCTGTTGTGTAGGTGACGATGAACAGGTAGTCCAGGGCCAGGAAGTCGCGGAGGAGTTCCTGCCAGTGCGGCAGTTGGGCGGTGCCCAGGATGCTGTGCCAGTGAGTGCCGAAGGGCCCGGACGGTCCCCGGAGTGGCTGGAACCCGGCCGACAGCAGGCTGAGCTCGTTCATCGCCAGCAGGAGCATCAGCACAATTGCCAGGAAGGCACCGACGGGTCGCAGGTTGGCCGGCTTCGGAGTAGCGGTTGTAGTAGTCACGTTCGCCCCCTGCCTACTACATCGCCCCAGCACACGATTCGTTACAGTCCGTAGCGAGCTCGGTCTCGCGGTGCAGGTGCGACTCCGTTGCATCTGCATAGCCAGCCGGGTTTACTTGCGGCTTGTGAGGATGACCGCACCAGCCGATGCCGCTGCCCGGCGGCAATCCGCGGTGATCACCGCGACCGCGTTCGTCGTGGCACTGAGTTTGCGGCCGGCGTTGACCGCGGTCGGCCCGGTGCTGCCCCGGATTGGTGTCGACGAGCATCTCGGGGAGGGCGTCCTCGGGCTGCTGGGCACGTTGCCGCTGCTCGCCTTCGCGGTCGCCTCGCCGCTCGTGCATTTCGCCTCGCGTCGGTTCGGGCCCGAGCGTGCGGTCTTCCTCTCGTTGCTCGTCTTGGCGGCCAGTACGGCGTTGCGTCCGTACACGGGAGTGGCCGGTCTCTGGATCGGCACCGTGGTGATCGGCGCGGCGATCGCGGTCGGCAACGTGCTCGTCCCGGTGATCCTCAAGCGCGATTATCCGGCCCATGTCTCCCGGGCGACCGGTGTCTATTCGGCCTTCATCACCGGGGGCGCCGCGGTCGCGTCGCTGGTCGCCGTACCGATCGCGGACGCGGTCGATTGGCGGCTCTCGCTCGCGGTCTGGGGCGGTCTTGCCCTGCTGGTCGCTGTCGTGTGGTTGCCGCGGACGGTCTCGCCGGTGGCTGTCCCGGCGACGGCCGAGATCGGCGGCATTCCCCTCGCGAGTGTCTGGCGACAGCGGATGGCCTGGCTCGTCACGTTCTACATGGGCCTGCAGTCGACGAGCTTCTACCTGCTCGTGAACTGGCTGCCGAGCATCGAGATCTCCAACGGGGTGTCCGAGCGGACGGCCGGCGTCCACATCTTCCTGTTCCAGTGCTTCGGCCTGATCGGCGGGCTGAGCATCCCGTGGCTGATGAAGCACCCGACCAATCAGCGGATCGGCACGATGACCGCGAGCCTGCCGATCCTGATCTCGCTCCTCGGCCTGCTGTTCGCGCCAGGACTCGCCGTGGTCTGGGCGATGCTGGCCGGTCTCGGCCAGGGCGCAGCGCTGGTCGCCGCCCTCACGCTGATCGGTATCCGCGGCCGCGGTCATCACGAGACGACCCGGCTGTCCGGGATGGCGCAGGCCGTCGGCTACCTCCTCGCCGCCACCGGCCCGGTGCTCGCCGGCTTCCTCGCCGAGCGGACCGGCGGCTGGGATGCCACCTTGATCGTCTTCGCGTCGCTGGCTGCCGTCCAACTGGTCCTCGGCTACGCCGCCGGCCGCGACGCCCGGTCACCGATAGCCGCCGTATAGGGCGCGCCGCGAAAGTGGCCGGGGACCAGGTGGAGGCGTTAGGGTGGACGTATGAAGAGTTCTGCAGATGTGCAATCCGTTGACGAATGCAATGTGCGGCTTGTCGACCCCGAGCGGGTGGCGGCGGTCGACGCCAGGATGCCTTCTGAGCAGGACATCGTCGACACGGCCGACGTGTTCGGTCTGCTCGGCGATCCACGGCGGTTGAAGCTGCTGGTCGCGCTTCTCGACGGTGAACTCTGCGTCTGCGACCTCGCCGCGGTCACCGGGATGAGCGAGTCCGCCACCTCGCATGCGCTCCGGCTGTTGCGCGCCCATCGCGTCGTCTCGGTCCGCCGGGACGGCCGGATGGCCTACTACCGGCTCGACGACGCGCACGTCCGGATGCTCGTGGACCTCGCCGTCGCGCACACCGGGCACACCGATGCCATTCACCCGGAGCGGAACTGATGGGCGCCGGACACGGCCACGGTCACGGCGTCAGCGCCGCGGCCGACCGCCGGCTGCTGAGCGGCGCTCTGGCGCTGATCCTCGCGTTCATGGCCGCCGAGGTGATCGTCGGCTTCGCGGCCGGATCGCTGGCCCTGATCACCGACGCGGCGCACATGCTCACCGACGCCGCGGCGATCGCGCTCGCGCTGATCGCGATCCGGTTGTCGGCCCGCCCGCCGGCCGGTGGGTTCACCTACGGGCTGAAGCGGGTCGAGATCCTGTCCGCGCAGGCCAACGGCATCACGCTGCTGCTGCTCGCGGTCTTCTTCCTGTACGAGTCGGTCAACCGGATCATCCATCCGCCCGACGTCGAGGGTGCGCTGGTGCTGATCACCGGTGTCGTCGGCATCGTGGTGAACCTGATCGCCACCTGGCTGATCAGCAAGGCGAACCGCACCAGCCTGAACGTCGAGGGCGCCTTCCAGCACATCCTCAACGACCTGTTCGCCTTCGTCGCCACCGCGATCGCAGGCCTGGTCGTGCTGCTCACCGGCTTCGCCCGCGCCGACTCGATCGCGGCGCTCGTGGTCGCCGTCCTGATGCTGAAGGCCGGCGTCGGTCTGGTCCGCGACTCGGGCCGGATCTTCCTGGAGGCGGCGCCGTTGCGGATCGACCCGCAGGCGCTGGGCGCTGAGCTGTGCGCCGTACCGGGTGTCGTCGAGATCCACGACCTGCACGTCTGGGAGATCACCTCGGGCGAGCCGGCCGCGTCGGCACACATCATGGTCCAGGAGGGTCTGGACTGCCACCAGATCCGCAGCGAGCTCGAGGCCTTGCTGGCCGAGCGGCACCACCTGACGCACTCGACGCTCCAGGTCGACCACGCCTCCGCCGGCGACGAGACCGCCCACTGCAGCGACGCCCACGGCACCTACCACCGCCCGGTCACAACCGCTGAATCAGAACCTGACCAGGCCATTCCGAGCCATTGACCGGTACGACGAACTGCTCCGCGTGCCCGCAATCCTGCCATGTCGAAAACCGGCTGCCGGCTTCTACGTCTCCAGTGAAGGGCACCATTTGACCAAGGAGGATTCACCATGAAGAACAGTAAAGCCGCCCGGCTCGACAAGACCTTCACAGCACCGCTGCTGCAGAGCGACGCGAAGGGCGGCTGGACCTACGTCCAGCTCCCTGGATCCGCCGAGTTCTTCGGCACCCGCGGTCTGGTGAAGGTCCGCGGCACGATGGACGGCCATCCGTTCGAGAGCTCGTTCATGGCACTGGGCGACGGCACCCACAAACTGCCGGTGAAGGCGAGCCTCCGCACCGCCCTGGCCAAGAACCCCGGCGACGAGATCACCGTCCACCTGCAGGAACGGCTGAACTGACCGTCAGTCGAGCTTGTGGGTGTAGGCGTAAGCAACCGCTGCGGACCGATCGCGGAGGTTGGCTTTGGCGAAGAGGTGGTTGATATGCGTCTTCACCGTGGCCTCGCTGACCGTGAGCTGCCGGGCGATCTCCTGATTGGACAGGCCGGCGGCGATCAGCCGGAGGACCTCTAACTCGCGGGGGGTCAGGCCGTCCGGAGCTGCCGGCGGCGGCCCGGCGGGGACCGGGGTGGGCGCCGACTCGATCAGGCGGCGCTGGACCTCGCCGTCGAGGATGGACTGGCCGGCGGCGGCCGCATGGAGTGCCCGTCCGATGGATTCGGCATCGGCGTCCTTCGTGAGGAACCCGCGGGCGCCGGCCCGCAGCGCACCGAGGACGGAATCGTCGTCGCTGTAGGTCGTCAGCACGACAACTTCGGTCTCCGGGTACTCCGTGCGCACCCGCCGGGTCGCCTCCACCCCGTCGCACCGCGGCATCTGGAGATCGGTAAGCAACACGTCCGGCCGATGCTCGGCCACCAGCCGAATCGCCTCGACACCGTCCGCCGCCGCGGCCACCACCTCGATCCCCGGCAGCAACCGCAGCACGGTCACCAGCCCCTCCCGCACCACGGTTTGATCATCGGCGACCACCACCCGCAGCGCGGTCACGTCGGTACGACCAAGCTGATCCGCCATCCGTCCTCCGTGGGCCCGGCTTCCAGGGTGCCGCCGATGAGCTCGGCGCGTTCCCTCATTCCGAGCAAACCGTAGCCGCCACCGACACCGTGGGCCGGCGGCTTGCCGGGATGGTCCGTGACGGTCAACGTCGCCTGCCCGTCCCCATAGCCGAGCACCACGTCCACCGGTGCCCCCGGCGCGTACTTCCGGACGTTGGTCAATGCCTCCTGCAACCCCCGGAAGAACGCCCCTGCCGCGTCGGCCGGCAACTCCCGCGGCACTCCGGTCACCTCGAACCGCGCTTCCACCCCGGCCTCAAGCCGGTACGCCGTGACCAGGTCCGACAGCGCCCTCCCGTCCGGAACAGCGTCCTCGCGCAACGCCGCCACCGCCCTGCGCGCCTCGGCGAGCCCGTCGGCCGCCAGCCGCTGCGCCCGGGTGACCTGATCGATCGCCTCCGGCGACGCGCCGTCCCGCGCGAGGATCAGCCGCGCGCCCTGCAGGTTGAGCGACAACCCCGCCAGCGAATGCGCCAGTACGTCGTGAACGTCGCGCGCGATCCGGGCCCGTTCGGCCAGTGCGGCGGCCCGGGCGTGTTCCTCGATGGCGGCCTGCTTGCGGGCGAGGGAGACCTCCAAGTCCTCGAACCGTTCCTCGCGGGCCCGCCGGTTGACCGACCCGAGCACAAGGGCGACCACGCCGGCGGCGACCCCGGCGGCCGACGCCCAGGAGCCGGTGTCCAGCAGGATCGGCACACTCGCCCCCGCGATCCCGAGCAGGATCAGGGCCCACTCGAACCGGCCGCCCAGCCGGAACCGGACGGCCGCGCGGACTCCCCAGAACGGCAACACGATCAGCACGCTCTCGGGCAACCCGTACCAGAGGGCCGATCCGCAGACGATGAACGTGACCACGCCTGCCAGGCGCCAACGGAAGTGTTCGGTCGAGCGGACGGCCAGGAGGGAAAGGTTGCTCACGACAACGACTGCTGCGAGCAGGAGCACCAGCGGGTACGGCAGCCGGACCGGGTCGTTCGACGCGGCGCCGATCACCAGGGTCGCGATCACCAAGCCGCTGGGGATCAGCCGCAGTACGCGGGCGGAGATCCGGGAACTCCCGAGCGCGACGATGCTCCCCCACAGTGCCCGCCAGGTCATACCTCATCATGCCCGCTCGACGGCCAGCGGAATGTGCAGGCGCTGCGCCCGCAGGTAGACCGCAACGTTCTGGGCGGCGATGCTCAAGCCGAAGGTCAGCAGCAAGGCCGCGCTGGTCAGCGCGCCGTTCAGACCGATCGCGCCGCCGAGGAACCCGGCCGCGACCCGGATGCCGATGGTGATCAGCCAGAGAGCGAGGGTGAGGCCGGTGCCCTTCTGATGCAGGCCGCCGTCGCGCTGGGTCAGCTGGGTGCTGGCGCCGCGGGCGAAACCGAGCACGATCAGGACCGCCACGTCGAAGACGAAGAAAGCGATTTCACCGACCGAGGCGGTGCCGAAGGCGTCACGCGCCGAGAACAGGCCGACCGCGATCAGGATGAGCGGCATCACCACCAGGGACTTCTGGGTGACCATCGATCCGCGCAGCTGGCGGCCGATCACCCGCAGCACGACCAAGGCTCCGATCAGGATCCCGAGCAGCACGTTGACCGACATTGCAGTTCCTTCCGACGAGGTTTTCTCTTGCCTCCAGGCTCGTCGGATCGGCGCAGTGGGACATCAGCCTCCGGGTTGGTGCCGGGTTGATCTTGTCGGGGTGGTCTCCACCCGTGGGTTGAGATCAGCGGTTGCGGCGGCGGTAGGCGGCGGAGGCCATCCGGTCGTTGCAGAGCTCACAGCAGTACCGCTGCCGGTTCGCCTTCGTCCGGTCCACATACACACACCGGCAGGGATCCCCCACACATGTCCGCAGTCTGTCAGCAGATCCCTCGGCAATCACCCGCGCAAGCACGTCAGCAGCCAACACAGCCAGCTTCCCTACAGCTCCCTCACCACCAACAGCAGCCATCCCAACCCCTTCAAGCAGACGAGGTACGGCGGCGTGGGTGGTGAAGAGGTGGTTGAGGAGGTCGGTTTGGTGGGGGACGGAGTTGGTGGCGAAGACGGCATAGAGGGTGGAGCGGACGGAGCGGAGTGGTTCGAGGTCGGGTGGGGTCAGACCGAAGAGGGGGAGGCCGTGGTGGGTGGTGATGTGGTCGACCAAGGGGATGGTGAGGCGGTCCGGGGGGTCCTCTAAGAGGTCGTGGGTGTTGCAGAGGTCCAGGACGAAGGCCAGTGAGGGGTCGGTGGCCGGCACTTTGCTCATCGGGCACATCCTCTCCCGTCTTGACCGGCAGGCCTACCCGGCTCTAGCGTCGTCAGTTGTTAAAGCATTTTAGTAGCTGAGGACAAGGGGTGGGCGATGAAGAGGTTCCTGATCGCGACCGTGGTGGGCGCGCTGTTCCTGGGCGTCACGGCAGCGGGTGCATCGAGCGCAGTACAGAAGAAGCAGCCGGTACCGGTCGTGGTGACCGACATCCAGATCCCGGTGGCCGGACAGGCACCCGTCACGGCGTACCTGGTCCGCCCGGCGAAGCATCACAACCACCTTGCCGGTGCGCTCTACCTGCACTGGTTCGAGCCGCCGGCGTCGACGCAGAACCGCACGGAGTTCCTCTCCGAAGCCATCACCCTTGCCAGCAAAGGCGCCGCCGCTCTACTCCCCCAGCTCACCTTCCCCTGGGAGGGCGACCCGGTAGGTGACCAGACCGACCGCACCAAGGTCACCAACCAGCTCAAAGCAGTCGAAGCGGCCTACAACACCCTGCTCCAGCAGGACGGCGTCGACCACACCAGAACGGCTGTGATCGGCCACGACTACGGCGCGATGTACGCGTCACTGCTCAGCAGCAAGGTCCACGCGATGGTCTTCATGGCCGGCGACGCGACCTGGGCCAACTGGTTCGACACCTTCTGGCTAGGCCTCCCAGAAGACCAGGCCGTTGCCTACCGCAAAGTCTTCCAAGGCCTGGACCCGGTCGACAACGTCAGCAAGTCCCACGACGCCTACTTCCAGTGGGCCGGCCGCGACCGATTCGTCACGCCTGAGGTCCGCGCGGCCTTCAGCGCCGCCAAACCAACCGCCAAGGTGAGCCTGTACGAGACGGCCGACCACTTCCTCGACCAGCCCGCCAAGGACGCCCGCCTCGCCTGGGTCACCGCAGAGCTGGGCCTCCACTGAGAACCCCGCGGCCGGACTCAGGCGAGTGAGACCAGGGACAGATAGTCGTCGGTCCACAGATCTTCAACAGCATCCGGCAGGATCAACACCCGATCCGGTTGCAGTGCCTCGATCGCACCCTCATCGTGGGTGACCATCACCAACGCACCAGGATAGTTGCTGACGGCCCCCAACACCTCGTCCCGCGAAGCCGGATCCAGGTTGTTGGTGGGCTCGTCCAGCAGCAACACATTCGCCCCTGAATGCACGAGCCCCGCCAGCGCCAGCCGGGTCTTCTCACCACCCGACAGTACGGCGGCAGGCTTGTCCGCATCGTCCCCACTGAACAGGAACGATCCAAGGACATTCCGTACTTCGCCGTCGGTCAACCCGGGAGCCACCGAGGCCAGGTTCTGCCGAACCGTGCCCGCCAGATCGAGCAAGTCGTGCTCCTGCGCGAAGTACCCCAGCCGCAACCCGTATCCGTGCACGACCTCACCCGAGTCGGCCTGCTCGTGACCGGCCAGGATCCTCAGCAACGTGGTCTTCCCGGCACCGTTGAGTCCCAGGATCACCAACCGGCTCCCCCGGTCGACGGTGAGGTCGACACCGTTGAGCACCTGCAACCCGCCGTACGACTTGGTCAGGCCTCTTGCGCTCAAGGGAGTCCGTCCGGATGGCTCCGGCTCGGGCAGGCGAATGCGGGCCACCCGCGACGTACGCCGTACGGGCTCCAAGTCGGAGAGCAGCTTGTCTGCCCTGCGCGCCATGTTGCGAGCGGCAACGGCTGTCGAAGCACCGGCCTGCATCTTGGCCGCCTGGGCGTGCAGCACAGCTGCCTTGCGTTCCGCCGTGTTCCGTTCCCGTGCGCGGCGTCGCTCATCGGTTTCCAACTGGGCCAGGTACTTCTTCCAGCTCATGTTGTAGATGTCGATCGTGAGCCGCTGCGGATCCAGCTGGAACACCCGGTTGACCGTTGCCGCGAGCAACTCCTGGTCGTGGCTGATGACTACCAGACCACCTTGGTAGCCGAGCAGGAACAAACGCAGCCAGCTGACCGAATCCGCGTCGAGGTGGTTGGTCGGCTCGTCGAGCAGCAGCATGCCGTGATCGGCGAACAGGATGCGGGCAAGCTCGACCCGCCGGCGCTGCCCACCGGACAGTTCCCCGACCGGCTGCTCCAGAGCGCGCGTCGGCAACCCGACGCCGGCGGCAAGCCGCGCCGCCTCGGCCTCTGCCGCGTAGCCACCGCCGGCCTGGAACTCGGTCTCGGCCCGCGCGTACGCGGCCATCGCCCGCTCCTGCGCCTCGCCGGTGGCGGTGCTCATCGCCGCCTCGGCCTTCCGCAGCCGCTGGACGACGGTGTCGAGACCGCGCGCCGACAGGATCCGCGCGGTGACGGTCAGCGCCGGGTCGGCCGCGGCCGGGTCCTGCGGCAGGTAGCCGACGGAACCGGTGGTCACGATCGAGCCGGCGGCCGGGCGGATCTCGCCGGCCAAGGCGCGCATCAGGGTGGTCTTGCCGGCACCGTTCCGCCCGACCAGACCGACGCGGTCGCCGGGGCTGATGTGGAAGGACAGGTCCGACAACAGAAGCTGAGCGCCGACGCGCAGGTCGACACCGCGGGTGGTGATCATGATGGTTACTCTCTGTGATGACTACAGGACGCACTTCAGGTACGGAAGCGGGTCGTGTAGCTAGACACAGAGGCAAGTAGCCATGACCCCAGCGTAGAGGCAGGCCGAAGAGTCGTCAGCTGGTTTTCGCGGGCAGCTCGACGATGAACCGCGCGCCGCCCTCGGGGCGGTCCTTCACCCGGATCGTCCCGTGGTGCCATTCGACGTGCCGGGCCACGATCGCCAGCCCCAGCCCGATGCCGCGCCGGTTGTCCTCGCTGCGCCCGAACCGCTCGAAGATGCGCTCGCGGTCCTCGACCGGTACGCCGGGGCCGGCATCGTCGACATAGATGAGCGCGCCGAGCCCGCCCGCCTGGACCAGAACGCCTTTGCAGCCGCCCGCGTGGTACTCGGCGTTCTCCACCAGGTTCGCGATCACCCGTTCGAGCCGGCGTTTGTCGGCCTGCAGGGTGAGCCCTTCCGCGTCGTGCGCGACGGTCGTCACCTCGCGCCCGGCGGCGGTATCGGCCGCGGCCCGGACCAGGTCGGCGATCCGGACGATCTCCCGGCTGCCCTGGTCGCCGCCGTCGTCGCGGGAGATCTCCAGCAGGTCGATCACCAGTCGCCGGAACCGGTCGAGGTCGTCGCCGAGCAGTTCGACCGGCTCGCGGACGGCCGGTGGCAGCTCGGCCCGATGGTTCTGGATCAGCTGCATCGAGTTGAGCATCGTCATCAGCGGCGTCCGGAGCTCATGGCTGATGTCACCCGCGAACCGCGCGTCGGCGATCACCCGTTGCTCCAGAGCCGCGGCGGTCTGGTTGAACGACCGGGCCAGCCCACCGAGGTCCGGATCGTCCTCCGCCTGCAACCGCGCGTCGAGCCGCCCGCGGGCCACCGCGGCCGCCACCTGAGTCAGCTTGGCCAACGGCCGCAGAGCCACCGTGCTGGCCAGCCGGCCGACCGCCAGTCCGAGCAGGCCGGTGAGGATCGCCGCGACGACCAGCGCGACCTTCAGCAGCCGCAGGGTCCGGTCGAGACGCCCCACCGGATGCCACTCGAAGAACGCATCACCCGACAGGACCATCGGTACGCCGACCGCGAGCACCTCCTGCCCGCCGACCTCGATCCGGCGATGCTGCTCGGAACCGGCGCGCACCGCGGCCAGCATGTCGGCGGGAAGATCGTTGGGCGATCCGGTCGCGGAGTACCACCGGTTGTCGTAGTACGTCATCGAGGTGGCCGAGTCGGCCGACGGCAACGCGGACAACAGGGCCAGCACGTTGACGCCCTGTCGCGGCTCGATGCTGCTGCACTCGCCGAGGTTGGGGCTGCGCTTCGGCAGGCAGTCGGTATTCGGGCCGAACAGCCCGTAGTACAGGACCGATGCGTTCTCGCGGGTCTCGACGATCGCCGAATTCTCCCGCTGGCTGGTCAGGTAGTTCGACACCACGGCGAAGGTGACGAACGCGAGCACGGTCGACAACCCGAGCGCGAGCAGGCCGTAGGCCAGCATCACCCGGTCGCGCAGGCCGAACCGCCGTCGCAAGGTCAACTCACCAGTCGGTAGCCGAGGCCGCGGGCGGTGACCAGGTGCTTCGGGCCGGCCGGGTCCCGCTCGATCTTCAGCCGCAGCCGGCGGATGTGCACATCGACGATCCGGCTGTCGCCGAAGTAGCCGTAGCCCCAGACCTTCGAGAGCAGGTGCTCACGGCTGCAGACCTTGCCCTCGGCGCCGGCCAGTTCCACCAGCAGCTTGAACTCCGTCCGGGTCAACGGCAGCACCTCGCCGTCGCGGAGCACTTCCGCCGCGGCGACGTGGATCTCCAGGTCGCCGACCAGAAAGGTGTCCGACTGCGGCGTACTGGCCGGCTCGACCCGGCGGAGCAGCGCCCGGATCCGGGCCGACAACTCCTTGGCGACCAGTGGTTTCGTCACATAGTCGTCCGCGCCCGCCTCGAGCCCGGCGACCACGTCGTGGCTGTCGGCCCGCGCGGTCACCATGATGACGGGAACGTCACTCGTACGACGGATCTCGCGACAGACCGTGAAGCCGTCCCGGTCCGGCAGCATCAGGTCGAGCAGCACCACGTCGGGTGGCTGACGCCGCAGGGCCGCCAGTGCGTCGAGCCCGTTCGCCGCCTCCGCGACGTCGTACCCCTCGTCCTCGAGGGCAAGGCGAAGCACCCGCCGGATCCGGGGCTCGTCGTCCACCAACAGCAAGCTGTGTGCCACCTCACCAGTGTGGCTCGCCAAAGGGCGACAGGTGACATCGGTCATGAATTCGTCATGTTGCGGCGCGGCCCGGATGACAAGGTCTTGACGCTTCGGTGACCGCGCCGCCGTCGGCCGCCCGCAGTCCTACTTTCAGCCGTATCGAGTCTTGGAGGAGGACCCATGGCAGTAAGGCGGCTCGCGGCCGTATCCCTGGTCGCGACGATGGCGGTCACGCTCGCGGCGTGCAACAGCAACGGAACCACACCAGGCGGGCCCCCGACGAATGCGGGCGCGGCGGTCACCGGCGGCACCCTGAACATGCTGGGAGCCGGTGACGTCGACTACATGGATCCGAACGTCAGCTACTACTCCGTCGGCTACCTGAACCTGCGGATGTGGAGCCGTCAGCTCTTCACCTACCCGGCCGATCCGGGCGGCAAGAACACCGCACCGGTGGCGGACCTGGCCACCGACATCCCGACCACGGCCAACGGCGGCATCAGTGCCGACGGCAAGACCTACACGATCAAGATCCGGCCCGGCGCCAAGTGGAACACCACACCGGCCCGCCAGGTCACCGCGGCCGACATGGTCCGCGGCGTCAAGCGGACCGCGAATCCGGTGCAGCCGTTCGGCGGCATCCCCGACTACGCCGGCCTGATCGAGGGCTTCAAGTCGTTCGCGGACGGCTTCGCCAAGGTCGCCAAGACCCCGGCCGCGATCCAGGCCTACATCGACAACACGCCGTTGCCGGGTGTGGTGGCCAAGGACGACACCACGGTCGAGTTCCACCTGACCAAGCCGGCCACGTACTTCGTCGACATGCTCACCCTGCCGGCCTTCTCACCGGCCCCGGTCGAGGTACTGAAGTACCTGCCGGCCAGCACCCAGCTGGGCAACAACGCGCCCTCCGACGGCCCCTACAAGGTGGATTCCTGGGTCCCGACGAAGTCGATCAACTACTCCCGCAACCCCGCGTGGGACCCGGCGACCGACCCGGTCCGCAAGGCCTACGTGGACAAGATCGTGGTGAACGAGACGGTCACCCAGGACTCCATCCAGCAGCAGTTGCAGACCGGTACGCCGAGCGCCGACCTCGAGTTCGACGTGGCGCCACCGCCGTCGCAGCTGCCCGCACTGATCGCCAAGAAGGACCCGAACCTGACCCTGGGCGACACCGCGTCGAGCAACCCGTACGTCGTCTACAACACCGCTTCGCCGAACAACAACAAGGCGCTGGCGAATCCGCAGGTCCGGCAGGCGATCAGCTTCGCACTGAACCGTGCGCACATCCTGCAGGTGCTCGGCGGACCGACCATCAACCCACCGCTCACCCACGTCCTGCCCGATGTGATCACCGGCTCGAAGCAGATCGACCCGTATCCGTACGACGCGGACAAGGCGAAGCAACTCCTCGCCGCGGCCGGCTACCCGAACCTCACGCTGAAGTTCCTGTACCGCAACGCGTCGGAGGGCAGCAGCAAGGCCTTCCAGACGATCCAGCAGGATCTGTCGAAGGCCGGCATCACCGTGGTCGGCGTACCGTCGCCCAACGCTGACTTCTATGTGAAGTACCTGCAGGTGCCGTCCGTCGCCCGGAAGGGTGTCTGGGATCTCTCACTGGCCGGCTGGGGAGCGGACTGGTACGGCAACGCCGCGGTGTCCTTCTTCAACCCGCTGTTCTCCGGCGAGCCGTCGTACCCGCCGATCGGCAGCAACTTCGGTCTCTTCAACGACCCCGCGACGAACGCCCTGATCCAGCAGGCGCTCGCGGCCCCCACCACGGACGCGGCAGCGACGCTCTGGGCCCAGGCCGACGCGAAGGTGATGGAGCAGGCTCCGTTCTTCCCGCTCACCAACCCGAAGCAGGCGAACTACCACGCGGCGCAGGTGAACAACGCGGTCTACGTGCCGTCGCTGCAGAACTACGACCCCACCAACGTGTGGCTGGCCAAGGGCAAGCAGGGCTGATCGGTGGCTCTCCTCGAGGTACGAGATCTCCGGGTCTCGTTCGACACCCCGGACGGCACCGTCCGCGCCGTCCGGGGGCTGTCCTTCGACATCGAGCGCGGCCAGACGCTGGCGGTGGTGGGCGAGTCCGGGTCCGGCAAGAGCGTCGCGACCCAGACCATCACCGGCCTGACCCGGGGCGCGAAGGTCTCCGGTACGGCGGTCTTCGACGGCACCGACCTGATCACCGCGGACGCGGCCACGATGCGGCGGCTGCGCGGGGCCGAGATCGCGATGATCTTCCAGGACCCGTTGTCCAGCCTGCATCCGCACTACCGGATCGGCTGGCAGATCGTCGAGATGATCCAGGCGCACGACCGGCAGATCTCCAAGCAGGCGGCGCGCCGCCGGGCGGCGGACCTGCTCACCCTGGTCGGGATCCCGCGGGCGGCCGAGCGGCTGGACGACTACCCGCACCAGTTCTCCGGCGGGATGCGGCAACGGGTGATGATCGCGATGGCGATGGCGCTCGACCCGGCGCTGCTGATCGCCGACGAACCGACGACCGCGCTGGACGTGACCGTGCAGGCGCAGGTGCTGACGGTGATGCGCCGGCTCCAGGAGGAGTTCGGGACGGCGATCATCTTGATCACCCACGACCTCGGGGTGGTCGCGGAGATGGCCGACGAGGTGATCGTGATGTACGCCGGGGCGGCGATGGAGAAGGCGCCCCGGCGGGAGATCTTCTATCGCAACCATCACCCTTACACCCAAGGGCTGCTGGCGTCCTTGCCGTCGCAGAGCAGCAAGCGGCTGACCCCGATCCCGGGGTCGCCGCCGAGCCTGATCAGCCTGGGCGACGGCTGTCCGTTCGCCGCCCGGTGCCCGCACGTCTTCGACCGCTGCCGGGTCGAGGCACCACCGTTGGCCGACGTCTCCGGTGACCCGCGGCACCAGTCGGCCTGCTGGCTCAGTCACGACGTGAACGAGGCGGTGGCTTCATGACCGAAACTCTTCTCAAGCTCCAGGACGTCCGCAAGGAGTTCCCGACCCAGCGCAAGGAAACGGTCCGCGCGGTCGACGGGGTGTCCCTGGAGGTCCGGCGCGGCGAGACCCTCGGCCTGGTCGGCGAGACCGGCTGCGGCAAGTCGACGCTGGCGCGCTGCATGGCACACCTGTACGACGTGACGTCGGGCTCGGTCTGGTTCGACGGGACCGACCTGACCGGGCTCTCCCGGCGGGACATGCGGCCGTTGCGCCGAGAGGTCCAGATGATCTTCCAGGATCCGTACGGCTCGTTGAACCCGCGTCGCCGGGTCGGGTCGATCATCGGTGATCCCGTCGCCATCCACGGGATCTCCAAGGGCGCCGAACGGAAGAAGAAGGCGCAGGAGCTGATGGAGCTGGTCGGGCTGAATCCCGAGCACTACAACAGGTTCCCGGCCGACTTCTCCGGTGGCCAGCGGCAGCGGATCGGGGTTGCCCGGGCGCTCGCGCTGCGGCCGAAGCTGGTGATCTGCGACGAGCCGGTGTCGGCGCTGGACGTCTCGATCCAGGCTCAGATCATCAACCTGCTGGCCGATCTGCAGCGGGAGTTCGACCTGACCTATGTGTTCATCTCGCACGACCTGTCGGTGGTCCGGCACGTCAGCGACCGGATCGCAGTGATGTACCTGGGCAAGATCGTCGAGATCTCGCCGACCGAGGAGCTGTTCGAGCAGACCCGGCATCCGTACACCAGGGCGCTGCTCTCGGCGTTGCCGGTGAGCGATCCGGACACCGCGGACAGTCGCGAGCGGATCATCCTGACCGGCGACATCCCGTCCGCGACCAACCCACCGGTCGGCTGCCGCTTCCACACCCGGTGCCCGAAGGCGAAGGACGAGTGCGCGGCCAGCGAACCGGCACTCGAGCCGATCGCAGCCGAGCACCCCGAACACGAAGCGGCCTGCTTCTTCCCTTTGCGACTAGGCGAAGACCTGTCGACTGCCGTACCGAACCTGAAGGCATCATGACCGCCCTAGCGGAAGTGCTCACCGACGTACCGGCCAAGGCGATCGAGGGACGGAGTCCGTTCTCGCTTGCGATCCGGCGGTTGCGCAAGGACAAGGTGGCGATGATCTCGCTGGCCGTGATCGTGCTGATCGTGCTGATGGCGATCTTCGCGCCGGTGTTCGCCGCGATCACCGGGCATCCGCCGAACGAGCAGTACCGCGACATCGGGCTGACCCCGGACGGCTTGCCCCGCGGGCCGAACGGCACCTTCTGGCTCGGCACCGACGACCTCGGCCGGGACATCTTGGTCCGGATCGCCTACGGTGCCAGGGTTTCACTGCTGGTCGGGGTGATCGCGACCGCCATCACGGTGGCCATCGGGGTCGTCCTCGGCCTGGCCGCCGGCTTCCTCGGCGGGATCGTCGACACCGTGCTGGCCCGGCTGATCGACGTCGTGCTGTCGGTGCCGTTCCTGCTGGTCGCGATCGCGCTGGTCTCCGTCACCGGACCCAGCCTGACCGTCACGGTGATGGTGATCGGCTTCTTCAGCTGGGCGTCGGTGGCCCGGATCGTCCGCGGCCAGGTGCTCTCGCTGCGCGAACGTGAGTTCGTCGAGGCGGCCCGGTCGCTCGGCGCCGGGGACACCCGGATCATGTTCGTCGACGTGCTGCCGAACGTGCTCGCGCCGGTGATCGTCTACACCACGCTGCTGATCCCGGTCGTCATCGTCACCCAGGCGACGTTGTCCTTCCTCGGCCTCGGGCTGCCGCCACCAACCGCCGACTGGGGCGGGATGATCAGCTCCTCGCAGAACTACTACACGACCGCGTGGTGGTTCATCCTCTTCCCCGGGATCGCGCTGCTGATCACCACGCTCGCGTTCAACCTGTTCGGCGACGGCGTCCGGGATGCCTTCGACCCACGAGCCGACCGACTGCGCTGAGGAAGGTGTCCCATGGCTCTGTTCCTGATCCGCCGTCTCGGCCACGGCATTCTGGTGCTCTGGCTGATCACGGTGGCCGTCTTCGGGCTGTTCTTCGTTGCCCCTAGCAACGTTGCGCAGACGCTGGCCGGCCGGCAGGCGACGCCGGAGACGATCGCGCTGATCCAGCACCGGCTCGGGCTCGACCTGCCGATCTGGAAGCAGTACCTGCACTTCATCGAGAACGCCGTCCAGGGCAACCTCGGCTACGACTACTACCACCAGGTCGCCGTGACGACGATCATCGGGCAGGCCTTGCCGGTGACGTTGTCGCTCGCCCTCGGCGCCTCGGTGCTGTGGTTGCTGCTCGGTGTGTTCAACGGGGTGATCTCCGCGGTACACCCGCGCTCGCTGGCCGATCGCGGGCTCACCCTGTTCGCCTTGTTCTTCTACTCGTTCCCGTCGTTCCTGCTCGGCCTGCTGCTCCTGTACTTCCTGTACTTCCGGCTCACCCTGGCCGGCTACACCTGGTTCCCCGCCGGCGGCTACAGCGGCTTGTCCCAGGGCCTCGGCGCCTGGGTGCAGCACCTGGTGCTGCCGTGGCTAGCCCTCGCCTTGTTGCTGGCGGCAACCTATACCCGGTTGACCCGCGGCTCGATGCTCGACGTACTCGGCGAGGACTACATCCGTACTGCGCGGTCGAAGGGCATCCGGGAACGCCGGGTGATCGTCCGGCACGGGCTGCGCAGCGCACTGACCCCGGTCGTCACCCAGTTCGGGATCGACCTCGGCCAGCTGATCGGTGGCGTGGTCGTCACCGAGACGGTGTTCAGCCTGCCGGGGCTGGGCAAGACCGCGGTGACCGCGATCAACCAGCAGGACCTCCCGGTGATCATCGGGATCGTCCTGTTCGCCTCGGCGGCCGTGGTGGTCGCCAACATCCTGGTCGACGTCGTGTACGCCGTCCTCGACCCCCGTGTCCGCCTGCACTGAGCCGGCGGACCGGTGGCCGGCCGACGAGAGCCTCCCACCACCTGGCCCATCGACGGGAGGGGGACCGATGGACCAGGAGGACCGTCCGGAGGCTCTCGCCGGCCGTTGCGACCGCACGGTCGCCCTCGTCTCCTGGTGACCGAGGTAGCGTCTGGTCACGGCGGACGAGTGGATCGGGAGGACGGCGTGGTGCGGATCGCGGTGTACGGGGCCGGCGGGATCGGTTGTTATCTGGGCGGACGGCTGGCGGCGACCGGTACGCCGGTGACGCTGGTCGGGCGGCAACGGATGGCCGACGAGGTCGCTGCGCATGGGCTGCACCTCACCGACTACCTGGGCGCCGATCTCCGGGTGCGGGACGTGCTGTTCGAGACTGGGCCTTCCGGGGTGGCGGACGCTCAGTTGGTGCTGGTGACGGTGAAGTCGGCGGCCACGGCGACGGCGGCTGACGAGCTGGCCGGAGTACTGAAGCCTGGTGCTGTCGTGGTGAGTTTCCAGAACGGCATCCGCAACGCTGACGTTCTGCGCGAGCGGTTGCGGGATCAGGTGGTGCTGTCCGGGATGGTCCCGTTCAACGTGCTGAATCGAGGTGGCGGCACGTTCCACCAGGGCACCTCGGGCGGGCTGGAGATCCAGGAGCACGCTGCGCTCACGCCGTACGTCGAAGCCTTCGCCAAGGCCGGCCTGCCACTGAAGCAGCATACCGATCTGCTGCCCGTGCAGTGGGCGAAACTCCTGCTCAACCTGAACAACCCGATCAACGCCCTGTCGGATCTCCCGTTACTCGACGAGCTCTCGCAACGCTCGTTCCGCCGTTGCCTGGCCGCTGCCCAATCCGAGACACTCACCCTCCTGGACGCGGCCGGCATCAAACCCGCCCAGCTGCTGGCGATCTCCCCGCGCCGCTTCCCCATGCTCCTCCGGCTCCCCGACTTCATCTACCAACGCGTTGCCGGCAAAGCCCTCGCCATCGATCCCCTCGCCCGCACCTCCATGTGGGAAGACCTCCAAGCCGGCCGCCCCACCGAAATCGACTACATCAACGGCGAGGTGGTCCGCCTGGCCGATTCCCTCAACCGCCCAGCCCCCATCAACGCCAAACTCGTAGCCCTCATCCACACCACCGAACACGGCCCCCACACCCCCTGGCCCGGCCCCGCCCTACTCCAAGAACTGACCCAAACCAGCTGACCAACGCCCCTTCCCGCGTTGACCGCCTTCTCTAACAGCTCGATGACGGGCGAGACCCATCCGTCAGATGCAGCAGGGTCATCCCCGGCGGACAAGGGCGTCGCGCGGACGGGCCTGAGAGTGGCTTCAATTCTCAGCAGTCATGCGAGGCACGCTCCTGCTTGTCGTAAACTCCGCAAGGTGTTTCCGCCGGGACTGTCGATGCTGTGGGAATCGACCGAGCCGCAGAGTGCCATGCAGCGTCGGTTCGGCCTTGACAGCTTCGACGGAGCGGTCAACTGGCTCACCAAGGGTCTCGCCCAGGCTTGGGCCGTCGAGGTGGAGGACTGCGAGCGGATCGTCATCAGCGGCGACAACGCCATCGCCTGGGTCTGCACCGATCAGGGAGCGTTGGTGGCGAAGTGGTCTCGAGCCCGGGACCAGTTCGTCAGGTTCACCGCAATCGCAGATTTGCTCGGGGGGCTTCACAAGCAAGGGGTGCTTGTTGCGCCGCCACTGACCTCGGTCGATGGTCAGCGTCGAGTGATCGTTGACTCCGGTTCATCGCCGCTGTCGATGACGGTGCAACCCCAGATAGATGGCGACCTGCTTGATATCACTGATGAGACTGCGGTCCGTCAGGCGGGTGCTTGCCTGGCGACCTTGCACGTCGCCTTGGGCATCCATAGGGACAGCCGGCTGATCGAGCCCGACCGCGGCCAGTCTTTGGACTTGTGCCAGCGGATTGAGACGTGGTTGGAGCTTGAGGACGTAGGGAGGGTGCCGGACGCGTCAGCAAGACTGCGCGACCAGATTGCGTCGCTGTCGCAGATCGATGCCGAGCCCCAGCTGATCCACAACGATTACCGGGCCTCCAACATCCTCACGGCCGGCTCGAAGATCCTTGCCGTCATCGACTTCGACGAGGTTGGCTGGGATTACTGCATCAGCGACCTCGCGAACGCATTCGTCTTGCTCGGCACCCGCTTCACCAAGTGGCAACCGACACCCGCAGGTGTTCGCGACACCCTTCTCGAGGGGTATCAGTCAGTGCGGCCACTGACCCACCTCGAACACCAATGGCTCCAAGCACTCGCGCTGTGGCGCGGCATCAGAGCTATCCCATCCGGTGACGACCCAGCCGGATGGGCAAACGCTGTGTGAGTTCGCTCCGCCCACGACACCTTCACTGAAGGCATCACCCGCGCCAGCCTGCCAGGGGTCGGCCGTCCGCGTCGTGGCGGCGAGGAGGTCGCCGTGGGCTGCTGCTTGTGCCGGCGAGTTGGATCGCCAGCGCGACCTCGATTCGCACTCCTCCAGCGAAGGTCGACCACGCCGGGCCCAGCGGTCCAGAAGTTAGAAGCACCTCGTATGGGAACGCCTGGTCCGCAGGCAGCCCGGTGCTGCGCAGACCGACCCACAACAGTCTGCGGAGCGTCGACAACACTCCAGATAACGACAACGCGCCACAGCCGCTACGCGCCATGGAGCCACGTCAGCTACATCAAAGACATCACTGCGAAGGGCTTAAGGGAACACCTTTCGACAGCCGGCATGTCTTGTGCAGCCGGTAGTCACCTACGTGCGGCATCGACCGAGATGGGTCTCGAGACGTCAGGGGATGGGGTGGGTGCCGTTGTGGTCGACGTGGAATTGGTAGCCGTGGGGGGTGGTCCATTCCAAGGTGTGCGGGTGATGCGGCGGACGTTCCAGGCGCCGTGGGTTTTGAGTCGGTGGTTGTAGCGGCGTAGTGGGTTGAGGTTGTCGGTGCGGGTTTGTGGTTCGGTGTTTGCGGGGTGGTAGGGCTGGATGTGGTCGAGGTCTGTGGTGGTGGTGGTTTCGGTGGTGCCGTAGGGGAATTGCTCAATGGGGTAGCGGAGGTTGATCTGGTCGCGGAGGCGGTCGGGGATTTCGTAGCTGTGGACGCTGATGGGGGTGTTGAGGTCGTTGACGGGGCGGACGACGATGCGGTGGTGGCCGAGGAGTTCTTCGAGTTGGTGGGTGTAGACGGGTCCGTAGCCTTCGATGCGGGCGATGCCTTGGCCGGTACGGAGGGTTTCGTCGGTGATGTGGATGGTGAGGACGGTTTGAAAGGTCCGGCGGCCGCGGTTGGCGGGGTCGCGTCGGATGGTTTCGAGTTTGCGGCGTAGTTCGAGGCGTGCGGCAGCGTCCATGCCCTCGGGGGCAGGGTTGTCGACCGGCGCGGGTGGTTCTCCCCGGCGGGGTGGTTCACCCGCGCGGGGTGGTTCCTCCGCGCGGCGTGCCTGGGCCTGGCTGGGAGGGTGGTGTGGGTTTGGTGTCGCCGGGAGGGCGACTGCTTGGTCGAGGGGGTGATCGGGGGTGTTGGGGGGTGGGGTGTTGGGGGGTGGGGTGTCGCGGTCGGCTTCAGCTTCCGCGCGGGGCTCGGTGAGATCGGACAGCGGTGCGGCGTCGGCGCGGGTGGCGTGGTGGGCGGCCGGCTCAACCGGAGCCGTGGTGGAGTCGAGTGGGTGGTGCGGTGCGTTCGGGGGTGGGGTGTCGCGGTCGGCCTCGTCGTTCGGGCCGGGCTCGGGGAACTGGTGCGGGCGGTTGAGGTAGTCCGGCCCGGGTTGGCTGGTGTGATGGGCCTGGCGGGTCTGGTCGGAGACGGTTCCGGTGGGGTTGGTACCGGGCGGATTGTGGCTGGCGCTTGCCGGTTCAGTGCTGGCGGGCGGTTCGGTGGTGGGGGCGGGTTCGGTGCTGGCGGGCGGTTCGGTGGTGGGGGCGGGTTGGCTGCTGGTGGGGGCTGGATCGGTGCTGGACGCGGGGTTGGTGGTGGGGAGGTGGTGGGTGGCGGTGAGGAGGTCTGTGGCTAGGTCGGGGTCGGCTAGGAGGGTGGCGGCTTTGGCTCGGCGGTGGTCGAGGGTGCTGGTGTCGCCGGTGGCGGCGAGGGCTTCGGCGAGTTGGGTGATGGTGGCGTTGAGGGACAAGATGCCGCCGGTGCAGGCCTTGATGAACAAGGTGGTGCTGCCGTGGTTGTCGGTGCGGCCGACCCAGACGCCGCGTTCCTTGGCTTCGGCTTCGGCTTTGGCGCGGGCGGCTTCGGGGTCGGCGTCCCAGATCGCGGTCTTTTTGATGGTGGCCAGTTGGGGGCCGGTGACGGTGTCGATGATGTCGGCGACGCGGTGGTCGACGATACTCGCGGCTTCCAGCGACAGCGTGACGCAGTCCTGGGCGAGCTGGCGGGCTTTCCAGGCGGTGGCGTGGCCGGTGAGGACGCGTTGCCAGGTGAGCGGGAACCGGGCGGGCAGCGCGACGCATTGGCCGAGGAAGCGGGCGGCGGAGAACGCGGAGACTCCGGTGACGGCGCCGTATTCGGCGGGGGCGAACTCGGCGATCCGAGGGCAGCCTTCGCCGCCGTAGACGTGGGCGCGTTCACCACCGGGCAGACCGGGGTTGTGGGTGGGGACCGGGTGGAGGGCGGCGTAGTGCTGGGCGAGGAGGATCTGGTCGAGTTCACATTGCCGCTGACGCGCGTGAGCGGCTTCGACCCGGGCGAGGGTCTCGGCGGCGTCGCAGTCAGCGAACTCGATGGGGAACATGTGTTCGACTATACGCTTCCGCAGTGCAGCGCAACAAACCAGGACCAGGGCAGTTTCGCCTTATCCACAAGGGAAAACATCACACCCGACCAGACCGCCAAAACGTGTAGTCATCTGAATCCGGCTAGACGCCAATGGTTGCCGGAGGCAACGTCAGCGAACAAGGGGCCGACGGACCTTGTCCGGCTGAACGATGTGCGGCCGCGAGATGCAGCCGATCAGTGGGGAGAACTGAGCGTCCGGTGCGGGTCGATGCCTTGTCTCACCGATGCCGGATGCCGCGATCACGGCGCCCGTGGGCGAGAGCGCGCGAGGGCGATGGCGATGGCGATGGCGATGGCGATGGCGATTGATGATCCGCACCTCTATCGGCCGGCACCTTTGTTGCTCGCGTGTGCCGCACGCCTGGGAGGAGCCTCAACGGTGCGCTTTCAGGTCGCCCGAGGACTGAGCTGGGGTGACAGGCCTCGCTCACCATCATTTGGGGCTCGCTCAGAAACTATTGACCGACTTGCCTTGCGTCGGGCGATGGCGACCTTTGCGCAGCGCGCGGTGGCCGTCAGGCACTCAGCCAGGTATCTCTTGTTTTGTTAGTGGCAGAGCGGCTCGGACGTCGATGCTGGTGATGCCGTAGGTGAAGCCGAGGTGTTCGTTGAGGGCTCGCATGGCGGTGTTGCCTTGCTGGGTCCAGGTGTAGATGTCGGTGATGCCGTGGTCGGCGGCCCAGGCCATGCTGGTGCGTTTGAGGGTGGCGGCGACCGACTTGCCGCGCCATTCGCGGCGTACGCCGGTGTAGGCGACCTCGGCGCGCTCGGGTTTGTCGGGGTCCGGGAGGAGGCCGGCTACGCCGATGGGCTGGTCGTCGGCGACGGCGACGAACATCGCCTCGGGGTCGGTGAGCCACTCGGTGGCCCAGTCGTGAGCGGAGACGTTCAGCAGGCTGGGGACGTCCATGTCGGGGAAGGTCGGGAGGGCGACCTGCTCGTAGGCGAGCGGCCAGAGTTCCGGGCGCTCGGCGACGGAGACCACCTGGTAACCGGTGGGTTGCGCCGGCCAGGGTTCGGTGCCGATCCTGCGGACCTGCTCGACCTGGCGGCTCACCTCGGCGAAACCGAACTTCTCGGCGAAGACCACCGAGCCGGCGTCGTCCACCGTGCAGCCGGTGCGATCGTAGCCCTGGGCAACGGCATGGTCGGCGAGCGCGAGCAGCAACGCCGTACCGACTCCCTGCCTACGCGCCTCCGGAACAACCCGCGGTACGACGGCGGCACGGCCGCTCTCGTTGGACTCGTCGGACAACCCGTGTCCGACGACGTTATGGTCGCGTTCGGCCAGCAGCATCAGCCGCCCGGGCTTGTCGAGATCGCGCAGCTCGGCGAGGCTCGGGCAACGTTCGTATGGCAGCACCGCGATCCGCACCTGCCGCCACTGCTCGTAGTCCGCATCGCTCACGGCCTCGCGGATCACCAGGTCGTTCATGTCCCTGCCCTTCAAACCTGTGCCGCAGGCGGCAGCAACTCCGGGTCAGCCACCGCCCACTCCCCCGGCACCTCACCGAGAAGCGACAGCTCCCGCACCTGCAACACGCACCAAGGCGAAAGCTCGGTCCGTACTGCGGCCTCGAGGCCAGCCTGTACGCCGGAACGCGGCCAGTCCACCCATTTGTACGCCGCGACCTCGGCCGGATCCGGCGTCGGATCACCCGTG
Source organism: Kribbella sp. NPDC006257 (assembly GCF_040613535.1). Taxonomy (NCBI): domain Bacteria; kingdom Bacillati; phylum Actinomycetota; class Actinomycetes; order Propionibacteriales; family Kribbellaceae; genus Kribbella; species Kribbella sp. NPDC006257. Next base: position 82,829 of record NZ_JBEXSJ010000012.1, read on the forward strand.
CAGCTGACCCGGAACACCGGGCAGAGCTCGTTCTCCACCACCCCGTCGGGCATCTCGGCCCGGTACCGGAACCTCGGCAGCACCAGCTCGACCGCCGACGGGACCAGCCCGAGCTCGTCGGCAAGCCGTCGGCGTACGGCGTCCTCGATCGGCTCGCCCGGCAGCGGATGGCCGCAGCAACTGTTCGTCCAGACGCCCGGCCAGGTCTTCTTCGAATGCGCACGCTGCGTCAGCAACAACCGGCCCTGCGGGTCGAAGACGTAGCTGGAGAAGGCCAGGTGCAGCGGCGTCGCGGCATGGTGAACCGTCGCTTTGTCCTCGGTCCCGACCGCTCGCCCGGCCTCGTCGACCAGGATCACCTTCTCCGTCATCACCTGACCGAGCGTAGTCGAGCTGCGAGCTGTTAGCCTGGTCGCGTGATCAAGCGATTCGTGCGGTATCGACCGGCTCTGGGCAGAGCCGGTCTGCAGTAGTCCCCGAATCCACCCCAGAGCCTCCAAGGCAGGAACCACTCCGGTTCCTGCCTTTTCCGTTGCCGGAGGCACCTGGCTTGGGCTGCCTCCAACCGAGAGGAGCCCTCGAAATGCCAGAGACAGCAGACGTGCTCGACCGCCTACGCCGTACGACGGACAGCATCGTCGGCGAGGCCGACCTGCGCGAGCGACTCGCGTCCGGGCGGCCGTTGCGAATCAAGTACGGCGTCGACTGCACCGCCCCGTTCCTCCATCTGGGACACGCGGTGAACCTGTGGATGATGCGGCAACTGCAGGACCTCGGCCACCAGGTCGTCTTCCTGCTCGGCGATCTCACCACCCGGATCGGCGATCCCACCGGCCGGTCCGAGACCCGCCCGGTCCTCACCCCGGCCGAGATCGACGCGAACGCGGCGGCCTTCGTCGAACAGGTGGGTCTCGTACTACGAACTTCGCCCGACGTCTTCGAGATCCGCCGCAACTCGGAGTGGTTCGGCGCGATGGACACCGCGACCCTGCTCGGACTGTTCAGCCAGGTCACGCACGCCCAGCTGATGGCACGGGACATGTTCCGTACCCGCGTCGCCGAGGGCCGCGAGATCAGCTTGCACGAGCTGATCTACCCGGTGCTGCAGGGCTACGACAGCTTCGCGATCAACAGCGATCTCACCATCGTGGGCACCGACCAACTGTTCAACGAGCAGATGGGCCGGCACTTCCAGCAACGCCTGGGCGCACCACCGCAGGTGCTGATCACCAGCTCGATCACCCCGGGGCTGGACGGCGGCCCGAAGCAGTCGAAGTCGCTGAACAACTTCGTCAGCCTGACGGACACGTCGCGAGACAAGTTCGGCAAACTGATGAGCCTGCCCGACGAACTCGTCGAGGAGTGGGCCCGTGTCTACACCGAGCTTCCGCTGGACACGGTCGCCTCGCTGGGCGAAGCGGCCGTGCACGGTGGCCCGGCTGCGCGCGACGCCAAGCTCACGCTCGCCTCGGCGGTGGTGACCCGCTACCACGGGGCGAATACCGCCAAGGCCGAGCGTGCCGCCTTCATCGAGCAGTTCAGCCGACGCACTACTCCAGCCGACCTTCCCGAGGTGTCGGTGGAAACCGCGGCACCGACTGTGCTGGAGTTGTTGCAGGCGGCTCGTCCTGAGCTGAGCAATACCGAGCTCAGGCGGCTGATCGGCCAGGGCGCGGTCGCGGTCGACGGCAAGAAGGTGCACCGTCACGACGAGGTCATCGACCTCACCGAACCGCGCATTCTCCGTTCCGGTTCCCGTACCTTCCACCGCCTGGTGTAATCCAGTTGGCGGGACGGTCTGGGGTCTCCACACTGGCGGGGTGGACGAGACGAAGGTCGTGGATGCGCTGGTGAGCGTCGGAGGCCGGTACGCCGGGAGGTTGCCGAAGTTCGTGGCGGACCGGCCGTGGTGGGCCGAGATCGAGGCTGCGACGCGGCACCTGGACCAGGCGCTCGGCGTACGGGCTGTCATCCTGAGGCTCGTACATGCGGACGAGGCTGAGGTCGGGCGGGGTGGGCGGGCTGTCTATCACGTGCAGGCGGCGGGTGATCCGCGGACCGGGGTACTGGATCCGGCGCCGTTGGAGGAGTGGGAGTCGCTGGTCGCGTTCGATCCGTTGCGGGCGACCTGGGCTGAGGTGGACGGGCCGTACAAGCTGATCTCCTGGGCCGCGGGGATCCTCGGCTCGACTGACTGGACGCAGGTGAAGACGTGGAATCTCTCGTGTCTGATCCGGTTCGCCACTGACGACGGGGGTGCTTGGGCGAAGGCGACCAGTCGCTTCTGCAGTGTCGACGCGGACGTGATCGAGCAGGTTCGTGAGTACGATGCTCTGCTGGTTCCGGAGGTGCTCGGAGTCGACCTGGAGAACAGGTGGTCGCTGCTGCGACACGTGCCGGGCAACGACTGCTGGGAACCGGAGCTGGCGACGGTGACCGACGTGGTGAGCCGGTGGGTCGCAGTACAGGCAGCGATTGATCCCTCGTCGCTACGGACGCCGCGGATGCTTCCGGAGGACCTTGCTGGCGAGTTGGCAGGTCTGCTAGCTGGGCAGGTTGGTGAGCGGTTGACCCCGGATGAGGTGGTCGCGGCCCAGCGGCTGGTCGAAGAGCTGCCTGCGATCGTGGCACGGCTGGAGTCGGCCGGGCTGCCGAACACCTTGGTACATGGGGATTTCCACCCGGGCAACTGGCGCTCGGATGGGGTGAACGGACGGATCGTGGACTGGGCCGACAGCTACATCGGCCATCCAGCGACGGATATCGAGCGACTTCGCGGCTGGCTACCGGCCGAGAAGCAGGGGCACGCGGTAGAGACCTGGACTACGGCCTGGAAGCAGCACCTGCCGGGCTGCGACCCGTTGGCCGCCCTCGAACCGATCAAGGTGATCGCCCGACTCCTCGGTGCGGTGACCTACCAGCGCTTCCTCGACAACATCGAGACCAGCGAGCGGATCTACCACGAGGACGATCCCACCAGCGAGGTTCGCGCCGCGATCGCAGCGGCTGGCCTCATCGTCTGAAAGGCTGCCTGGTATGACGATTCTGGTAACGGGTGCGAGTGGGAACGCGGGCGGCGCGGTGGTCGCGGCCCTGGCGGCGGAAGGGCTTCCAGGGCGGGCGCTCGTTCGGAAAGAGGTCGAGCTGCCGGCCGGGATCGAGGCCGTGTACGGCGATCTCAATCAGGCGGACACGTTTTCTCTCGCGGGCGTGACCGGCATCTTCTTGCTGAGCGGCTACGACCGGGTCGAGGAGCTGCTCGCGAAGGCAGCCGGCGCCGGCGTACGGCGGATCGCCCTGCTGTCGAGCAGCTCGATTGCCGGGAAGTCCACGGACAACGCGGTCGCCGCGTATCACCTGGCTGCCGAGCGGGCCGTGATCGCCTCCGGGCTGGAGTGGACCTTCCTGCGACCGAACAGCTTCATGTCGAACACTCTTCGCTGGCGGGACCAGTTGCGGGCGGGCGATGTGGTCCGGGTCCAGTTCCCCGACGTACCGATCTCGACGATTCACCCGCTGGACATCGGGGAGGTCGCTGTCCGGGCGATGGCCGAGGACGGGCACGCGGGTACGGCGTACCGGCTGACCGGGCCGGTGGCGTTGAAGCCCGCGGAGCAGGTGGAGATTCTCGGGCAGGCGCTCGGGCGGAAGCTGGTGGCGCAGGAGCTGAGCCGGGAAGAGTCGCACCAGGAGCTGTTCGCGTCGATGCCCGCGCCTTATGCCGAGGCGATCGAAGGTTTCTTTGCCGACGGCAACGTTGACGAGACCTCGGTGACCGATGCGGTCGAAACGGTCACCGGGCATCCGCCACGGACCTTGCAGGAGTGGGTCCGGGAGAACGCCGCGCTGTTCACCGACGGCTGAGGGCGGCCACGTACTCCGTGCCGGTGCAGGTTTCGCCGAAGCGGGGGAAGACGTAGGAGACGGCGAATTCGTGGGCGTAGGCGTCGAGGCCGGTCATCGCGTCGGTGACGTAGATCGTGCGGTAGCCGTGCTCGTCCGCGACCCGGCCTGTGGACTCGACCCCGAAGTTGGTGGCGATACCACCGAGAACCACGGTCTCGATGCCGCGCGTCTGTAGTGCGTCGTCCAAGCCTGTCTGGTGAAAAGCACCGACCGTCCGCTTCACGATCTCCAGATCACCAGGCTGCGGATCGAGTTCGGGCGCGAACTCGCTGCCCGCGGGCTGGACGACGACGTTGGGCCGTTCGACCCGCACGTTGACGACCAGCCCACCGGCGGCGCGGGTCGCCTGGGCCAGCGCGACACAGCGTTCGAGCACCTCGTGACCGGACAACGGTGCCGTGTCCAGCGCGACGATGCGTGGCATCAGGTCGATCAGGATCAGCGCTGTACTCCGGGGGTCCAGGGTTGGTGTGGTCATGCCTCCGACACTAGTTGAGGTCTCCGGCGAGTTTGTCGGCCAGGGCGGTGTCCTTCTCGGTGGCGGAGAAGGCGAGACGCCAGGTGCCGCCGGGGTAGGTGCCTGGTGGGAGGGGGCGGCTACCTGGTTGCCAGAGAGGTTGCCAGGCGACGGTACCGGTCGGGGCGTCGTACCAGTGGTTGTCCTCTGCCCAGGCCGAGCCGTGTTTGTAGGCGGTGACGATGCTGAGGCCAGGGCCGGTGGCCATCGACCAGTCGGGGAAGCCGGGGATGTCGCCGTTGCGGTCGAAACCGCCGGGGTCGCCCTGGTTGGCGAGGGCCGAGTCCACGTTGAAGGAGACTTCCCAGACCGGAGCCGTAGTGGGGCCGGTGACTTTCCAGGTCAAGCTGGTGTCGAAGGTCGTCGTGCCGAAGTCGAAGGTCCAGTCGGCGGTGACTGGTTCGTCGCCGAAGGGCATGCTCAGTTTGAGGTGACCTGGCTGGCTTTCGACGGTCGCTGGGCCGGCTAGGTCTGTGTTGCCGAAGGTGCCCACGCCTAGGTAGGGCGTGGTGCCGCGGGATGAGTGATCGAGCGCAGGTCGATAATTTGCTTGGCCGGTGGGGTCTACGTCTAGTGCGGTCAGCACTGCCTTGGGAGCCGTCTGGATGGTGGCCCGGTAGTACTTGTTGCTGATCACATGACCCTTGGTGACTTGCAGGGCGTTGAAGTCGAGTGGAGCAAGGTAGAGACCACCCTTGCCCCAGCCCGCGCCGGTGACGAACCACTGGTCGCCGTCCTGCACCACCTCGGCCGCATGCGACTGGATGGTGCCGACCAGTTGGTCAAGGCTGAAGTGCAACGGGTCCTTGCTCTTGTAGACCTTGGTGGATTCATAGCCTCCGTCGCAGCAGACGAACAGGTACCAGTCCTTCCCCCGCTGCACCACGAACGGCGACTCGGTCGGCCCACCGAAGGTCCCGACCTCCGGGTGCTTGAAAGCCGTCTGCCGTGCGCTCCAGTGCTTGAGGTCCGTGCTGGTCCGGTAGGCGACGATGTGGTTCCCACCGCTCGGTTCCGAGTTGGCTGTGTAGTACATGACCCACTGGTTCCCAACCTTGTGCACCATCGGGTCGCGTCCGTCGAAGCCGTCCGTGAACAAGGGATTCGCCGTACTCCGGGTCCAGTGCACCAGATCGGTCGACGTCGCCAACTGCATCCGGTACGCCGTATGGTCGGGCGTCCCGCCTGCGTAGAACATGTAGTAGGTGCCCGCGTCGTACAGGACGTAGGGCGCCCAGATGTGACTCTCCCCCGCCGCCGGATCCGCAACCAATGCAGGCGGCTGCTTGGTCCATGGGCCGTTCGGTGACGGCGCAGTCGCGTGTCCGAAGCTCTTCTCGTCGAGCGGGTTCGCCGGTTCCGCGTGGGTGATCGCGTAGACATGCCATGTACCGGTCTTGCGGTCCTGCACCATCGTGTGGTCGTTGTAGTACCACGGGCTGGTCTCGCCCACACTCGGGTCGTAGACCTTCACGAACTTGCCTGCAGCAACGACCCGGTCCGTGTGGCTGTAGGGAACATCGCGCATCGTGTTGAGCTCCAGGTCGACGAAGTCCACGCCGGCCAGGTAGCCGATCGCCGCTGAGTTCTTGCCGGTCAGCGTGATGCTCAGCTGATGAGTGCCGGCCGTCAGCACTCGGGCATTGAGATCGACGTTCTGCGTGGTGACTCCGGTCGGGCTGTAGCCGTCGAAGGTGACCGGCGCTTTGCCGTCGATCGCCAACTCGGCGATGCCGTAGTCAGCGGCCTTGGTCAGAGAGGTTGACACCTTGTAGGTCCCCGCTGTCGGTACTGCGAACTGCAGGACCACCTTGTCGCCTGCCTTGCTCCCATGGATCCAGAGCTGGCTGCCGCCTGACCAGTTGACCCCACAGCAGTTGCCCTGCGGATCCACCGGCACAGTCGCTGACACGGCCGGCAGGAGCGACTCTGCTTCCAGCCTGATGGTGCTGCCAGAGGTGCCCTCTGCTTTGGCTGACTTGGCGCTCAGGTGCCCGACCAGGTCGACCGCCTCTACCCGGTAGATCCAGGTCTCCTCTAGACCGAGCCCCTTGTGCACATAGCCAGGGAGTGTGCTGCTGCCGATCAGCTTTTCTGCGCTGCCCTTCTTGGCTGCATAGATGTTGTACCGGGCGATACCGCTGTCGTCGGTGGAGTCGGACCAGCTCAGTGCGATCGCGTTGTCGGCGCGGCTCTTCGCGACCAGGTCCGCCGGGCGCGACGGGGGTTGGCGGTCGGCGTACGGGATGACGAGGGACTGTACGGCGTACGCGGCGGCGGTCCAGGCCGGTCCGGTTGGTCGTAGCTCGATGGTCAGCTCGGTGCGACCGAAGGTGAGCGCGGCCGGAAGCTGGTAGTTGTCGTCGAGCCAGCGCTGTTTCGCGTTGCCCAGTGGTTGCAACCAGGTCCCGGCGTCCTTGCCGTTGACGAGGACCTTGGCCGACTGCCCGGCGACGTTCTGGTCTCCTGTACGGCGTAACGTCACGCCTCCGTTGATCGGATCGACCTTCGCTGTGAACCGGATCGGCGCAGTGGTCGAGCGCACCTGGTCAGTGATTGCAGTGTCGTCGTGGTCGCCCTCATAGACGCTTGTGAGCTCTGCCTGTGTGCCGCTGTCGGTGTAGCCGTGCTGCTGGCGACTAGTAGCTGAACCGGTGTCGATCCGGTCCGTCTCCCGTGCGCCGAACTGCGCAGCGGAGTACAGGAAGGCAGTGGTGCCGTAGACGGCCGGGTGATCGTCCTGCTGGCCGTGCTCGATCCCGAAGGTGAGCTGGTTCTGGAAGCTGACCGCGTCGGTGATGTGCAGTCGGTACGCACTGTCGCACTCGTTCTTGCAATCACCTGCGGCCACCTCATGACCAGAGTTGCCGTGGAACGGTGTGGAGTAGGTGCCTTGGTTGAAGTACCAGCCGGACTCGAAGTAGTCCTCAGTACCCGTCCCATGGATCGCCGGAGTCCGCTCGCCATCGACGTACACGCGCTCGTCTCCTTCGAGATAGCCGCGGGTGTTGCCGTCCGGCTGCAGCCCCTCCATCGTCTGCGAGACACCGACGAACTTGCCCCGCCCTGTTGCCTCCGCGATCTTCCAGTCGCTGCCGAAGGTCGCCTCACCCCGCGTGGAGAGTGCAGTGAAGTAGCCGGACTTGCCTGTCACCAGGTCTAGACCTGCTTGCGTACTGCGAGCTGCAGTGACCTCCGATTGCCCCTCAAGCTTGTACTGCGTGGTGTTAACCAGGGTGACTGTGGCTCTTTCCAGGTAGGGCATTGGCCACCAGGCGGAGTACCAGCCGCTCGGGTCCATTGCGAAGAACAGCGAGCGCACCTCGTTCTCGCCGAGCCCGGAACCGAAGAACTCCCCGAGCGGGGCGTCCACCCGCTTCTTCCCGTCGACAGTGACCTGCACCCGTACTCCGGCCAGGAGCGCATCGGATGACTTCACCCTGGCCGCGTCGTCCGCAGTCGCGGCGTACGGCATCGAGTGCGAGCCGCTCCAGTTCTGGTTGGTGATCGAGTACGCGTGCGCCTGCTCGTCGGCCACGTGGTCGGGACCGACGTCGAGGGTGTCGGTGCGTTTGACCGTGGCACCGACGACCGAGTCGGCCCAGTAGGTGAACTCGTTGAAGTCGAGGTCCGAGGAGATGAACTCGTTGCGGATGACGAGCTGTGACTTGCCGGCGGTCAGCGCTGCGGGCAGCTCGACCGTCTGGTCGGCCCACTGCGCGCCCTTGGCGGGGAGCGGTGCCCATTCGCCGGCCGGCACGCCGTCGACGAAGATCTTCGCGCGCTGATTGCCGATCCGCAGATCCATCCGGCGGATCAGCTTCACGCCGGTGTTCCCGGGGTCGACCTTCATCGTGAACTGGCTGCCGCCGAGGAACGCGCGGCCGTCGTCGGCGAAGGTCTTCAGGTCGAGGCCGACGAGCTGCGGCAGCTTCAGTCTGAGGGCGCTGATCTCGCCCGGCCCGGCGTTGTCCGCGAGCGTGAGTTGCTTGCCGGGGGCAAGGTTCACGCCCTTCGCGGTAGTCGTCGCGCCACTGGCCTGGGGCTTCGGGTCCTGGGTGCCGGAGTGGTTCAGGAGCGCGATGACATCCTCGGCTTTGTCGGTCGGGTCGAACGTCGATATCCCGGTCGCATCTGGGAACTCGCGGTAGTCGACGTGGTAGAAGAGCGGGTTGTTCTGCACGGTGACGCGCATCGACTTCTGGTAGGGCATCGGGACGCGGAGATAGACGCCACCGGAGCTCTGCAGGGCGTTCGCGACCAGCGGGTAGACGAAGGGCGCGCCCAGTTTGCCGTCGACGACATCCTGCAGCTGCGCGTCGAGAACGGTCCGGCCGTCGACCTCGACGGTGATCTTGCCGGTCTTGCGGACGTCGCCCTCGTCGCGGGTGAACCAGATCGAGGCGATCTCGCCGGCGCCCTGCGCCTCGGCGATGACGCAGCCGGCGGCCGTCGTACGCAGGCAGGAGTAGGTGCCGTCGAAGCCGTCGTTGTTCGTGCCGTCCCGGCCGAAGCTGGAGAACTGCTTGGTCCGTACTCCGGTCTGCAGCTCGGGCAGCCGGTCGAGGTGCCGGTAGACGTCCCACCCCACCGGGCCGTTGCCCTTCGCGCCGGCGCCGGCCACCGCGTACGGCGTACCGGCGGCTGAGGCTGGCTGAAAAGCTGCAGCCGGGAGCACCAGCAGTGCGCCGACGAGCAGGGCGATGGAGCGCGTGAATCTGGTCATGGGCGGAGACCTCACGATGCTGGGAAATCGATTTCTCAGATGTCTACCATCGGAGCAGATCCCTGGCAATGCCTCGGCGGTGGAATGGCAAACGTGTTCCAGGAGTTGGCTACCCGGTAGACCGAGGGGTTGCCCGGGGCGACAGACTGGTCCCGCACGCAGCTTCCAGCACTCACTCGCAGGAGATTCGATGAGCTCTGAAAAAGCCCAGATCGCCGTCACCGGCCTCGCGGTGATGGGTCGCAACCTGGCCCGGAACCTGGCGCGCAACGGGTTCCGCGTCGCCGTCCACAACCGGTCGCAGGGCCGCACGGACGCGCTGATCGAGCAGTTCGGTCACGAGGGTGAGTTCACCGCGGCCGCCGACCTGCCGGCCCTGGTCGAGGCGCTGGAGCAGCCGCGGAAGATCATCATCATGGTCAAGGCCGGCGAGCCGACCGACGCGGTGATCGAGGAGCTGGTGCCGCTGCTGGACGAGGGCGACATCGTCGTCGACGCCGGCAACGCGCACTTCGCCGACACCCGGCGGCGCGAGGACGCACTGAAGGCCAAGGGCCTGCACTTCGTCGGCGCCGGCGTCTCCGGCGGCGAGGAGGGCGCACTGAACGGACCGAGCATCATGCCGGGCGGATCGACCTTCGCGTACGCCGCCCTGGAGCCGATGCTCACCAAGATCTCCGCGCACGTCGGCGGCGAGGCGTGCTGCGTGCACGTCGGGCCGGACGGTGCCGGGCACTTCGTGAAGATGCTGCACAACGGCATCGAGTACGCCGACATGCAGCTGATCGCCGAGGCGTACGACCTGCTGCGGCATGTGCTCGGACTCAGCGCGACCGAGATCGCCGACGTGTTCCGCGAGTGGAACTCCGGCGACCTGGAGTCCTTCCTGATCGAGATCACCGCCGAGGTGCTCAGCCAGGTCGACGAGTCGACCGGGCAGCCGTTCGTGGATGTCGTGCTCGACCAGGCGGAGCAGAAGGGCACCGGCCGCTGGACCGTGCAGGTCGCCCTGGACCTCGGGATCCCGGTCAGCGGCATGGCCGAGGCAGTGTTCGCCCGCTCGCTTTCAGGCGATGTCGTACGCCGGCAGGCCGCGGCTGGTGCGCTCGCCGGACCGTCCGCCTCGGACGCGAAGCTCGACGTCGACCGGGCAGCGTTCATCGACGACGTGCGGCACGCGCTGTACTCGTCGAAGCTGGTCGCGTACGCGCAGGGCTTCGACGCGATCCGGGCGGCTTCGGACCAGTACGGCTGGGACATCGACCTGGGCGCGATGGCGACAATCTGGCGTGGCGGGTGCATCATCCGGGCACGCTTCCTGGACCGGATCAAGGAGGCGTATGACCGGGACGCGGCACTGCCGTCGCTGCTGGTCGACGACTACTTCAAGGACGCCGTCGTGAGCGGACAGGACGCTTGGCGTCGCGTCGTCGCAGCCGCTGCTACGGCGGGGGTTCCGGCACCTGGGTTCTCGGCTGCGCTCTCGTACTACGACGGGCTGCGGGCTGAACGGCTGCCGGCGGCATTGATCCAGGGACTGCGGGACCTCTTCGGAGCGCACACGTACCACCGGGTCGACCGCGAGGGCGCGTTCCACCTGGACTGGTCCGGGGACCGCACGGAGCAGTCGGCCTGAACTGAACGGCTGCTCGGCCTGGGCTGAACCGCCCGGGCCGAGTGGTTGCGGCGTGGCGTTTGACATCCACGGTCGAACGTGTGTTCTAATGTTCTCTCAGCGCTAAGCCCGCCCCGGCGGGTTCCATTGTGACTCAGGGAGATCGCCGCAACGATGACTGTAGACACTTTTGCAGGAGAAGCTCAGACCGACGTCGTCGACACTCCCGACGAGGTGATTGAAGCACCGGCCGAGACAGCTGAAGTTGTCACGTCGGCCGCCGACGCCGCCGCGCCGGAAGACTCGGCCGAGTCGGGTGAGCCGGTCGAGCCTGCCGCGCCGGTGGCCGAGAAGCCGAAGAAGGCACCGGCGAAGAAGGCCGCAGCGAAGAAGACCAAGACCCTCGAGCTGACGCTGACCGTCACCGGCACCGCCGACGGCGAGTGGAAGGCCGAGCTCAAGCAGGGCAACAGCTACATCGCGAAGAACCTGCTGGTCGCTGCCGCGGCCGTCTCGCGTGCGGCCAAGGAGCTGCACGAGGACCTGTCCGGCCCGATCGACGAGGTCATCGACGCCGCCCGCGAGCAGCAGGCCGCCAAGGTCGCCGCCCTCGAAGCCGAGCTGGAAGCAGCCCGCAAGGCCCTCGCCGAACTCGACGACTGACAGTTCTTCCTCTACCCACTCCTTGAGCTCTCACCCGGCGGCGGAACCGGCCGGACTGTGTGCGCTCGTGGGTTTCCTGAGGTCGGTGCTCGAGGCGTCCAGCACCAGTGGCCTTGGGAGAGGTAAATGAGGAGGTGCCGGATCGGTGGCCTACGGGTGCCCAACGGGTTCCGTAGTGTGACCGATCCGGCACGCCGCATCGCTGGGCGGTAACACCTGCAAGGCCGTACCTTGGGTGCCTGGGCCGGTCCAGTCAGGGCCCTGACCACTCCGAAGCCAGAAGGGGTCAGATGAGCACCTTCGAAGACCTGGGATCGATGCTGCTGGTCCGCGGCGCGGACGAGCTGGACCACGCGGGCGGCACGTTGTACGTGCACCTGCACCGGGTGGCGAAGCGGCTCCGCTCGCTCGGCGCCTCCGAGACCCTGGTGATCGCGGGGCTCGCGCACGCGGCGTACGGGACGGACGGATTCCCGACCCATCTGTTCGACTGGCAGACCGAGCGCCCGGTGCTCGACGCAGTCATCGGACCCGAGGCGGAGCTGCTGGTGTACCGCTACGGCTCCTGCGACCGCGACTCGAGCTGGCGGGATCTGGCCGAGCACCACACGGTCACGGATCGCTTCACCGGTACCTCGGAAGAGCTGAACGGTGAGGAGCTCCGCGAGTTCGTCGACCTCACGATCGTCAACGAACTCGACGTCCTCGACCACGCCCCCAAACTGGCCCCGAAGCTCCGCCCCTTCCTGCAGGAACAAATCCCCCGCTGGCAGTCCCTGGCCTCCCCCGCAGTCTTGGCCGACGCCCACCAAGCCCTAGAACTCAACCCCGCCACCGAAGGCGTCAGCTAGCCGCGGTGGAAGTCGTGCATGGCGCCTAGCATCAGGCTGAGGAAAGCTGCGCCTAGGCCGCCGGCGGCGCAGACCCAGAGGGGGACGTCGGTGATGATGGCGGTGGCTGCGAAGGCGAGGGGGCCCAGGTAGGCGCCGTCGAGGCGACGGTGGGTGCGGATCCAGCGGAGGATCGCGGGGATCGGCATGCCGACCGGGGCGAGCAGGGCGAAGGCGATCAAGCCGACCAAGAGGCCGCGCTGGCTGAATACCAGGGCTGAGATCAGCAGCCAGCAGAGTGGACCGAAGGCCAGTAACCACCACGGTGGCTGCCACGCGTCCGCCGCCTCGACTTCCATCGCAGCTTGCTTCCTGGCCGCCCAGTGAGCTGTCCGCGACCAGTCGGTGCGGTCGGCGCGCCCCGACCACTCCGGCAGGGCGCGGAGCAGGTGCGCCGAGGAACCGGTGTCCTCTGTCCCCATCACCCCTCCGATCCTGGAACCTGATCGCTGCGCTGTCACGTATCTAGGAGTCTGCCAGGCCCACAGGTCGCGCCCAAAGAACAGCAAGTGGACATCGCATGATCTGGAGGTGGCCCATGCCGCCCGTTCTCACTGGTTGATACGTAGCCACGCCCAGGGCGGTTCAAACGGTGAAGACCTCGAAGGGTGCCGCGAACGTCGTTCCCAGCCGCGACCCGGTAGCGCGGGAGATGCCTTCGAGGAACTCACGCGCGTCGAAGTGCGGCCAGTTGAGACCGTCGATGTACGCCTTGTGCGCCTTCAGCGAGTCGACGCCGAGCTCGAAGGTGTCGGTGGTGTCGATCGCATGCCTGCCGGTCGGTGAACCACACGCCCAGACCTGCTGCACGCTCCAGCGCTCCCCATCCTCGGGGAAGATCCACCGGTTGGCCGCGTCCCGGGCGGCATCCAGCGTCGCGCGACCGGTGTTGATGTGGTCGGCCATGTTCAGCATGACGTCGCCGTCCCAGGTGTCGCGGAAGTTGTTGGTGATCACGATCTCCGGCCGGTGCCGGCGGATGGCTCCGGCGATCAGGCGGCGCAGCGGTACGCCGTACTCGATGGTGCCGTCGGGCTGGCCGAGGAACTCGACCGTGTCGACGCCGACGATCCGGGCGCTCTCGATCTGCTCGGCCTCCCGCAGCGGGCCGCACTCGGCCGGCGCGATGCCGTCGATCCCCGCCTCACCCGAGGTAAGCAGGCAGTAGGCGATCTCCTTGCCCTGGGCGGTCCAGCGGGCGATCGCCGCGGCGGCGCCGAACTCCAGGTCGTCGGGGTGAGCGACGACGGCGAGCGCCTTCGTCCAGTCCTCGGTCAGCGGCTCGAACGGTTCCGGTGCAGTCATGCGACGAACGGTAATGCCACTGCGTGCCGCGGCGGAACAGTGTTTCCCTATCGGGCTGTGCTTCTGAGTGCCCAGGAAAGGCTACGAACCGAAAACCTGGCGGCTGTACGGATTACTGAACGTGCGCTGCGGGTCGAGCCGGTCCCGGACCGCGAGGAAATCGTCGAAGCGCGGGTAGCGCTCGCGGAACTGGTCGGCGCCGAGCGTGTGCAGCTTGCCCCAGTGCGGCCGTCCGCCGAAGGCGCCGGCGATCTGCTCGAACGCGTCGAAGTACCGGCCATGATCCAGCCGGTGGTATTGATGGATCGCGACGTACGCCGTGTCGCGCCCGTACGCGGTCGACAACCAGATGTCGTCCGCCGCCGCGACCCGGACCTCGATCGGGAACGGGAACCGCTCGCCGGACCGGTCGATCCAGGCGCGCAGCTGCTGGATCACCTCGACGACATGCTTCCGCGGTACGGCGTACTCCGACTCGCGGAACACCACGTTCCGCTCGGAACAGAACACCTTGTACGACGCGTCGACGTACTCGCGGGCCGACAACGCGCGGGAGGCGAACTGGTTGATCCGCGGCACCAGCCCGGGTCGCCGGACCGCGAGCCGGTTGGTGAGTTCGAAGACCCGGTTGGACAGCAGCTCGTCGTCGATCCAGCCGCGCACCCGGCTGACCGGGGACGGGCCGACGCCGGCCGCGACCCGGTTGTTGCGCTTGGTCAGCGCCAGGTCGGTGTGCGGGAACCAGTAGAACTCGAAGTGATCGTTGCCATCGGCAAATTCATCGAAGCCGCCGAGCACGTCGCCGAGCGGCAGCGGCATCTCCTGGGCCCGAAGCAGGAACGCGGGCACGGTCTGCAGGGTCAGCGAGGTGATCACGCCGAGCGCGCCGACCGAGATCCGCGCGGCGGCGAAGACGTCCGGGTTCTCCTCAGCGGAGCAGTGCAGGACGGAGCCGTCCGCGGTGACCAGTTCGAGGCCGACGATCTGGGTGGCGAGTCCGCCGAGCTTGGCGCCGGTGCCGTGGGTGCCGGTGGAGATCGCGCCGGAAATCGTCTGCTTGTCGATGTCGCCGAGGTTCGCCATCGCCAGGTCGAAGGACGCCAGTCCCGCGTTCAGCTTCGCCAGCCCGGTCCCGGCGCCGAGCGTGACCCGGCCGGACTCGCGGTCGGCGGTGGTGATCGAGGCGAGCCCGTCGAGCCGGATCATCACCTGCTCCGGCACCGAGCATCCCGTGAACGAGTGGCCCGAGCCGACCGCCTTGAGCTTCTTGCCCTGCTTGGCGGCCGTCTTCACCGCGGCGGCGGTCTCATCGGTGGAGGCCGGCCGCAGCACCTCCACGCCGGTCGCCGTCTCGGTGCCGGACCAGTTGCGCCAGGTGCTCATCCGAAGTTCTTCCCCTCGCCCCGATACGTCACGAGCTCGGTCAGCCCGGATCCGTCGATCGCGTACAGCCGGTCGAATCGTTCCAGCATCTCGCCGGCCTTGGCGTACCGCATCCAGACCCGGTCGCCGATCCGCAGGCCACGCGCCGATTCTCCCTGAACGGGGGTTTGCACCTCCCCCGCACCCTCGGTGCCGAGCAGGCCGAGCCCGGCCGGCCAGGTCGGCGACGGCTGCCGGGACTTCTTCGCCGGGCCGGACGCGATGTAGCCGCCGCCGAAAAGGGTGGCGATCCGCGGCGTCGGCCGACGGACCACACCGAGCGCATAGGCGACGGCGTGTTCGGGCTGGAAGACGTCGTACTTGTCGAAGAGCGTGGGCCCGTAGAGGCCGGAGCCGGCGGTCACCTCGGTGACTGACGGGTCAGCACTGCTCACCTCGAGACTGCCGGTACCGCCGCTGTTCACCAGTCGTAACGCAGCGATCTGCTTGACCGCGTCGACGACCAGGCCGCGCCGCTCGGACAGCTCGGCCGCGGACCGGCGCTTGACCCAGCGCACGGCCGGTGAGGTGTCCGGAAGACCGGCGATCTGCGCCTCGTAGAACATCACGCCGACCAGCTCGAACGCGTCATCCGCGACCACGGTCTCCGCCAGCGCGAGCACCTGCGACGGCGTACGCAACGGAGACCGCCGTACGCCGAGATGCTGGCCGAAGATCCGCAGGGAGGCATCGACATCCAGGCAGACCTGGATCCGCTCGCCCCCACCGGTGGCGGCCTTGATACCAGTTATCTCTTTGATGAAGGCGAGGTGCTGGACGTCGTCGATCATCAACGTGATCCGCGCGGCCGCCTCGGCGTCGCCGGCCAGCTCGCGCAGCGCGGCCCGGTGCACGGTCGGGTAGCCCATCAGGATGTCGTCCACCCCGTTGCGCGCCAGCCAGAGCGCCTCGGGCAGCGAGTACGCCATCACGCCGTGGAACCCAGGCCGCTGGAGCGCCTCGGTGATCAGCGCCCGGCAGCGCACCGACTTGGAGGCGATCCGGATCGGCGTACCGGAGGCGCGGCGGACCAGATCGTCGGCGTTCCGGCGGAAAGCGGCCAGGTCGACCACCGCGTACGGCGGCTCGAGGTCCGCCGTGAGTCGCCCATAACTGTCGAAGTCGCCCATGTCAGGAGTTTACGACCAGCGAATACTGAAAGGTAGTACATCTTTCAGTCCGGATTCATCACGGTTTCAGCGTGAATCGATCACGGCCTCCAGCTCCGGGGCCGCCGAATGCGTCCAGCCGACCTCGGCATCGGGGTTCGCGGACTGCTCAGCCAACAAGGCAACAGTAGATCCGCGCACCACAGAAACCTCGACATAAGCCTCAGCTGCGGCATAGCGGCGTACTGCGCCAGCGCTAGTACCCGCTGACCACAAGGACTGTACGGCGAGGCCGCCGCTGTCTCCGCATCCCTTCATCCGAGCCTGGTAGCCGGTGAAGTACGCCGTTGCCTTCGCGTCATCAGTGAAGCGCAGCAGCAGCGCGTTGGCAGGTAGCCCGGCACCAGTCCGGTAGGAGCCCTGCAGCGCATGCAGCGGAACGGGCAGCGAGCCCTTGGGGGCTGGGTTCGCACAGCCGATGGGAAGTGCCTCGTACGCCGCCTGGTGCGCATCACGTCGCCGGGTCCAGGTGTCGTTGCCCAGGAAGCCCTGCTCGGCGCCTCCAGGATCGGTGTAGGTCTTCCAGCCCTGACCGAGCTTCTCCGGAGCAGGCAGGTTCTGCGCGGTCACTGGTCCTGCCGAGGCAGGCGGCGGAGCTGTAGCTTGCTCCGGCAATTGCGGCGGCTTTGCGGCATCCGTCGGCTTCACTGTGCTGACAGTGATGGACGGAACCGGCACCGTGCCACCGATCGTGCTGGGGATCGGCGTGGTCGGCGGTGGCGGCTCTCCCGAAGCGGTGCTGTTACTGCAGCCAACGCACGCCACGAGCAGCGCCAGCACAGCTACGGGAGTTAGTGCGGCCTTCACTTCGGCTCGAAGTGCTGGTAGTCGGGCTTGGCCCAGTTGGCTCCCCAGAAGTAGCCCTGCCCGACTAGTGCCTTCGTAGCGACGCTGCCGG
Source organism: Kribbella sp. NPDC006257 (assembly GCF_040613535.1). NCBI lineage: Bacteria > Bacillati > Actinomycetota > Actinomycetes > Propionibacteriales > Kribbellaceae > Kribbella > Kribbella sp. NPDC006257. Next base: position 99,940 of record NZ_JBEXSJ010000012.1, read on the forward strand.
AGTACAGCATGCCCGGGCGGGAGACGCTGCGGTTGCGGTAGCTGAGGCCGTTCGACGGGTACCAGACGCCGTTTGCCGCGAGGTACGGATTCTCGACGGTGTTGATGTCGATGGCGTAGCCGTAGGAGTGCGGTGAGAGCGAGTAGGGATCGCCGGTCACCTGGCGGCAGTTGAAGACCGAGGTGTTGTCGGCGGCCATCGAGGTGACGTCATTTCCGCCGAAGACGTCGACGCGCTGCATCCGCCGGATCGGGAAGTGCGAGTTGAAGGTGGCGGTCCAGGCGGTGATCATCTTCTGCACGGCCGCGTCCCGGACGATCATCTCGCCGTGGTGGACGAGTCCGTCGAAGCCCCAGTAGTTCACCACCAGCAGGCGCAGCGAGGCCGGGCCGACCGGGCAGCCGGCCCGATAGGTCTTCGGGATCATCGTCGCACCGACCGCGTAGACCTTCGGGTTCAGCGCGGCCCTGATCACGTAGCGGGCCGTCGCCGACACCTCGACCGCGGCGGCCGGGACGCCCCGGCTGACCACGCGCACCGTCCGGGTGTGCGGGAAGTTGTCCGGGATCTTCAACCGGAAGTTGCCCTTGGCATCAATTTTGACGCTGGTCAGCCAGCGCCACTTGCCGCTGCCGATCGGGTCCTGCAGGACCACCTCGAGACCGGGCTCGGCCGGGGTGATGTGACCGGTCGCGGCGACCCCGCCGAGCGTCACGTAGGACGCTGCCGGGGTGTCGATCACGATCCTGCGGTCCTGGGCGGTTCCGATCACGGCCGGTGAGATGGCCGGTGCTCCGTAGAACGCGGGACCGATCGCGACCCGGAAGGTGGTGTGGATCGCGTTCGGCGAGGTGTAGGTCAGCTTGTAGGCGCCGCCCGTGGTCGACTTCGTGTTGCCGCGCAGGGTCCAGCCGCTCGGGAGTGCCTGCCAGAGCGTGATGTACCAGCCGACGGCACCGTTGTTCAGCTTGCCGGTGAAGGTCAGCGGCCGGTCCTCCCAGGACGTGGCCGGCTGGTCCAGCGAAATCGCCAGCGGCTCGGCGGCCGTAGTACGGGCCGGTGTCGATGGCGCTGGTGTCGATGGCGCTGGTGTCGATGGCGCTGGTGTCGATGGCGCTGGTGTGGATGGTGCCGGTGTCGATGGGTCGGGATCGGCGTACGCCCCGTCAGGCAGCAGTCCGATCAGTAGTGCTCCCGCCAGCACAGCGGTCCCCACAGCACGCAGGTTCATGGCCGTCCTCCCCCTCAGAAGAAGCCCAGGCAGCTCCCACTACCTACCTAGATGCTTCCACTACTGAAGACGTCACACTCCTGCCAAAGGTTCTGTTATTCCTGCAGCCGCTTGACCGCCGCGTCGACTCGCTCGTCGGTACCGGTCAACGCCACCCGCACATGCCGTTCCCCGGCCGTCCCGTAGAAGGCACCGGGCGCCACCAGGATCCCGCGATCCGCCAGCGCGGCCACGGATTCATACGCGTCGTACGCCGGGTGCTCGGCCCACAAGTAGAGGCCGCCCTGCGACAGGGTGATCTCCCAGCCCGCATCGGTCAGCGCCTGCCGCAGTACCGACCGGCGGCGTTCGTACCGCGCCCGCTGCTCGTCGACATGGACGTCGTCTGCAAACGCAGCAGCCATCGCTGCCTGGATCGGCGCCGGGACCATCAGGCCGGCGTGCTTACGAACCGCCAGCAACTCGGTCACCACTGCCTCGTCGCCGGCGATGAAGCCCGCCCGGTAGCCGGCCAGGTTCGACCGCTTCGAGAGCGAGTGCACTGCGAGCAGGTTGTCGAACGAGCCACCGCAGACGTCCGGGTGGAGCACCGACACCGGCTGCGAGTCCCAGCCGAGCTCGATGTAGCACTCGTCGTTCACCAGGAGCACGTCGTTCGCACGGGCCCACTCGACCGCAGCACGGAGGTCTGCTGCCGAGGTGATCTCACCGGATGGATTGCGAGGCGAGTTGAGGAACGCGACCCGCACAGGACCCTCGTACGCCGTGACGTCGGCGACCGGGATGCTCGTGGCCCGCGCCAACGCGGCACCCGCCTCGTACGTCGGATAGGCGAGGTCCGGGATGAGGACGGTGTCGCCTGCGCCGATGCCGAGCAGCGTCGGGAGCAGCATGATCAGCTCCTTCGTGCCGATCACCGGCAGCACGCCGTGCTCCGGGTCCACGCCGGTCACGCCGAGGCGGCGAGCCATCCAGTCGACCGCTGCCTGCCGAGCGGACGTCGTACCGAGTGTGGTCGGGTACGCCGGAGCGTCGGCCGCTGCCGCGAGTGCCTGCTTCACCAGGTCCGGCACCGGGTCGACCGGGCTGCCGATGGACAGGTCGACGATGCCGTCGGGGTGAGCCGCCGCCTTCTGCTTGTAGGGGGCGAGCTTGTCCCAGGGGAAGTCGGGCAGGCGGCTGGACGTGGATGCGAAGGTCACCCCTGCATTCTCCCCCGCTGGATCAGCAGCTGCGGCCGGGGTCCACCTTCTGCAGGATCTGCTCGCCGATGGCCTTCAGCTGGGCCAGCTGCTCCGGGGTGAGCGCATCGATCACGAGCCGGCGGACCGCGGCGACATGGCCGGGCGCGGCCGCGACCAGCTGCTCCCAGCCCTCGTCGGTCAGGTAAGCGACCGTGATCCGGCCGTCCTCGGACGACGTGCAGCGGCGTACGAAGCCGCGCTGTTCGAGCCGTTTCACCACGTGCGAGAGCCGGGACAGCGAACCGTTCGCGAAACCGGCCAGCTCACTCATCGGGCGGGCCCGGTCGGGCGACTCCGACAGCCCGGCCAGCACCAGGTACTCGAAGTGGGTCAGCCCCGAATCGCGCTGCAGCTGAACGTCCAGGGCGCCGGGCAGCTTGAACATCAACGCCGCCAGCGTCATCCAGGTCTGTAACTCGGCCGGCTCCAGCCAGCGCACCTCATCGTCCCCCATGTACTCATCGTACCGTTAGTTGACGCATCAACTCAGAACCACTATGGTGACTTGAACCGTCAACTAACCGAGTGAGAGCAGGCTGGAACGCTATGAACGTGCTGCTGTGGATTCTGGCCGGGCTACTGGCCGCCTTCTTCCTGGCCGCGGGGCTGACCAAGGTCAGCCAGTCCAAGGAGAAGCTGGGCGAGAACCCGAACATGGCCTGGACCAAGGACTTCTCCGCGGGCACGCTGAAGCTGATCGGCACGGCGGAACTGCTCGGCGCGATCGGGCTGATCCTGCCGGCCGTGCTCGACATCGCACCGGTGCTGGTCCCGCTCGCGGCGGTCGGTCTCGCCGTCATCATGGCCGCCGCGATCGTCACCCACGGGCGCCGCAAGGAGTTCAAGGTGATCCCGCTGAACGCGGTGATCCTGGTCCTCGCCGTGGTGGTCGCGATCTTCCGCTTCGGCCCTAACAGCTTCTAGAGGTACAACCCGGTCTGGCCGTCCTCGAGGCGGCCGGCCGCGACCGCGTGCAGGTCGCGTTCGCGCAGCAGCACGTAGTCGTCGCCGCGGACCTCGACCTCGGCGCGGTCCTCGGGGTCGAACAGCACCCGGTCGCCGATCTCGACGGTCCGCACGTTGGCGCCGACCGCGACCACCTTCGCCCAGGCGAGCCGGCGGCCCATCTGCGCGGTGGCCGGGATCAGGATGCCGGCCGACGACTTGCGTTCACCCTCGGTCTCGAGAGCGACCAGCACCCGGTCGTGCAGCATCCGGATCGGCAGTTTGTCGTCGGCGAGCCGCTTGCGAGGAGTCACCGGCGACCCACCAGCCGGCGGATCAGCAGCAGTACGGCGATCACTCCGACGGCGGCACCGCCGACGGCGACCAGCTTCTGGGTGCGGAGCTGCCCGCGCTCGTCGAAGACCTGCGCCTTGGCCTGCTCGACCTGCCGCTTCGCGACGTTCTTCGGGCTCGCGCGGTCGACCAACTCGTCGACGGTGGAGGCGAGGCGCGCACGGGTGGCGGCGATGTCCGCCTCGATCTGCTCGGCGGTCCGAGCCTTCGTGTCCGACACCTGTCCGACGCTCCCTTCGACTGTTCCAACTGCCCCGGGCTGCCCCGGGAAGGCCCATCCTTGCAGGTCAGGCCTGCAGATCCACGACCACCTTGATGTCAGCTGGGTCCCGGACCAGTCCCGACGTCCAGTTCGACAGCGGCACGGTCCTCGTGATCAGCCGTCCGAGCCAGGCCGGATCCGCTGCCAGCAGGACATCCACGGCATCCGCGTAGTGCCGCTTGGCCGCGTTCACCGATCCGACCAGTACGGCGTTGCGCACCACCAGTTGGCGGACCAGGGCATCCAGCTGGACCTCGATCGACGCCGGTCCGGGCGCGATCCCGGTCAGGCACATGACGCCTCCGGGTGGCAGCAGCCTGGCACTGTCGACCACGACCTGACCCGCGCCGGTCGCCTCGATGACGACGTCCGGAGCGACGTCGAGTTCCGAGAGATCGGTCAGGTACTGCCCGCCGAGGTCGCGGACCAGCCGCGGCTTCGGCCCCTCGGTCGCGCGGTCCAGCACGTGCACGGTGTAGCCGCGTTGCGCGGCGATCAGGGCTGCCAGCAGTCCGATCGGTCCGGCTCCGGTGACGAGAACATGCTCAGGCTGGAACCACGAGCGGGCGGCAACCTGGTCGACCTGGTCCCAGGCCTTCGTCAGGATGCTGGCGGGTTCCACCAGTACGCCGAGCAGCCCGAGCTCGGCGGGCACCGGCACCGCGTAGTACGGGTCGATCCGCCAGCGCTCGGAGCCGTAGCCGTCCATTCCCGTGATGCCGCGTTCGGTGTACTGGCCGTTGCGGCAGAAGTCCCACTCGCCGCGGGCACAGGCCGGGCAGGGCACCGGGTCCGGGCGGCGGACGATGCCCGTCACCAGATCGCCGACGCGGAAGCCGGCGGCCGGTTCCAGCACGCGGCCGAGCGACTCGTGGCCGATGACGAGGCGGTCCGTGCCGGAGCGGCCGGTGCCGAAGTGGCCGCCGACGAGTTCGTGGTCGGTGCCGCAGATCCCGGCGAGGACGCCCTCGACCAGGATCGATCCGTCGGTCGACGGCGGCTCCGCGACCTCGCTGACCGCCGCAGAATCCGCCTTGCCCGGCACCACCGTCATCGCCCGCATGCGGACTACTCCATCAGGCCAGCCGCGTCATGTCGACGGTCACCTCGATCGCCGTGGCGGCGCCGCCCGAGTAGATGCCCCAGCCCCGGGCGGGCTGATGCGTACGGCAGAATGTCGGACAATCAACCGTTGCGAAGGGGAACCTCGATGTCGATGCGTCTGACCGCCGGCGATACCGCACCTGACTTCACCCTCCCCGACGCGGACGGCAACGAGGTCTCGCTGGCCGGCCTGCGCGGCAAGAACGTGATCGTCTACTTCTACCCGGCGGCGATGACACCGGGCTGCACGAAGCAGGCCTGCGACTTCCGCGACTCGCTCGACTCGCTCGCGGCGCACGGCTACACGGTGCTCGGGATCTCGCCGGACAAGCCCGCCAAACTGGCCAAGTTCCGCGATCGCGACGAGGTCACCTTCCCGTTGCTGAGCGACCCGGACAAGACCGTGCTGACGGCGTACGGGGCGTTCGGCGAGAAGACGATGTACGGCAAGAAGGTGACCGGGGTGATCCGGTCCACCTTCGTGGTCGACGGCGACGGCAAGATCGCGGTCGCGCAGTACAACGTGAAGGCCACCGGGCACGTCGCCAAGCTCCGCCGCGATCTCGGTCTCTGAGACTCACCGGGCATTCCGGCCGCTTCGCGAAGGGAAACCCTCGACCGTTTCATGGACCTGGTCCATAGAACGGTCGTTTGAGCAAACTCAAAGTTGTGATTTGGATCACACGATGACCTCACCGGACCGGAGCGGAAAAGCTACCCTCCGTGAGCTTTTCGGGCTTTGCAGGGACGAGCAGTACTCCGCGGCCCTCCAGCGTTCAGTTGCAACCCTGCGTCCATTGCGTGAAGCCAATCCGTGATCTTCGCCCTGACCAGTGCAAACCGGGTAATCTGCGCCCGCAGTCTGCCTCTGGGAGGGAGGGACCTGCCGCGATGGGAAAACACTCCTCTGCGGTGACGAAAAGTAACAACAACCGTCGTCCGGTTTATCTGACCGCCGTCGGCCTACTGGTGCTGTCTTTGGGCGCCGTGTTTGTGGTCCGCTCCTTCGGGTCGGAATCGGGTGCGGACGGATTCCTGGGCAGTGGGTCGTGCGACGACCCGACCCAGATCCAGTTGCACACCACACCCGAGATGCAGCCTCAACTGGAGGCGGCAGCCAAAGCCCTCGGCGCGAAGAAGGACAAGGACGCGCCGTGCCTGCAGTTCACGATCAGCGCGGTCCAGTCGGCGGTCGATGCACACAACATCGCCAACGGCGCGGACAGCAAGCCGGATCTCTGGGTCCCGGACTCGTCGATCTGGGTCGCGCAGGCCGACGATGGTCAGACCGTTCCGACCATCGCCGTTCCGTCGATCGCCATGTCCCCCCTGGTCTTGGTGGGACGGAACGAGAACTTCGCCAACACCTCGTCCTGGCTGGGCGCATTCTCGGGCACCGAGCCGGCCCTGCTCGACCCGCTGACCCAGACGGCCGGCCTGGAGAGCCTGCTCGTGATCAACGCCGAACGGGCCAAGACCTCGGCCTCGCAGAACCAGATCTACTCGGTGACGGTGCCGCTGGCGCAGAAGCTGGGCTCGATGGCCAAGCCCTTCACGGACGTGACCGGCCTGCTCGGCCGGGCCGCCCAGGAGAACAGCCGGGTCGTCGTGCCGACCTCGGAGCAGGCGTTCGTCAAGTACCAGGACGAGCACCCGGACGCCGAGCTGAAGGCGATCGTCCCGGCGACGGGCACGCTGATGTTCGACTACCCGGTCGTGGTCACCGCCAAGGACGACAACGCCACCATCACCGAGGCGGCCAAGTCGCTCGCCGCGGAGATGCTGTCGGACTCGGCCTCCCAGGCCCGCGACGACGCCGGCTTCCGCGACCCGCTGCTGAGCCCGCTCGGCGGCGGCCGGGGCGTCGGTGACATCACCCAGCTGGCCAAGCCGAACGCGACCGCGGTCGAGAAGACGGTGCTGGACTGGACCAGGCTGTCGCTGACCGCGCACTCGCTGGCGGTGATCGACGTGTCCGGCTCGATGAACGAGAAGGTCGGCGACAAGACCCGGATGCAGCTCACCATCGCTGCCGCCGAAAAGGGTCTCGGGCTGTTCCCGAACAACGCCGCGCTCGGGCTGTGGACGTTCTCGACCAAGATCGGCCCGTCCAACGCCGACTACCGCCAACTGGTGCCGATCCAGAAGCTGGACACGGCCCAGCGGAACAAGATGATCAGCGCGCTGCGGCAGCAGAAGGCGATCCCCAACGGTGGCACCGGGCTGTACGCGACGGCGATCGCCGCCGTCCGGGCGGTCAGGCAGGACTACGACCCGACCGCCGTGAACGCCGTCATGATCTTCACCGACGGCAAGAACGACGACCCGGACGGGCCGACGCTGGCCGCGGCGGTCAAGCAGCTGGAGAGCCTCAAGGATCCGGCCCGCCCGGTCCGGATCATCGCCCTCGGCATGGGTCCGGACGTGGACGGCAACGAACTGGGTCAGCTCGCCGCGGCAACCGGCGGTCTGAGCTACGTGGCCCGCAACCCCACCGACCTGCAAGGTGTGTTCATCAACGCACTGCAGAGTCGCTGAGCAATCCCGGAGACCTGCTCCCTAAGATGTCCTAGGGAGCAGGTCTCCCCACGCCAGAGTGGTGGAACGGCAGACACGCCGGCTTTAGGTGCCGGTGCCCTTTGGGTGTGCGGGTTCGAGTCCCGCCTCTGGCACCCGCACGACGCATGCCTGTCATGAAAAGCGATGGATGGTAGCGGCGCGGCCGCAGTCTCGCATCTGAAACGTTTAGGGCGGTGTCGCCGCCTTCTCACCGGCTCGGGCTTCCTCCTACACTGCCGCAACTGGGAGCGTTCCCACGCACGTCAGCCCACGCCACCTGGCCCGACGGAGGGAAGAACCTATGAGGTTTCGCACGAGAACAGGGCGGTTGCGCGCCAGACCGCTCACCCTGGCCATCGCGATGGCCACCGCGGCGGGGCTGATGCAGCTCGTCGCGCCGGCTGCACAGGCCGCTGTGGCCTGCTCGGTGAACTACGCCGTGTCGAACGACTGGGGCAACGGGTTCGTCGCCGACGTCACGATCAAGAACGAAGGCGACCCGATCAACGGCTGGACCCTCACGTGGACCTTCCCGGACGGGCAGCAGGTGACGAACCTGTGGAACGGGAGCTACACGCAGTCCGGCGCCAAGGTCACCGTCAATCCTTTGGACTGGAACAAGAACATCGGTACCGGTGGTACCGCGACCGTCGGCTTCCAGGGCACCAGAGGAGCACTGAACGGCAAGCCCACGGACTTCACTGTCAACGGTGCATCCTGCACGGGCGGCAACAAGGCTCCGACGGTGGCACTGACTTCACCGACGCCGAATCAGTCGTTCCAGAACGGGCAGGCGATCCCGCTCGAGGCCACCGCGTCCGACAGTGACGGCACCGTCGCCAAGGTCGAGTTCCTGGCCGACGGCGTCGTGGTCGGCACCGACACCACCGCTCCGTACCAGGGCTCGTGGCCGGGCGCTCCGACCGGTGATCACGCCGTCTCGGCCCGCGCGACCGACAACCTTGGCCTGACGACCACGACGGCACTCGTGCCGATCAAGGTGCTGGCCGGGGCGACGATCGTGGCCACGCCGGCGACGCTCAACGTCAAGCAGGGCGGCACGGCCACATTCGGCGTGACGCTGGCGAGCCAGCCGTCGTCCTCGGTGACCGTGGCAGTGGCCCGCTCGTCGGGCAGCGCGGACCTCACCGCGGCACCGACGTCCCTGACGTTCAGCACGACGAACTGGAACACCCCGCAGAATGTGACGGTCAGCTCTGCGGCGAACGGCGGCGCCCTGGTGACAGCCGCCTTCTCCGCGACCGCGACCGGGTTCGCGACGGCCACGGTGACCGCCAAGGAGGTCTCGGCGACCATCCCTCCGTTCCAGGAGGCGTTCCTCACGCAGTACAACAAGATCAAGGACCCGGCCAGCGGCTACTTCCGCAAGTTCGGTGACCTGCTGGTGCCGTACCACGCAGTCGAGACGCTGCTGGTCGAGGCGCCGGACCACGGGCACCAGACGACGTCGGAGGCGTTCAGCTACTACCTGTGGCTGGAGGCGAGCTACGGCAAGATCACCGGCGACTGGGCTCCGTTCAAGGCGGCCTGGGCTTCGATGGAGAAGTTCATCATCCCGGCCAAGGCGGACCAGCCGACCAACGACAAGTACAACCCGTCCAAGCCTGCGACCTACGCGCCCGAGCACAACTCAATGACCGGGTACCCCTCCCAGCTGGACACGTCCATCGCGGTCGGCTCCGACCCGATCGCCGCCGAACTGAAGTCGGCGTACGGTTCCGACGACATCTACGGCATGCATTGGCTGCTCGACGTCGACAACACCCTCGGGTTCGGCCGCTGCGGTGACGGCACCACAGCGCCGTCGTACATCAACACCTACCAGCGCGGCTCGTCGGAATCGGTCTGGGAGACCATCCCGCAACCCTCCTGCGACACCTTCAAGTTCGGTGGCCCCAACGGCTACCTGGATCTGTTCACCAAGGACAACTCCTACGCCAAGCAGTGGAAGTACACCGACGCACCGGATGCGGACAGCCGCGCGGTGCAGGTGGCGCTGCTGGCCAGTCAGTGGGCGACCGCGCAGGGCAAGCAGGCTGAGATCGCGTCGGAGCTGGCGAAGGCAGCGAAGATGGGCGACTACCTGCGGTACGCGATGTTCGACAAGTACTTCAAGAAGGTCGGCAGTTGCGTCGGAGCAGCCGCCTGCCCGGCCGGTACGGGGAAGAACAGCGAGCACTACCTGATGTCCTGGTACTACGCGTGGGGCGGCGCGACGGACACCTCCGCGGGCTGGGCCTGGCGCATCGGTGACGGCGCCTCGCACCAGGGCTACCAGAACCCGCTGGCGGCGTACGCGCTGGCGAACGTGCCGGATCTGAAGCCGAAATCGGCGACCGGCCAGCAGGACTGGGCGAAGAGCCTGGATCGCCAGCTCGAAGTACTGCAATGGCTGCAGTCGGCTGACGGCGCCATCGCCGGTGGCGTCACGAACAGCTGGGAAGGCAACTACGGTACGCCGCCCGCGGGCACCCCGACCTTCTACGGGATGTTCTACGACGCGCACCCGGTGTGGCGCGACCCGCCGTCGAACCGGTGGTTCGGCTTCCAGGTGTGGCAGATGGAGCGCACCGCTTCGCTGTACCGGCTGACCGGCGACCCGCGGGCGAAGAAGATCCTCGACAAATGGGTGCCTTGGGCAATCGCCAACAGCACGATCGGCGCGAACGGGGCGTTCCAGATCCCGGCCGACCTGACCTGGACCGGCGCTCCGGACACCTGGAACCCGACCGCCCCGGGCGCGAACGCGAACCTGCGGGTGACCGTTGCCAACCGCAGCCAGGACGTCGGAGTGGCGGCGTCGTTCGCCAAGACCCTGCTGAACTACGCGGCCAAGTCGGGCAGCACCACCGCCCGGACGACCGGCGAGGGTCTGTTGACGGCGTTGCTGGCGCACCAGGACAGCAAGGGCATCGCGATCCCGGAGACGCGGACCGACTACAACCGGTTCGACGACAAGTACGACGCCGCTACGGGTGAAGGCCCGTATGTCCCGCCGGGCTGGACAGGCAAGATGCCCAACGGTGACCCGATCGGCCAGAACTCCACGTTCTTGTCGATGCGGTCGTACTTCACGAACGACCCGGATTGGCCGAAGGTGCAGCAGTACCTGAACGGCGGCCCGGCTCCGACGTTCACCTATCACCGATTCTGGGCGCAGGCCGAGATCGCCACGGCGTTCTCGCTGCAGGCCGAGTTGTTCGGCTAGCCCAGGCTCCGCAGGACGACGCGCCCCTGGCACCACCTGGCCGGGGGCGCGTCCACCAGTTCACAGGCTCTCGAGGTACGCCGTGCCGCGGGGGCTGATCTCGTAGCCGACTTCGAGGCTGTAGGTGAGGCCCAGGTTCTTGAGTTTGCGGACGTCCAGTTTGAAGCTCGCGGTGTCGCGGCCGACCTCGGCGGCCAGATCGCCGGCCCGGGTGTGCGGCTTGGCCTGGATCTGGCGCAGGGTCGCGGTGGTCCAGGCGCCGTGGCGGCTGAGCTCGTCGAGTTTGGCCAGCCGGGACTTCACATCTTCGATGTCCTCCGGCGAGAGGTCCGCGGAGGCGGCGAGTTCCTCGCGGGGGTCGGGGCCCTCGACGAGGTGGAAGCGGATCAGGAAGGTCGGCCAGTCCTCGTTGCCGCGCAGCCGGCGGCGGACGTCGCGCGCGTTCCCCCGATCGGCGGCGAAGATGTCGTCGTCGTAGTCGGAGATCAACTCCGGGTTGACCCGCCGGACGCTGTCGATCTCGATCCGGCCGGCGTTAGTGCGGTAGGTCCGGCCCTCGACCACACGGGGCTCGGCCCAGCGCCGGTACGCCGCGGTGATCTTGCCACTCTCGACACCGTCTTTGTCTGATCCGGCGAACAGCATGTCAGGCTCCCAGTGCTTCGGCGACGATCGGCGCGAGCGCCCGGAGCGCCTTGCCGCGATGGCTGATGGCGTCCTTCTCCTCGATCGAGAGCTCGGCCGTGGTCCGGTCGTATCCCTGCGCCCGGAAGAGCACGTCGTACCCGAAACCGCCGGTACCGCGGAGTTCGCGGATCACCGAGCCGGGCATCTCGCCCCGGACGATGACATCTTCGGCACCCGGCCGGCAGAACGCCACCGCCGCGACGAAGGTCGCGCCGCGCCGCTCGTCCGGGACGTCCTCGAGCTGCCCGAGCAGCAGCAGATTGTTCGCGTGGTTGTCCTTGGCCGGGCCCGACCAGCGGGCCGACAGCACGCCGGGCATCCCGTTCAGCGCGTCGACGCAGATCCCGCTGTCGTCGGCGATCGACGGCAGCCCGGTGACGGCCATTGCGGCGTGCGCCTTGAGCAGCGCGTTGCCCTCGAAGGTCGGCTCGGTCTCGGCCGGTTCCTCGTACGGCGTGACGTCGGCGAGCCCGAGCACCTGGATGCCGGGCACGATCGGCTCCAGGATCCGGCGGAGCTCCTCGAGCTTCTTCTGGTTGTTCGAGGCCAGCAGCACCTTGCTCACGCCAGCGCCTCCTGCTGCAGCTTGGTCAGCTCGGCGCACCCGGCCGCACCGAGCTCCAGCAACGCGTCCAGCTCCGCGCGGTCGAACGGCGCGCCTTCGGCCGTACCCTGCACCTCGATGAACTTGCCGTCGCCGGTGAGCACCAGGTTCATGTCCGTCTCTGCCCGGACGTCCTCCTCGTAGCAGAGGTCGAGCATCGGGGCGCCGTCGATGATGCCGACCGAGACCGCGGAGACCGAGCCGGTCAGCGGTTCGCCCTTGAGCGCCTTGCGGTCGCGCAGGAACGACACGGCGTCCGCGAGCGCGACGTACGCGCCGGTGATCGCCGCCGTCCGGGTGCCGCCGTCGGCCTGCAGGACGTCACAGTCGAGCAGGATCGTGTTCTCGCCGAGCGCCTTGTAGTCGATCACCGCACGCAGCGAACGGCCGATCAGCCGGGAGATCTCGTGCGTCCGGCCACCGATCCGGCCCTTCACCGACTCGCGGTCGGAGCGGGTGTTGGTCGAGCGCGGGAGCATCGCGTACTCCGCGCTCACCCAGCCGAGGCCGGAACCCTTGCGCCAGCGCGGCACGCCTTCGGTCACGCTGGCCGCACACAGCACCCGGGTCTTGCCGAACTCGACCAGCACCGACCCCTCGGCATGGTCGAGCCACTTCCGGGTCAGGGTCACCGGCCGGAGCTGATCAGCAGTACGTCCATCAATACGCGCCATGCCCGAAACCCTAAGCCCGAAGCTGCTGCACCTCCGCATCGGTGGCGTGGGGGAAGGCGGGCGCGCGCCCCGGCGTACCGGGGCGCAGGGTGCGGAGTTGGGTGGCCGCCATCTTTGCCGCCCAGGGGGTGAGGTCATTGGCGCGGCGGCCTAGCCAAGGGATGCCTTCGCGGACCATCCACACGGCGTCGGCCCACTTGGAGGGGGTGTCGCCGAGGCAGTCGAGGGCCGGGGGTTCGGCGATCGGGATGCCGTGGCGGTGGAGCTCGTCGGCGAACGCCCGGGCCAGCCGACGGTGCCCGCGCTCACCGGGGTGCAGCCGGTCAACGCTCCAGAAGTCCCTGCGATAGACCTCCGGATAGTCGGCCATGTCGATCCGGATCCCGCCGAACCGGGCATACAGCTCGTCGTACGCCGTGTTCACCTGCTCTATCCGCTGCCACAACGGCCGCCGCAACCACGACGGCAGGCCGAACACCTGGCCGTGGTCGTGGAAGCGAACCGTCAGCAGCAGCGCACCGCGCGCGGTCAGCTGCTCCGCGCAGTACTGCAGGCAGTCCCGGATCTGGCCGGCGTCGAAGGTCGATCGCAGCGTGTCGTTCACGCCGACGATCAGCGAGGCGAGGTCGATCGGGTCCGAGCCCGTCGCCGGGAGCTGGTCGGCGGCCACCATCGGCGCGGTGGCCCCGCTGGTCGCATGGTTGGAAAACGTCACACGGTGGGAACTGCCCAGGGAGTCGGCGAGCAGCGAGGCCCAGCCCCGCCACCCCTCCCCCGGACGCGCGCCGGCACCGGAAAGGTCGGTGGTACTGCCGTTCATCGGGTCCCCGACACCCACGGTCGTCGAGTCACCGAGTGCCACATAGTGGAGGCTCACGTTCCGTCATGGTGACGGCACCGAACGAGGCCTGGGTGCCGAGCAGATGACGGGTCGGTTGACACCATTCAAGAACCCGGGTGTTGAAGATCGCAAGTGTCCAGACATAGGCTTGTGCAAACAACTATGCGCAGGAGTTGCCAAAACATGACTGACCTTCGGTTCGGACTGGTGGGACTCGGCGCCCGCAGCGGGATCGCCCGGCATGCCCACCGTCCCGGCGAGGGCTCGCAGATCGTCGCGGTCTGCGACCCGTCCGGCGCCCAGCAGCAGGCTGCCCTCGACAACTATCCCGAGGCGAAGGCGTACGGCGACCACAAGGAACTGCTCGACCTGAACCTGGACGGCGTGTTCATCACCACGCCCGACGACCTGCACGAGGACCCGGCGATCGACTTCCTCCAGGCCGGCGTCGCGGTGTTCGTGGAGAAGCCGCTGGCGATCACCACGGCCGGCTGCGACCGGGTGCTGCAGGCGGCGTACGACAGCGGTTCGCGCCTGTACGTCGGGCACAACATGCGCCACATGCCCGTCGTACAGACGATGCGTGAACTGATCCGGTCGGGCGCGATCGGTGAGGTGAAGGCGATCTGGTGCCGGCACTTCGTCGGGCACGGCGGCGACTTCTACTTCAAGGACTGGCACGCCGACCGGAGCCGGACCACCAGCCTGCTACTGCAGAAGGGTGCCCACGACATCGATGTCATGCACTGGCTCGCCGGCGGCTACACCACCCGGGCGAACGCGCTCGGCGGCCTGGTCCTGTACGGCGGGATCGAGGATCGCCAGGATCGCTCCGGCCAGCGGTTCGCCGACTTCGTCTCCGAGGACAACTGGCCACCGTTGGAGCAGAAAGGTCTCGCGCCGGTGATGGATGTCGAGGACCTCTCGATGGCGAATCTCCAACTGGACAACGGGGTTTTCCTCACCTACCAGCAGTGCCACTTCACCCCGGACTACTGGCGCAACTACACCGTGATCGGCACGGCCGGGCGGCTGGAGAACTTCGGCGACGGCTCCGGCGATGTGGTGAAGGTCTGGAACAGCCGCCGCTCCGGCTACCGCGAGGACGCCGATCTGGTGGTCGAGATCCCGGAGGCCGAGGGCGGCCACGGCGGCGCGGATCCCCGCCTGGTGGCGGAATTCATCGGCTTCGTCCGCGACGGCGGCGCCACCTTGACCTCACCGGTCGCGGCCCGCGCAGCCGTTGCCGCCGGCTACGCGGCGACCACCTCTTTGCGATCGGGAGGCGCCCCGGTCGACATCCCCGCTCTCGACCAGGAGCTGATCGAGTACTTCGACCGCGGCCAGTCGCGCGGCTAACCGACGATCTCGGCCAGCACGTCCCGTACGGCGTCCGGTCGCTCGCGATCCAGCGAGTGGCCGGCGCCTTCGATCAGCCGGAACTCGTGCTGGGCAACATGTTTCGCCAGTTCCTGTACTGCGCTCGCCGGCCTCGGGTCCCCGTCGCCATGAACGAACCAGACCGGCGCGGTGACGGCAGCCGCGATGCGCGCACGGTCGTCGTCGGTCCGCGCAAAGGTCTCGGCACTGATCGCACGGTTGGCGGCGAAGTTGATCGGATAAGGGAAGGCCGCATCCTCCAGCCCCCACTTCCAGGCCTGCTCGCGATCAGCGTGATCGGTGAACCACGACAGCGCCCGGAACTCGATTTCCTCTTCCTGGCTACGCTTCCGGCCGACCAGGCTGTCGAGCCGCTCCTGCTGCTCAGGTGTCATCCGGCGCGCCACCTCCTCGTCGTACGGAGTCCGCCAATCGCCCAGGCCGAGGCCCGACAGGAAGCCGACGCGGAGAACGCTGTCCGGGTACGCCGCGGCGTAGTCGAGCGCGAGCGTGGCGCCGAAGGAGTGGCCGATGACAACGATCTTCTCGTCGCCCCAGTACAGCCGGAGCTCCTCGATGTCGTCCCGCAGCCGCTGCATCGTCTGGTCGTCGGAGGGATCCGACCCACCACATCCCCGCTGGTCGAACCGGTGCACGACCCGACCTTCGATCAGGTCTGCCATAGGTTCCAGGTAGTCCCACAGACCCGGCCCGCCGTGCAAGAGGACAACGGGTGGCGCCGCGGACGGCGTACCGGAAGTGAAGGTGCGCAGGCGGACGCCGTCGGACAGCTCGACCAGCATCAGATCTCGAAGGTGGCGTCAGGAGTGGCGACCAGGACCTCGCCGGGGAAGGTGCGGCGGGCACCTTCCGCCTGGATGTCGCGGTCGAACCAGGGCGGGACGTGGGTGATCACCAGGCGCTTCACACCGGCTCGTTTCGCATGCTCACCAGCATCGGCGGGGGTGAGGTGCAGATCAACCGGATTGTTCGGGTCGTCGTCCTTCAGGGCTGCTTCGGACAGCAGCAGGTCGGCGCCGCGGGCAAGCTCGATCAGGCCGTCGTTCGGACCGGTGTCGCCGCTGAAGACGAGGGACTTGTTGCCGTGCTCAACCCGGATCGAGTACGCCGGGACCGGGTGGACGGCGGGGATGGTCCGGACCGTGAACGGCCCGATCTGCTGGATCTCCTGCCAGCTGTGGAATTCCAGCTGCTCCTCCATCCCCGGATCTTCGGGCAGGTCGTAGGCAAGCGCCATCCGGCCCGCCGCGCCGGCCGGGGCGAAGACCGGGATCCGCGGGAACGGCGCGACCGGCGAGTACTTCGCCGCGACGTACAGGCCACAGAGATCCATGCAGTGATCAGGATGCAGATGGGACAGGCCGATCGCGCCGATCCGGGTCACGCTGAGATGCCGTTGCAGGGCGCCCAGCGCGCCACTGCCCAGGTCGAGGACCAGATGGAATCCCTCGGCGCTGACCAGATAGCTCGAGGCAGGCGAGTCCGGCCCGGGGACGGACCCGGAGCAGCCGAGCACAGTGAGCTTCATATCTTGAACATTACCGGCGGGTTGCCCGGTTCGCAGACGACATCAGGGCGTCGCGGATCAGCTGAACCGGTTACCTGGCGGCGATTCCGGCCGGAACCGGTGCCGAGGACAACAGTAGGGATGACCTAGCGAACCCACGCGAACTGGTCCACGCCGGACAGCACCGGGCCGAGGAAGCGCGAACCGATCGCCGCGAACTCCGCCGGGTTGCCGGTGGTGACGAAGCGGTGTTGCGGCGCGGGCAGGTTGTCGGCGCGCAGCAGTCCGCTCTTGGTCAGTACTCCGTATACATCCTTCGCGCACTCCTCGGCGCTGCTCACCAGGCTGACCTCGTCGCCCATCACGTAGGAGATGACGCCGGTGAGCAACGGGTAATGGGTGCAGCCGAGGATGAGGGTGTCCACGCCGGCCTCGACCAGCGGGTCGAGATATTCATGGGCGGCCGCGAGCAGCTCCGGACCTGACGTCGTACCGGCTTCGACGAAGTCGACGAAACTCGGGCAGGCCTTGGTGAGCAGATCGACCTGCGGGGCAGCAGCGAACGCATCCTCGTAGGCAAGCGATGATGCCGTGGCATGCGTGCAGATCACGCCGACATGGTTGTTGCGCGTGGCAGCGACCGCACGCCGGGCAGCGGGCAGGATCACCTCCACCACCGGTACGTCGTACCGCTCGCGGGCATCGCGGAGCATCGCGGCGCTGGCCGAGTTGCAGGCGATCACCAGCATCTTCACGCCGCCCTCGACCAGGTGGTCCAGACACTCCAGTGCGTACTCGCGGACCTCTGCGATCGGCTTCGGACCGTACGGCTGGCGGGCCGTGTCGCCCAGATAGAGGATCGGTTCATGCGGCAACTGGTCCAGCACCGCGCGGGCCACCGTGAGTCCGCCGAAACCTGAGTCGAAGATGCCGATCGGTGCGTCTGCCACACCTAGAACCCTACGTCAGGGCTGTTATCGGGCAGGCTTGTAGGTGAGGCTTACCTGAGATGTGAAACGACACGCCGAAGTTGTCCACATCTTTACTCCCAGGAATTGCAAACTGACGTGACGCAGGCCACTCTTATCGGATGTGTTTCCAACCGCCCCTAGCGATGCCATGAACTTGGCAGTCCAGATCGCGGTGGCCCTGAGCTCCACCGCCGCACCGAATCCGCAACCGACCAACGCCGCGGCCGCAGGTCACGCCGCCGGCCAGGCCGCGGAAACGACCGCCAACAGCACGTCGGCAGACATCGGCTCGGCCATCGGGCCGACCGGGATGCTGCTGCTGCTCGCGGTCGCCGTCTTTGCCGCCTACGTCATCTCGCTCTCGCTGCACCCGAACGCCAAGTGCGGCAGGTGCAACGGGGCCGGCCGGCACAAAGGCACGTTCTTCACCTACGCCCAACGCCCGTGCAGCAGTTGCAAGGGCCGCGGCACTCATCCCCGGCTAGGACGAAAGCTGCTGTTCAAACAGTCCTGATCCGCACGCCCCGTCACGCCCAGAGCTGGCCCTCGAGCCGGTCCTCGGCTTCGTCGATGGTGCCCTCGTAGGCGCCGGTCGACAGGTACTTCCAGCCGCCGTCGGCGACGACGAAGGCGATGTCGGCGGTCTGGCCGTCCTGAACGCACTTGGCGGCCTGGCCGAGCGCGGCATGCAGGATCGCGCCGGTCGAGATGCCGGCGAAGATGCCCTCGTTGTCGAGCAGCTCGCGCACCCGGCGGACGGCGTCCCGGGGGCCGACCGAGAACCTGGCGTCGATCAGCGACGCGTCGTACAGCTCCGGCACGAAACCCTCGTCGAGGTTGCGCAGGCCGTAGACGAGTTCGCCGTACCGGGGCTCGGCAGCGACGATCCTGACCTCGGGCTTGTGTTCCCGGAAGAACCGGCCGGCACCCATCAGCGTGCCGGTGGTGCCGAGGCCGGCCACGAAATGCGTGACCGACGGCAGGTCGGTGAGGACCTCCCGGGCGGTGCCGTCGTAGTGCGCGGCTGCGTTCGACGGATTGCCGTACTGGTAGAGCATCACCCAGTCGGGGTGGTCCGCCGCGACCTGCTTGGCGACCCGGACCGCCTGGTTCGAACCACCCGCGGCCGGCGACGAGATGATCTCGACGCCCCACATCCGCAGGATCTGCCGGCGCTCCTGCGAGGTGTTCTCCGGCATCACGCAGACCATCCGGTAGCCGCGCAGCTTGGCCGCCATCGCCAGCGAGATGCCGGTGTTGCCCGAGGTCGGCTCGAGGATCGTGTTGCCCGGCCGCAGCCGGCCGTCCTTCTCGGCGTCCAGCAGCATCCGCAGCGCGGCCCGGTCCTTGATCGACCCGGTCGGGTTGTGGTCCTCCAGTTTGGCCCACAACCGGACGTCGGCCGACGGGGACAGCTTGGGCAGCCCGACCAGCGGCGTACCGCCGACCGAGTCCAGCAGGCTGTCGAAGCGCATCCTCAGCCGCCGGCGACAGCCGGCAGTACGACGACCACGTCGCCGTCCTTCACGCCGGTCTTCAGGCCGCCGGTGAAGCGCACGTCCTCGTCGTTCACGTAGACGTTGACGAACCGGCGCAGCTCCTCCGGCTCCCCCTCGACGATCCGCTCCTTCAGCCCCGGGTGGCTGCCGTCCACGTTGTCGATGAACTCGGCCAGCGTGCTGCCGTCCCCGTTCACCGCTTTCTCGCCGCCTGTGTAGGTGCGCAGAATCGTCGGCACGCGCAACTCGATCGCCATCTCAGTTCTCTCCTGTGTTGTAATCCGCCACGACCTTGACGTCTTCCTCGGTCACTTCGCCGTCGATGATCCGGTACGACCGGAACTCGACCGGCCCGCCGTACGACGGACTGTCCGCGCCGTCCCGGGTGGAGACCAGGACGTAGTGCGCGTTCGGCTCCTGCGCCAGGGCGATGTCGGTTCGCGAAGGGTAGGCCTCGGTGGCCGTGTGCGAGTGGTAGATCACCACCGGTTCCTCGTCCCGCTCGTCCATCTCCTTGTAGAGGGCGAACAGGTCGCCGGAGTCGAACTCGTAGAACGTCGGTGACATCGCCGCGTTCAGCATCGGCACGAACCGCTCCGGCCGGTCCGATCCCTCCGGCCCGGCCACCACGCCACACGCCTCGTCCGGGTGATCCCGCCGGGCATGCGCCACGATCGCGTCGTACGTCGCCGAGTCGATGATGAGCACAACCCCAAGATACGGAGCCGCACGCCCTCACCCCGCCGGCCCGGCCCGCTGTCCACATCCTGGACTTAGCGCATGTTGTGCAGGAGGGCCGACTGGAGGTAGCCGAGCCAGTCGTACAGGTCGTAGGTGAGGCGGCGGGGGTCGTCGTCGGGGAGTTGCTCCCAGACGCCGTAGTCGTCTTCCTTGATGTCGAGCCTGGTGCCGATCGCCAGCCGGAGGTCGTTGAGGGCGCGGAGCCAGGCGAGCTGGTCGTCGGCCTCCAGCGTGATGCCGTCGTCGATCGCGGACGACTCCTCCAGCGCGGCGAGCACCCGCTTGGCGTCACCGGCCTTGGTGTCGCGCAGCCCGCGCTCGGTGAACCGGCGGAACTCCGCCGCCGCGTGGTCGTCCTCCTTGTACGCGTCCGGGAGCAGCCGCTGCAGCACGATGTCCTCCGGCGGCGAGGTCGGCCCGTCGTTGTCGAGCAGGTCGGCGAGCGGGTCGCCGGTGGCGGTCGCGCGCGGCGGCATCCCGTCGTACAGGAGCTCGACCAGGTTGCGCAGCAGGTTGGCCAGGATGTCGGCCTCGTGCTCGGCGAAGCTGATGATCACGGTCTTCTTGCGCTTGCGGAACCTGGTCACGACTTCTCGCAGGTGGCCCACAGGCCGTAGGTGTGCATGGCTTCGACGTCGCGTTCCATCGCCTCGCGGTTGCCGTTGGACACCGCCGACTTGCCCTCCTCGTGGACCTGCATCATCAGCTTCTCCGCCTTGGCCTTGGAGTAGCCGAAGTAGGTCTGGAACACGAACGTGACGTAGTCCATCAGGTTGACCGGGTCGTTCCAGACGATCGTCACCCACGGTGGGCTCAACTCGATCGCCTCGTCGACTTCGGGGCTGTCGAGTTCGCTCGGTGCGGTGGTCACTTACCCATTCTCTCCATCATCGGATCCAGGCCCGCAATAGGCTGACCTCGTGAACGCTACGACAGCCCTGCTGACGGACCACTACGAGCTGACCATGCTGCAGGCCAGCCTGGCCGACGGTACGGCACATCGCCGGTCGGTCTTCGAGCTGTTCGCGCGCCGCCTGCCGGACGGCCGCCGGTACGGCGTGGTGGCCGGCGTGAACCGGCTGCTCGACGCGCTCGAGCGGTTCCGGTTCGACGAGCAGGCGATCGCCTTCCTGCGCGACCGGGCCGTCGTCGACCAGGCTACCTGTGACTGGCTGGCCGATTACCGGTTCAGCGGGGACATCAGCGGGTACGCCGACGGCGAAATCTTCTTCCCCGGCTCACCCGTACTCGTGGTGGAGTCCAGCTTCGCCGAGGCGGTGCTGCTGGAGACGGTCTTCCTGTCGATCCTGAACCACGACTCCGCAGTGGCGTCGGCGGCGTCCCGGATGACCTGGTGGGCCGGCGGCAGGCCGTGTATCGAGATGGGTTCGCGGCGTACCCACGAGGAGTCGGCCGTGGCGGCTGCCCTCGCGGCGTACATCGCGGGCTTCGCCACCACCTCGAACCTGGAGGCGGCCCGGCGGTTCGGGATCCCGAGTGCCGGTACGGCGGCGCACTCGTTCACCTTGTTGCACGACTCCGAGCGGGACGCCTTCGTCTCCCAGGTCGATGCCCTGGGCAAAGGAACGACCCTGCTGATCGACACCTACGACCTTACTGAGGCGGTGAAGACCGCGATCGACATCACCGGGCCGGAGCTCGGCGCAGTACGGCTCGACTCCGGTGACCTGCCGTCGCTGGCCGGTCAGGTGCGCGAGCAGCTCGACGCGCTCGGCGCGACGAAGACCCGGATCATCGTGACCAGCGATCTGGACGAGTACCAGATCGCCGCCCTCGCGCCGGCTTCCGTCGACGGGTACGGCGTGGGCACGTCGCTGGTGACCGGAAGCGGTTACCCGACCTGTGGGTTCGTCTACAAGCTGGTGGCGCGCGAGGACTCGACCGGGGAGATGGCGCCGGTGGCGAAGAAGAGCCCGGACAAGATCTCGATCGGCGGCCGCAAGTACGCCCTGCGCCGGCGGTCCGCCGCCGGGGTCGCCGAGCTCGAACTGATCGGCGTCGGACAGCCGCCGGTCGACGACGGTGACGACCGCGAGCTGCTCAAGCCGCTGGTCGAAGCGGGCAAGATCATCGGCCGGACGACGCCCGCCGAGTCCCAGGCGCACCACCTGAAGGTCCGCGACGAGCTGCCCCGCAGCGCCAGCCAGCTCAGCCGCGGCGAACCGGCCATCCCGACCGAGTACAGCGGCGACCTGGTCGCCCACAACCCGTTCCTGCCGCGGGTCAGTCGATGACGCTCGCCTAGGGTGGGCGGCATGGAAAAGCGGATTCTGGGGCGTACTGGCCGGAGTGTTGGTGTGGTCGGGCTGGGGGCCTGGCAGTTGGGGGCCGACTGGGGCGAGGTGGGCGAGGACGAAGCGCTCGCCGTACTGGGGGCCGCTGTGGCCGGCGGCGTCACCTTCATCGACACCGCGGACGTGTACGGCGACGGCCGGAGCGAGCGGGTCGTCGGGAAGCTGTTGAAGGAGCACGACGGCCTCACGGTGGCGTCCAAGATGGGCCGCCGGGTCGAGCAGAAGACCGAGAACTACACCCTGGACGCGTTCCGGGCCTGGAACGACCGGTCACGGGAGAACCTGGGCGTCGACACGATCGACCTGGTCCAGCTGCACTGCCCGCCGACCGAGGTCTACTCCACCGACGAGGTCTTCGACGCGCTCGACACCCTGGTGGCGGAGAAGCGCATCGCGGCGTACGGCGTGAGCGTGGAGACCTGCGCGGAAGCGCTCACCGCGATCGCCCGGCCGAACGTGGCCAGCGTCCAGATCATCCTCAACGCGTTCCGGCTGAAGCCGCTCGACGAGGTGCTCCCGGCGGCGGCCGAGGCGGGTGTCGGGATCATCGCCCGGGTCCCGCTGGCGAGCGGTCTGCTGTCGGGCAAGTACGACGAGAACACCACGTTCGGCGCCGACGACCACCGCAACTACAACCGCAAGGGCGACGCCTTCGACGTCGGCGAGACCTTCTCCGGCGTCGACTTCGCCACCGGCCTGGAAGCGGTCCGCAGGCTCCGCCCGCTCGTCCCCGAAGGCGCGACGATGGCCCAGTTCGCCCTCCGGTGGATCCTGGACCAGCCCGGCGTCTCGGTCGTCATCCCCGGTGCCCGCAACCCCGAGCAGGTCGCCGGCAACGTCGGTGCGGAGGCGCTGAGCCCCCTCACCGACGAGCAGCTGACCGCCGTACGGGAGATCTACGACGAGCTCATCCGGCCGCAGGTGCACGACCGCTGGTAGCCCGGGCCTAACGCGGCAGGTACTTCTCCAGGTACTCGTTGCGGAACTTGCCCGCGGGGTCGTACTTCGTCGTCAACGCGGCGAAGTCCGGCACCTTCGGGTAGCTGTCCCGCAGTACGCCGGCGTCGGCCGCGAACACCTTGCCCCAATGCGGCCGCGCACCCAGTGGCAGCAGCTTCTCCTCGATCTGTTCGAGGACGGGCCGGACAGCCTCTTCGTCCCGGATCCAGGTGAAGTGCAGCGCGACCGTGTCCCGGCCCTGACTCGGGCTGAGCCACAGCTCGTCCGCGGCGATCGTGCGGATCTCGGAGACCTGGATGAGCGGCGCCATCTGCTTGCCCAGGGCCCGCAATTCCGCGAACGCCTCGGCGGCGCGCTGCCGGGGCACGAAGTACTCCGACTGCAGTTCCTCCCCGTTGCTCGGTGTGAACTCGAGCCGGAAGTGCGGCAGCCGCTCGTTCCACGGACCCCGTACGCCTCCTTGCTGGGTAGCGAAATCGGCCGGCATCGTCTTGATCGGGTGCCGCGGGCCGTCGGCCTGGTGCGCGCCGAGCCAGTCCTGGTCGAAGCTGGTGTCCTTCGATTTCCGCCAGACCATCACGTCGGGATCCACCCAGTCGGTGAAGGCGCTCACCGAGTACGCACTCGAGAACACCTCCTCGAAGTCCGAGCTGAGCCGCTCGACCGGCAGCCCGTCGTACACCACCTGGCTGAGCTCGTACGCCGGCTCCAGGTCGAGCGCGATCCGCACCATCACGCCGAGTGCGCCCAGCGAGATCACCGCGCCGGCGAAGTCGGGGTCCTCCCGGGTCAACGTCTTGAGCTCACCATCTGCTCCGACGAAAGTGAGCCCGGACACCGCTGCCGCCAAGGGCTTGTTCGTGTCGCCGGACCCGTGCGTCCCCGTCGCGCAGGCTCCTGCGACCGAGATGTGCGGCAGCGACCCGAGGTTGTGCAGCGCGAATCCTTTCGCATGCACGCCGGCTGTGACCTCGCCGTACCGCAGGCCGGCCGAGATCGTCACCGTGCTCGCCGCCTCGTCGATCGCCAGCACCTCGGGCAGACCCGCGACCGAGACCAGCCGCCCCTGACTGTCGGCGATCCGGTTGAACGAATGGCCGGTCCCCAGCACCCGCACCTTGTCGCTGTTTGCCACCAGCTCTTGCAACTCGAGAACCGATTGCGGCCTGTCCAGCGTCTTCGCGCCGAACTCGATATTGCCCGCCCAGTTCCGCAGTTCACCCATGTCGGCCGCCTCCGTGACTTGTTCCTGACATGCCCGACCTTAGGGTGATGGCACCAACGCCCACTCTTCAGGGAGACAGATGCCCGCCGCCGACGCCGATCTGACGAGTTACTCGACCGAGTTGCGCGAGGCCGCCGCCGGGGCCGCCCGGCTGGTCGCCGACGACCTGCGCGCCGCCTTCCGCGGCACGATGAACATCGAGTTCAAGCGCGATCAGCACGACCCGGTGACCGAGCACGACCGCCGGGCGGAGGAGGCGATCACGAAGTCGCTCACCGCCCGGATCCCGGACAGCGGCGTGGTCGGCGAGGAGGACGGCGCCCAGCCGGGCAGCGGCTCGGTCACCTGGTACGTCGACCCGATCGACGGTACGGCGAACTTCGCCCGCGGCCTCGCCTTCTGGTGCACCTCGATCGGCGCCGTCGTCGGCGACCGGATCGTGGCCGGCGCGATCCTGGACCCGATGACCGGTGACCTCTTCACCGCGGACCTCTCCGGCGCCTATCTGAACGGCGATCCTCTGCGCTCCACCGGCCGTCGCGCCGAAGCCGAGGCGTTCCTGATCACCGGCTACCCCAGCGCCCGCGACGTCGCGGTCGACGGCCCGGAAGGCCTGGCCCACTTCGGCGAACTCGTCACGGCGTACGGGACGCTGCGTCGGGCCGGCAGCGCCGCCCTCAGCCTGGCGTACGTCGCGGCCGGCTGGGTCGACGCCGCGATGGGCACCGCGGTCAACGCCTGGGACATCTGCGCCGGCCGCCTGATCGTCGAACAAGCCGGCGCCACCTACCAAGGCTTCGGCGCCGAAGGCTGGAACCAGCCCGGCTACGCAGCCCACACCCCGGACCTCGATCCAGTAGCACTCAACACCTTCGTCACAAGCCGCGGTTGATCCGCGGCATGTAGTTAGGCTTGAAGGGTGAGCTTCTCCAGGCCTGGGCCTAAACGGGACGACGCGCTGTCGGCGGTGGTCGGCGGCAAGGGGCTCGATGCCCGGGACGGCCTGGTGCTGGACGACTCCGACTTGGCGGAGCTTGACGAGGAGACGCCCGGTTCTGCTGGGCCGACCGCGTTGCAGCGGTTGCTGATGCACGAGAAGACCCGGTTGGCTGCGCTCGGTGCCGGCGACAAGCGGGTGGCCGACGAGGTGGTGCCCGAGGTGATCAGCGACCTCGAGATGCTGCTTTCCTCCGCCGCATCCGTGGTGCGCGCATCGGATGGCGGACGGCGTACGAGGAAGCAGGTCAAGAAGGCCGCGCCCCGACTTGCCGCTCTGGACGACCTCCCCCTCCCAGACGTCGCGGAGTTCCTCGGCCTTAAGCGCTCTGAGGTCGATGGTGTTCTGACCTCATTGGTCGTAGACCGCGACCAGGTCTTGGTTCATCTTGAGCAGTTGAAGCTCAAGGTGCGCGAGCTCAAGACCAGCCGGGACCACTCGATGCTGAGCGGCCTGGTCGGTTTCGTCGTCAAGGTCTTCCTCCTGATCGCGATCCCCCTCGACACCGAAGACCCGGTGCTGGCCGAAACCATCAGAACCGCCATCCTCGCCCTGGTCGCCATCGCCCTCCGCCAAGCGGTCGAAACGGTCCGCGACTGGTTCGCCGAACGCGAGCCGCTCGCCGTCGCCGAGCGCGCCCGCGAGGACCTCCTCGCCGAGCTGACCCTGGCCAAGAGCCTGACGAAAGCCCCTGCGCACGAAGGCGAACACACCGTACTCCGGTTCCGCCTGCACGTCCGTTGCGCGGCCGCCCGGATCACGTCGATCCCGCTCGACTGGCCCGAGAAGCCCCAGTACTGGCAGCTCCTGGATCAGATCGCCCTGGCCCTCGACCACGACGCCCCGAAAACCCTCGTCCTCATCCGCCGAAAACTCGAGTCAACTCCTGTCAGCTGATGGTCCATTGCTGCAGCGGCGAGTTGGTGTCGGGTTGTTGGGTGACCTTGGCGCCGTCTGCGGTGGAGGCCGTGGTCAGCAGGAGGCCGCTGCTCACCGACTTGAGGGTGTAGTTGCCGGAGGCAAGTTTGGTGGCGGTCCAGCGCTGGTTGGCGCCGGTGCCGCAGGTCCATTGGATGATCGCGGTGCCTGCGGTGGTGGCGCCGCCGTTGACGTCTGCACACAGACCGGACGATCCGTTGGTCAAGGTGTAGGAACCGTCCGACTGCTGGGTGAACGTCCACTTCTGGTTGGTGTCGCCGTGTGCCGTCCAGGTGATCAGTTGAGTGCCGGCCACCGTACTGCGGTCCGGGTCGTCGAGTGCCTTGCCGCCGGTCGAGATGGTGTGGACTCCATTGAGGTTCTGCGGCGCACTGCCGACCTGAGTGAGGGAGAGTGTCTGCTCCGAACCGGTCCTGGTCCCGCCGACTGCGTTGCCGGTCGCGTTGGTCCAGTCGCGGGTCGGCGTGGTTTCGGCAAGACGGGTGGAGTCCGAGGAGAGGCCGAGGACGAGACCGCTGTACCGGTTGACGAAGCGGAACGTTCCGCCGGAACTCTTGATGAGCCACCACTGCTGCCCGACGCTGGATCCGGTGATGGTCACGGTCGGCCTGGTGCCCCACGCGCGACTGCTCGTCGTACCGGAGTCGACGCCGAGTGCCTGGCCGGTCGACGAGTTGAGGATCCGGTAGGAACCGTCGCCGTTGGCAACGAAGTACCAGGCTTCCAGGGCTGATCCGGAGGAGGTGCCGACGGACGTGGTTGCCGTCGTACCGGACTGCTGAGCCAGGATCCGGCCGCCACCGTTGGCGATCCGGTAGGTCTTGGTGAGATCCAGCGGCGCCGCTGCCGGTGCGGTCGAGTCCACAGTGAGATTGACGTACTCACCGGACGCGCCACCGGAGCAACCGAAGGAACAGTACGAGCGGAAGGACTTGCCGATGATCGCCGAGCTGGTCTTGTTCGCGCTGTCGACGAACCAGCGGTACCAGGAGGCCGTCGTGTAGCTGCCGGTGGTGCCGATCTCGTACCACTTCTGCGTGGTCAGGTCGTCGGTGACGTAGAAGTGCTGCGGCTCCTTGCCGTCCTGCCGGACCGCTTGCGGTTCGCCGATGTAGAGCCCGAGGTAGGCGTCGTACGCAACGTCCATCACGAACAGCGGTGAGGTCGGCGAAAGGGTGCCAGCGGCAACTTGCTGGTCCACCGAGCCGGCGCTGGTGGGCTTGTACTCCTTCGCGACCGGCGTGTACCCCGTCGTGTTGCTCGCGTCGACCGGCACCAGGTTGCTCTCGAGACCACCGACGCCGGGCTGCGACCAGGCGCCGTCGTACCACTTCTGCCAGGAGGACGGTGCCATCTTGCCCGACATCTTGGCCCGCGCGACATGCTCGCGGAAGTTCTTCCAGCCGCCGGACTTGTCGATGATCCGCGAGCCGTAATACACGTAGAAGTAGCCCGAAGCGGTGTCTACGAGGAGCCGCTGGTCGCCGTCGCCGTAGGAGTAGGTCTGGTTCGGGAAGCCGGTCGTGTCGTTGCGCTTGGTGCTGTACGGCGAGGTGATGACGTGACTCTTGATCGTCCAGGTCTTGCCCTGATTGGTGGACACCGCGTAGTCGATCGCGTCGTAGTGCAGCCCGTCACCGAAGGGCTGCGGCGTGAACTCGTTGTGCACCAGGCCGTACCAGTCGCCGGTGTCCGGATCGACCCAGACGCCGGCCAGGTCGCAGAAGTTCTTCTGCGAGTAACTCGAACCGCTCGGCGCGAACGTCGACTCCAGCCCGGTCGGACTGTTGTTGCAGCGCCAGGTGGTGTCGTTGTTCTTGTCGTCGGCGTTGTTCGGGTTCACGGCATTGCTGATGGCGCTGGACTTCGTCGCCGTGTCGATGTTCGTGCCGGTGTAGAAGTCCCACTTCCGCGGCTCGGTGGCGCCGTACAGGGCAGCCGACTGCTGGAAGTAGAACGTCCCGTCCTTGTCGACGTAGGCGCCGGGCGGCGTGTCCGTCGGGGTCGTCCAACTGCCCTTGGCGCCGACCGTGACCGTGTACGTCGCGTTCGGCGGCGCCGCCGAGGCTGCCTGCATCCCGCCGCCGAGCAGCCCGAGACCGACCAGCGCGACGACCGCCATCTTGCGTGAAGTTGCCATAGCTTCATGATTTTGAGCACTAATGCGCAGAAGTCAACTGTTCACGACAAAATTCCACACAGTTGAGGGTCAGAACAAGGTGATCGCCGTGACCAGGCCCGCCGCGACGACGAGGATCCGGAGCAGCGTCGGCGGCAGGCGACGGCCGATATGGGCCCCCAGATACCCGCCGAGCAGCGAGCCGGCCGCCAGCAGGCCGGCCACCGTGAAGTCCACGTCGGCGAGGAAGACGAAGATCAGGCCGGCGACGATGTTCGCGACCAGCAGGGCCAGCGTCTTGAGCGCATTGACGATCCGCAGATCCAGATCCAGCCCGACACTGAGCACCGCGATCATCATCACCCCGGCGCCCGCCCCGAAGTACCCGCCGTAGACCCCGGTCAGCGCGGCGAAGAACGTCGTACCGGGCGACAATCCCGTACGCCGTCCGCCGGGCTCGTCGTTGCGGCGGACCCACCGGCCGATCCACGGCTGGACGCCAACCGTCAAGCAGGCAACGATGATCAGCCAGGGGACGGCTGCTTCGAAGACCGCGGACGGCAGGCAGAGCAGCAGGACCGCGCCGACCACCGCGCCCGCAGTACAGGTGATCACGACGAACCATGCCAGCCGGGGCTTCACCCTCAATTCGCGGCGGTAGCCGAAGGCTCCGCTGAGGCTCCCCGCGATCAGGCCGACCGTATTCGACACGTTCGCCACAACAGGCGGCATCCCGAGCGCAAGCAACACCGGAAAACTCACCAGCGACGCCACCCCGACGGTCGAGGTCAGCACCCCAGCGAGAAGCCCGGTGGCAACCACCGCAACCTGCTGCACCCCTGTCACTCACTCACCCTAAGGCCAGAGAAACAACCTCCGTTTCGAGGTGCATTCTCTGAGACAGGCCGCCTCTAACGGATCAGTCGCAGAACCAGGGATCTGCCGGAGATCGCGACCAGGAAGAAGCTCACTCCGTTGTAGGTCATGATCGATCCCTGCGTCGGATTCGGGCCGCTGGTGACTCCGGGAGCCTGGAAACCAGAGTCGCCGTACACGCCGATCGACAGCCCGTGGCCGCGTCGACCGCCTCGATCACCACCGTGGACAGCCCCGTCCGGGTGCTGAGCCGGAACTGGTTGCCGGTCGAGACCAGCACCTCGCAACTCTTCTTCAGGCACCGCGAGGTCTTCCGCCCGTCCTTCGCCGTCATCGGCTGCCCCTTCAAGGGCGGCTTCGGCTTGGGCGTCGCCTTCGCCTTTGTCGGGTTCGCGGTCGGGGTCGGCGTTGGAGTCGGGGTCGGGGTCGGGCTT
The DNA here is from genome assembly GCF_040613535.1 of Kribbella sp. NPDC006257. Classification (NCBI taxonomy): domain Bacteria; kingdom Bacillati; phylum Actinomycetota; class Actinomycetes; order Propionibacteriales; family Kribbellaceae; genus Kribbella; species Kribbella sp. NPDC006257. The sequence goes on from NZ_JBEXSJ010000012.1 coordinate 129,658, forward strand.
GCAGTGCTGTTCGTCGGTGTCGAGGACCCGGAGTCGTCTCCGCCGCCGGAGCACCCGGCGAGTCCGACAGCCAACCCCAGGGCCAGGACCATGCAGGCACGCTTCATGCGGTCATCGTGGCTGATCCACGCCGCCGGGGACGCGACCTGACAGCTTCCGGACAGCCGGGCTTGTACCGTGAGGGGCAGGACACCGGCGAAGGAGCGTGTGGGATGGCTCGGGCGTTGATTGTGGTGGATGTGCAGAACGACTTCTGCGAAGGCGGGAGTCTGGCGGTCAGCGGCGGGGCCGACGTGGCGTTCCGCATCGGCACCTTGCTGCACGAGTGGCACGAGGCCGAGCCGGGCGAGCACAGGTACTCCTACGTCGTCGCCACCAGGGATCACCACATCGACCCGGGCGACCACTTCTCCGAGACGCCCGATTTCGTGAACTCCTGGCCGCGGCACTGCGTGGCCGGCACCGACGGCGTCGGTTTCCACCCGAACCTCGACCCGCAGCCGTTCGACGCGATCTTCGACAAGGGCGAGTACGCCGCGGCGTACTCGGGTTTCGAAGGCAAGGCGCAGGACGGCCGCAGCCTGGCCGACTGGCTGCGCGAGCGGGACGTCGCCGAGGTCGACGTCTGCGGGATCGCGACCGACTACTGCGTGCGAGCGACCGCGCTCGATGCGAACGCGGCAGGCTTCCGTACGACGGTGCTGGCCGGGCTCACCGCTGGGGTGGCACCGGCCAGCACGTCGCAGACCCTGGTCGACCTGGCCGCAGCCGGGGTGACCGTCACTACCTGACCGTCACTACCTGACCGTCACTACCTGACCGGCGCACCGGGTCCGAGCGGGATCCCGAGCGCCCACCACGCCAGGAACAACAGCGTCCAGGCGATCGTCATCGCGATCGCGAGCGGCACCGTGTACGACGCGAGCGTGCCGACCCCCGCGTCCTTGCGGTACCGCTGCAGGAACCCGAGCGCCATCACGAAGTACGGACTCATCGGCGTGATCGCGGTGGAGCCCGAGTCGGCGATCCGGAACAGCGCCTGGGTGGTCTCGGCCGGCACGTTCAGCAGCAGCATCATCGGCACCAGGATCGGCGCGGTCAGTGCCCACATCGCCGAACCGCTGGTGACCAGGTATGTTGATCAGCGTCAGCAGCACCAGGATGCCGAGGAAGATCACCACGGTCGGGGCGCCGAGATCGCCGAGTAGCCGGGCGGACTCGGCCGACAGCAGATCACCGATCTTGCTCCAGCTGAAGTACGCCAGGAATTGCGCGATCGCGAAGAACAGCACCAGCACCGGCGCCATCTGTTTGATGCCCTCGGCCATCAGCTTCGGGACGTCGCCGCCCTTCTTGATCGCGCCCACCGTCACGCCGTACGTGATGCCGACCAGGCCGAACAGAACCGCCACCACCATCGCGATGCCGTCCAGGAACGGCGATTCCACGATGCTGCCGTTCTCCCCTCTGAGCGGTGAATCGTGCGGAACCATGACCGCGACGATCGCAACCACCGCTACTCCGAAGACGATCCCGGCCCGGCGCAGCCCGCGACGCTCGTTGTCCTTCAATTGCAGGGCTTCCAGGTCGTCGAGCTCCGCGTCGGCGTCCGGTTCGAGATCCGTCCGCTTGTTCAGCACCAGCCTCGTGACCAGCGTGATCACCAACGCCAGCAGCACCGACGAGGCGATGTTGAAGAACCAGTTCGACAGCGGCGAGATGTAGGCGTCGGGGTTGACGGTCTTCGCCGCGGCCGTGGTGATGCCGGCGAAGATCGCGTCGTTCGGCGTCGGGATCGGGCTGGCGTCGTACCCGGACGCGATCGCCGTGTACGCGACCACGATCCCGAGGATCGGCGACCGCCCGACGGCCCGGAATGCCAACCCACCCAGCGGAACCAGGATGATGTACGCCGCGGCGCTCGCCACGTGGGCCATCGTGCCGGCGAAGGCGACCGCGAAGACCACCATCGAGGTCGGCACCCGGGAGACGCTGACCCGCATCACCGCCTGCAGGAACCCGGTCCGCTCGGCCAGCGCGACGCCCATGATCACCACCACGATGGTGGCCATCGGCGGGAACTCCGCGAAGTTCGAGATCGCTGTCGAGACGGCCATCTGCAGGCCGTCGCCGGACAGCAGGTTCTGCACAGCGACGATCTTGCCGTCCTTCGGCGACACCACCGACACGTCCAGCGCGGCCAGGATCGCGCTGACCACGGCGAGGATCGCGGACAGGATCCAGAACAGCCAGAACGGATGCGGCAATGCGTTCCCGACCCGCTCGATCACCGCCATCCCCCTGACCAGCCGGGGCAGCTCCTGCTTCTCGGTCGCCGTCGCCGTCATCTCAGTGCCTCATCTTGTGCGCTGTGAAGAAGGCACCGATCAGCTCATGCGCCTCGAAAGTCTGCGTGACATATCCAGGGCCGGATGAGCTGTCAGACCCCGGCCAGCTGTGTCCGCCATCAGTGACAGCAACGTGTACTACGTCCGCTCGGCAACCCTTGTAGGTAAAGGTCAGGACGTCGTCGCCCTGCTGAGTCACCTTCGGCTCCGGACTGCAGTGATCTCGCACCGACCAGTCGCGCACCCAGGTCTGCACGCTGGGGAGATCGCGCTCGCCGTCGCCGCCGTACGGGATGGTCGTGTCACCGGTGCCGTGGATGTCGAGCACCGGGACCGGGCGGCTCGGGGCACACCGGGTGCCTTCGATGTAGAACGCACCACTCACCGGTGCGATCGCGGCGAACCTGTCGGCCAGCCGGCAGGCGAGAATGCCGGTGAACCCGGCGCCGTTCGACTTCCCGGTGGCGTAGACCGCGTCGGTGTCGACGCAGTACGAGGCTTCGAGCGAGTCCAGCAGGTCGTTGGTGAACTTCACGTCGTCCACGCCCTTGGCCGCATACGGAGCACCCTGCCAGGCTTGCTTGTCCTCGTCACCGACAACACCGTTGGGGTAGGCAACGATCGCGTTCAGCTTGGAGAGATCCGAGAACGCCTCGGTGAACGCGCCGGTCTTGCCCCGACCGTGGTAGACCACGATCAACTGCGACGCCTTCTTCTTGTCGTACTGCGGGGGCAGGTGCAGCCGGTAGGTCCGGGTCAACCCGCCGCTCACCAGTTCGTAGTCCGCTCCGGTTCCAGGTGCCTGTGCGGTTGCCACCCCACAGCCTTTACTTGAATGACTTACCGGCGCGGCAGTTGCTGGGAGCAACGGAGTGGCGGCTGCGGCGGTCACCAGGCCGGCCGCGGCCATCAGGGCGGCGATCGCTGTGCGCTGCGCCTTGGTCGGGGTTTTCGGGCGTGCGAGGTTCATCAGGGTGCCTCCTCGGGCGGGCGGCCTGCGGGCGGGCAGGCTCGCGCCTGGAACGCATCGGGCAGTTCCAGTGACGGTTCGGTGCAGAGGGGTCAGGCCGAGAGCAGTTCGTCGGCGAAGGCGGCTATCCGGTCGGCGGCGGTCTCCACCAGGAGACGGCCGTCCTCGGCAGTGGCCCGTCGGGGATCTCCCAGGACGCCACGCTTGTGATACACGTCGAACCCGACGGACAGACGCGGACCCTGCGCCTGCCGGGACAATCGGGCCTTCGGAGCTAGCTCGTCGAGCTCGGTCGCCCCGGGCTCGAGGCGCTCGGGATGGACGAGCTCGGGTGCGAGGTAGAGCATCTGCGCGGTCTCGGCCTCGCCGGCATGACCGTGCACCTGGCTGACCTCCATCCCGGCAATCAGGTCCGAGACCAGCGGCGTGATGGGTGTCCACGCGAAGGTGAGCTCGGGTTCCAGCAGGTACTCCTGGGCGAGCACGGACAACGCGGCGTTGTTCCCACCGTGCCCGGTGATGACGAGGAACTGCTTCCAGCCATGCTGGTGCAGGCTGGCGACGACGTCACGTAGTACGGACTGAAAGGTTGCCGGGGACAACGTCACCGTGCCTGGAAACGCCATGTGATGCGGGGAGACGCCGTAGTTGACCGAGGGCGCGATCACCGCACGACCTTCCAGCCGCTCGGCTACCAGCTCGGCGAGACCCTCGGCGCGGACGATGTCGGTGGACATCGCCATCCCGCCGCCGTGCTGCTCCTGAGCGCCGACCGGGATGATCATCAGCGGCGAGGTGCGGACGGCGTCGCGCGCCTGGTCGGTGGTCATCTCTGCCAGCTTGTTGCTCACGGCAACTCCGGAAAGGTCGCGGCCTCGATCGCCTGCCGGATGTGATCGAGATGCTCGCGCGTCAACTGCTCGGCTGCTGCGGCATCACCAGCTTGCACGGCTTCGAAGATCGCGCGGTGCTCCTCGTAGTCCCGCTTGCGGTTGTCGTACAGCTGCCGGATCTGCTGCTGCTCCCTGGTCCGCACCTTCAGCAGGGATGCCAGCAACTCCTCCACCACCGGGTTCCCACTTGCCGCCGCCAACTCCACATGAAAGTTCAACGCAAACGGCTGTCCCCCAGGCGGCGTCAACGCATTCGTCACCGAGGCTTCCAACCGCTCCAGGTTCTCAGGCTGGCGTGCCACCGCAGACTGACGGGCGACGGCCGGCTCGATCAGGAGGCGGGCGCCGATCAACTGCAACACCGACTGTTTGGTGATGGGTGGGCGGTGGGGATTGGCGAGCACGACGTTGTTGATCGTCGGCCCCACATAGGTCCCCGAGCCGTGCCGGAACTCGACCGCACCGGTCGCCTCCAGCTTCCGGAGCGCCTCCCGGATCGTCGGCGTGGTGATCTCGAACCGCTTCGCCAACTCCCGCGCCGACGGAATCGCATCCCCAGGCGCCAGCTTCCGGTCCCGGATGATCCCGAGAATCGCCTCGGTCAACCGATCCGACAGACTCGCCGCCCCGCCCACCACTGAGTAAGTCACGAACTGACTAAATCACTTAGCTGCACCACCGTCAAGAGCCCCGACCCCGCTCTCGGACCGTAGCCAGGTCGTGGCCGACTGTGTTTCCATCGACAGATGGCCGAGGGGGGACCTCGCTTTACCGTGCGCATCGCCGCCGTACTACGGGAGGCGCTGGCCAGGCTCGCCGAGGCAGAGGGACGCGAGAGCTACGTCGCCTTCGAATACCTCCGATCCGCGATGTCCAAGATCGCCAGAGTCGACGCCTTCTACGTCGGACTCCTGCAAGGAACCGGCCGGGTGATCTTTCCCTAGAACTAGGAGTCCCTTCGAGTCCTGGAGGGCCGCGACGCAGATGGTGGTCTGGATCAACTCGTCGGCCAGTTGACGGATCGGTTGAGGCGGCTCAGGGTGCGGATCGAGCAGGTGCTGGCAGATCCTGATGCGGCGTACGACGAACTCACCGTCGTACTCGGCGAGGCTCACAGCACGACTGTCTTGGTGCAGTCCCAGTGTCAGCAAGCGTCGGCGCCGACGCCTCGTCAAACTCACAGGGTCAGGCCTTGGCCTGAGGAGGATTCATGCCAGACGTCACACGAAAGTTCTTCAAAACGGCGTGGATGAGCGCCTGTACCGTCGCTCTAGCTGGGCGCCGCTAGAGCAGGCTGCATTTCCAAAGGTTCCTGAATCACAGTCGACTGCTGGGTGCACGATCTCGTGGGATCGATGGGCGCGTACGCCGGACGAGTGGGCAGTACGCACGAGCGATCTACGACTTCAACTCGCAGCAGACCGGATCCACACCGACACGAATCTGGTCCGCCGCGCCAACCGGCTGGCCAGGTCGCTAGCCAACCTCGACGGTCACCGGGTCAACCGCAAGCGAAACGGTTGCCCCGGTGACCTTCGCCCGCACCCACTAGTCAATAGAGCCAGGCGGACCGGTCTGCCCCACCGCGGTCAGGTGGCGGGTGGTAGGTGGTTGCGCTCGGGCGGCGGGTGTTGATCGGTGGGGTCGGGTGGCTGGTAGATGGTGGCGTTGTTGCGGTAGCTGCGGCCGGTGGGGCTGGTCCAGGTGTAGCTGCCGTCGGGGTTGGGATGGATCTGCCAGCCGCCTTCGTGCTTGAGGCGGTGGTGGTGACGGCACAGGCACCACAGGTTGGCCGCGGTCGTGCGCCCACCGACCGCGAACGGGATCCGATGGTCGAGGTCAGCGAATTCCGCCGGCCGGTTGCAACCCGGGAACTGGCAGGTCCGATCCCGCCACCGGACATACCTGTCCAACGCAGCCGAGGGCGTATAGCGATCGGGATCGCTGGGTGGTGGCTGGTCGGTGATGCGCAGTTCGATCCCGAAGGCGGTGCGGGGGCGGCGGGTGGTTGCGCCGGGGTGCGGGCTGGTGGGGGTGGCGGGGAGGTTCGGTAGGAGGCCTTGGGTGATGGCCTTGATGAGGTGCTTGCGGAGGGTGCTTTGCGGGATGGGGCCGTGGTGGTCGGCTTCTCCGCCGGTTGCTGCTTTGCCGTTGATCAACGCGTTCACCTCGGCAGCGGTCGCGTGGATCACCACCATCGCTTCGGCCCCGATCAATGTCTCGTCCACGAGCTCAGGATCAGGCTCGCCGGTTCCTTCGAAGTCGTCGGCGCGGTCGCCGTCCGAGTGCCCGACCCCCGAGTAGTCCTCGGGCGCCTCATAGCCACAGTCGCCCACCGGCTCCAAACCACGGTCGTCTAGCGGTTCCAAGCCACAGTCGCCGTCCGCCTTGTAGGCATGGTCGCCGTCCGCCTTGTAGGCATGGTCGTCGACCCATTGGTTGCCGCGGTCGTCGTCGAGTTCGTAGGCATGGTTGTCCAGCGGTTCGTGGCTGGTGTCGTAGGGCGGTTCGGTGGGGGCAGGTGCCTGGAGGTCGTAGGGCGGTTCGGTGGCGTTGGGTGGCGTGAGGTCGTGGGGGTCGTCGCTGGAGACGGTGTCAGCGTGGTCATTGCGGCGAAGCGGTTCCTCGGCGGCGGTGCCGGACTGCTCGGTGGTGGCCGGGTAGTTGCCTGGAATGGCCGGTTCGTCGACGACAGAGGCTGGGTTGGTGCGCTTGGCGCGTCGGAGGAGGCGGCTGAGGGCGATGTCGGCGCGGAGTTGGTTGCTGCTGCGGGGGTCGCCGTTGCGGCGGGCGCGAGCGGCTGCCCTCGACAGGCTGGTCATGATCGCGGCAGCATCCACAGCGTCCTGGTCGTGGACCAAGACTGCGCGGCCGTCGCCGTCGGGGATCATCCGCACGGAGCGCTCCTCATGGGCGCGTCGGTGGCGGTTGGTGCTGGCAGCCGGGGACCGGCGGGCGGCTTGGCGTTGGCATTCCTTCTTGAGGTCGGTCAACGGGTGGGTGCGGGCCCAGGCCAACACAGCGGTCTCGGCGGCGCGGAGATCATTGATGTCCTCGAGGACTGAGAGTTCTCCGACGATGGTGAAGGCGGCACGTTCGATCAGCCAGCCCTCGCTCAGCGCGTGCAGGGTGACGGGGAAGTTGTGGACGAGTTCGCAGGAGGTATGGATCCGGGCCGTGGCATGAGGCCTGCGCAGGTTCAGAATCAACGCGAGCTCGTCAGAGACCGACCGCAGATCCCCGGCACCCCAGCGGCGCTCTCCCGGCGCCGCGGGGCGGTCGCCCGGTTCCGGATAGCGGTGGCCGAGATCGGCTGAGTTGCCGTGCAGGGCGTCGTCGAACCCGGCGATGCCTTCGGCTTCCCAGGCGGCTAGCCGGGCCTTGACCCGTTCGATGGCTTCGATCCGATCCGCCCACTCGTCGGCAGACAACGAGGACGTGTTCTGCGCAGCGAGCGCCTCGTACAGTGCGACGCCCTGGCCGGGATCGTCGGCGATGTCATGACGCAGAAGACTCTTTCGCCGCGACCGCCCAGCAGGCTCCCCAGTCGAACCCAGCGGCGCGCGCTCCAATGGCGCGCGGCCTAGCGGCACCGCATGGTGCGGCCCGTCTGTTGGTTCATCGCTCGGAAGCCTGCTCATGAATCGATACTATGTTCGAATACGCTCAGTATCAAATCGACTACAAGACAGCGTCAGGCCAGGCCGGACGGTGGACTCGCTCAGGGAGAGCTTGCGGGCGATCTCGGCGTTGCTGAGGCCCTCGGCGACGGTGATGGCGACTTCGAGTTCGCGTGGGGTCAGGGCGGACAAGGCGGGCGGGACGGTCGGGGCCGGGCGGGTGTCGGTGTAGGCCTTGATGAGGCGGCGGGTGATGCGTGGGGAGAGCATCGCCTCGCCGGCGACGACGGTCTGGACGGCCTCGATCAGGGCGCGAGGGGCGATGTCCTTCAGGAGGAAGCCGCTCGCTCCGGCCTGCAGCGCCTCGTAGACATATTCGTCCAGGTCGAAGGTGGTCAGCACCACGACGGGCGGCGGGTCGGGCAGCGCGGCCACCCGGCGGACGACCTCTCGATCCCGTTCACCCCCGGCATCTGGATATCGGTCAGCACCAGATCCGGCTCGTACTTCGTGACCAGCTCGACTATCCGACCGAGACCGCCTCCCCGGGCGCGTGGTTGGCCGCGTTCGTCAGCGCCTCCTGCACCACCCCGGTACGCCGCTCGCCCGGCCGCGGGTGCGACCTCGGGCACCGGATCAGGCAGCTCCAAGGACACCACTAGTCCGCTGCTCGCGGCCTCGGACACCAACACCGGTACCGCGCCCAGCGACGGAGCCACATGCCCCGGCTCCCCCGGCTGTTCCTCCCGTAGTACCTGAAGAATCTCGCGGAGTTCCGTGAGCGCCGCCGTACTGGTCCGCCGGATCACCTCGGCCACCTGCTCGGTGTGTTCGTCGGGAGCGGTCATCGTCAGCGCCCCCGATTGCAGTGCGATCGCGCTCACCCGATGCGCCACCACGTCGTGCATCTCGCGCGCGATCCGGCGGCGTTCGGCGACCACCACCCGTTCGGCCCGCAGATCGCGCTCCCGCTCGGCCTGCTCGGCACGCTCGCGCAACGCCACCAGCAACGCACGGCGCTGGAAGACCCAGAGGCCCAGCAACATCGGCACGGCGACGAACAGCCCGGAGGTCGCGTGCAGCTCGACCCAACCGACGTTCCGGTGATTGGGTGCCGGCCAGATCGCGATGACGGCGATGCTCACGCGGCTCCGACGAGCTTGTCCTTCAGGAACGGAAGCACGGTCAGCCCGGCGGCGAGCAGGACGTCGACCGCAAGCACCCAGCGCTTGCCGTCCCATCAGGAGAGCCGCATGACACCAACCGTAGAGCCTGCGGCCCCGGACCGCCTCAGACGATAGGCCGAACCCCATCTAACACTTTGGCACTACAGAGGTTCCGCCTGTAGGCGGAGGAAATCCGCAACGCAAAACGGCAGGCTGGTGCGCATGGCAACGAAGACGACGCTCCGGACCGGAAGCTTGCTCGCGGCAACCGTTCTGTTTCTCCCCATCGGCATCCCGGCCGCCGAGGCCGCAGCGCCGAGGCCCGGCGCGAGCACGCTCAACGACCGGCTGTTCCCCGGGCTCGGCAACGGGGGCTACGACGCGCTGAGCTACGACGTCAGCCTCGACTACCGGACCGGCACCACGAAGATGCCCGCGAGCGTCACGATGCGGGCGCGAGCGACCCAGTCGCTGTCGAGCTTCAGTCTCGACTCGGCGGGTCAGCAGATCAGTTTGGTGACCGTCGACGGACGGCCGGCGCAGTACAAACTGGCCAAGGAGAAGCTGACCATCACGCCGGCCCGGCCGCTGTACAAGTACCTGCCGTTCACTGTCCGCGTCGTCTACACCGCCGACCGCTCGCAGAATCCGGTCTCCCCCGGCCTCGACCTGCCGCCGGGCGTCCCCAGCCCGTTCACCGTCTGGAACGAGACCCCGGACGGATTCGGCGTGATGGGCCAGCCGAATCGCGAGCACGTGGTCTTCCCGTCGAACGACCACCCGAGCGACAAAGCGCAGTACACGCTCCGGATCACGGCGCCGAACGACCGGACCGGGGTGGCAAGCGGCCGCCTGCAAGCGAAGTACTGGCATGGCGCCACGACGACCTGGGTCTACCGGACCGCTCACCCGATCAAGACCGATGTCGTTGCCATCGCTGTCGGCAAGTTCCGCACGATCAAACAGACCGGACCCCACGGGCTGCCCCTACGAGCAGTACGGCGTGCTCGGCCTCACCAGCCCGTACGACGGGGTCGCGCTGGAGACGGCCGGGTTGTCCACCTTCGGACTCCCACTCTCGCTGGCCGCGAAGGACGAGGCAGGGACGCTGTTCACGAGATGACCCACCAGTACTTCGGGGACGCCGTCTCCGTCCGCAGCTGGGACGACATGTGGATCAGTGAAGGACATGCCCGGTACTACGAGCGCAAGTACGACGCGTCGCGCGGCTTCACCAACCTCGATCAGGAACCCAAGGATCTCTACGAGGCCGACCAGCAGTCGCGGAGCCAGGCCGGACCGATGGGACAGCTGAACAACCAGCTCGCCGTGCTCTTCGACACCGACGTACCCGGCCAGCTGATGCTGACCGGGCTCGACACCCTCGTCGGCGATCCCACCTTCCGCAGGATCGAGCAGACCTTCTTCGACCGTTATCGCGACCGCGACGCCAGTACGCAGGACTACATCGACGTCGCGAACGAGGTCAGCGGGCGCGACCTCACGCAGTACTTCCGCGCCTGGATCTACGGCAAGACCACACCGCCTATGCCTGAGCGGCGACCCGGGTGCGGGGTCTGGCGAAGCGGCGCATCATCGGGCGTTCCACCAGGGCGTGTAGTCCCCAGCCTGCGAGCAGAGTCGCTATGAACAAGGCGATTGCGACCAGGACGGCGACCGGCGTACTGAAGGGATCGGCTCCGAACAGGGTGCGGCCGTAGAAGATGACCACGCCCTGGCAGATGTAGAAGCCGAACGAGATCTCCCCGAGCCAGCGCCAGGTCTTGTTGTTCACGCCGGTGCGTTCACCGCGGATGTCGGCGGTGGCGAAGGCACCGATGACCAGCACGATCGGCAGGATCGACGCCACCGAGAAGCCATAGACGAACGGGGCCTTCAGGGCAACGACATAGCCGAGGACGATCGCCGGGATCGACCAGCGGATGTCGATCCGGGGGAACCGGCCGGCCATCACCGCGCGGGCGACGAGCATGCCGACGACGAACTCGAACAGCCGCGGCACCGGGAAGATGTAACCGAACCAGAACTGCGTCACCGAGATCGGCGTGATCGGGGACTTCGGCGAGTCGGAGACCAGGTACTGCGTGACGAGCTGGACACCGACCATACCGACCACCATCACGCCGGTCCACAGCCACAGCCGGTTGGCCGCGATCCGCTTGATCGGCTTGATCAGGAAGGGAACGACAGGTAGAAGAGCAGTTCGCTGCAGAGCGTCCACGACGGCGGGTTGACGCTGACGTAGACATCGCCCTGCGGGAACATCGAGTGCAGCAGGAAGATGTTCGGGATCCAGGCACCCGGCCGGGTGGTCGCACCGGCGAAGAGGAGCATCGCCGCTGCGAACATGACCAGGTGGTTGGGGAAGATCTTCAGCAACCGGCGCCGGTAGAACGGCAGCGCGCCCTCGCCCGGCGTCGCGGACCAGGTGATCACGAAGCCGCTCAGCACGAAGAAGAACGAGACGCCGAGGTAACCGGCCTTGCTGAACAGGGTCTCCAGGAACGACGCGAGCCGCTCGTCGGCGAACGGGTTCACCGGGCTGTTCGGCGGCACCGGCGAGTTCGACAGCGTGAGATGGAAGAAGAACACCAGGAGGGCGGCGAGAAAGCGCAACCCGGTGAGCGAATGAAGCGGTGGTCGTTTGGTGGACGCCGCGGCCGGGGCGGTGGTCGCGGCGGTTTCGGAAGGAGCGGTTTCAGCTGACATCGTCGGCCGCCTGAGGGGTTCCGTTGCGGTAGACCATGACCTTGGCGTCCTTGGCGACGTAGTAGTTCTGTACGGAGTACGCGATGGTCGCGAAGTCGAGCCGGCCGTCGCCGTTGAAGTCCGCGGTCGCGATCCGGGCCACCGACTCGTCGGCCACCCGCCACTTCGCCCAGATACCGCGCGCCGCGTCGATCGCCTTGTAGTACATGACGCCCTGCCACGGCCACGGTCCACGCAGCGCGACCAGGAACTCGTCGTCCCCGTCACCGTCGAAGTCCGCGCAGACGATCTGATGGCCAGGCCCTTCACCGTTCTCGTTCGGGTCGCCGTACACGTCGAGCAAGGTCCGCTGCCAGACCCCGTCGGCGTCCTTCACATAGACCCCGACGGTGTTGCCGTGGAAGGGCTCGATCGCCGCCACGTAGGCGAACGGCTGGCCACCGAGACCACCCGCATCGAGATCCCCGCTCCCACGGAACCCGGTCTCCTCGAACTGGGTCAACTCACCGGTCCCGATCAGCTCCTTGCGCCACGCCCCCTGCGCTTCGTCGTACCAGAGCCACGTCACGCCTTCGTCCGACGCCAGCAGTACGGACTCCAATTCGGACCCGGGGATCAGACCCTTCCGCTTTTCCGCACCATGGATCATCCGGAACGACGTGTCGTCGATGATCGTCTTGTCCCACTCAGCGGCACCGAACACATCATCAGGCTGAGTGAACAGCACAACAGGCAGTACTGCGTGGACGTCGGCCTTCGCCACGATCGGCAGACCGATCACCTCGAGCCGCTCGGTCTGGGTGAAGTGGCCGACCCGGAGCCGGTGCATCCCGGTCGCCCGGCCGATGTAGTGCTTCTTCCAACGCTCGTCGGACTTGCCGGCGTCGCCGGGGTTCTCGATCCAGTCGATCTTGCCGCCGACCTCGTCCGGGTCGTGGATCGTCCCGATCGGTCCGTACAGCTCGTAGCAGACGACGACGTCGGGGTGTCCGTTGCCGCTGATGTCGGCGAAGTCGGCGCCGACCGGCATCCGGTAGCCGTCGGTGATCAGCTTGCGCGGCCAGCCGGGCTCGTTGGCGTACCAGTAGATCTCGCCGAGGCGCAGGCCGTAGCCGAACAGGTCGGGGCTGCCGTCGCCGGTGATGTCCGGCGCCTCCAGCCAGTAGCCGTCGCGCAGTTGCCCGGCGACGATCTCGGCGGTGAATCGGGGCGGTGTCACCATGATCAAAACTCCTTCAGACAATCAGACAGCGTGGAATTCGACGGCGAGCCAGACACAGTCCGAATCGGCCCGGTACTGGTGCCACGGGTAGGCGAAACCTCCGCCCGGAACGCTGCGGCAGAACGGCACCGGCGGCGTGTGGCCGGGGCTCATCCGCAGGTCCTCGTACAAGGTGGCGTGGTCGCGCTCCTTGAACTTCTGCATCCGCCCGTAGCCGTGCAGCTGTGAGTGGATCTCGATGAAGTCGTGCTCGTTGTGGATCGCGCAGTCGGTCCCGGCCGGCGCGAACCACAGGTTCACCGAGAGCCGGAACGGCGCTACGCCGGTGGCGACGGAGCCCAGGGCGAGGCCCTGGTCGAGTTCGACGATCCCGAGATCCTCCAGCGGACCCCGGTAAAGCAACGTGTCCCGCGGGAATCCGGGCAGCAGATCGGCGAACAGGTGCCAGCCCGGCTCGTGCGCGATCGCGGAGATGTTGTCCTCGGCAAGGATCTCGAAGACCAGCACCGAGTCACCGCTCTCGACCCGGGTGTCGCGCAGCACGGTGGAGGAGAAGGCGGGGATGTAGCGGACCGGGTCCTCCCCCACCCAGACCGGGGTCAGCCCGGGATTCACCACGATCGAGCGCTCCGGAATCGGGTGGTCCTTCGGCTGTTCGACGTACGACGCCTCGACGAACCGGTTCGACAACGCGAGCCGGGTCATCAGGCCACCGACCTGATGGGCTCCGGCGCGGCCAGGATCCGGTGGCCCGGGACGAACGGCAGCACGGCCGGGCCGTCGCCGAAGAAATGGGCGAGCGCGCCGACCACGCGATCGGTCGCCTTGCCGTCGCCGTACGGGTTGGCCGCGGTGGACATCCGGGTGTAGCGGTCCTGGTCGTGCAGCAGGCCGCGGACCTCGGCGGTGATCCGTTCGCGGGTACGGCCCACCAACCGCGCAGTACCGGCGGCTACTGCTTCGGGGCGTTCGGTGATGTCGCGGAGTACGAGCGTGGGCTTGCCGAGCGCGGGGCCTTCTTCCTCGGCGCCGCTGCTGTCGGACAGGATGATGTCGCTGCGCAGCATCAGCCGGCAGAACGACACGTACGGCAGCGGGTCGACGATATCGACGGTCGGCAGCCCGTCGATCTCGGCCAGCATCGCCTTGCGGACCACGGGATTGCGGTGCAGCGGTACGACGACGCGCACGTTCTCCGTCGTCGCGATCTCGCGGATCGCGGCGCCGATCTCGTCCAGCTTGCTCCAGGACTCACGCCGGTGGGCGGAGGCCAGGATCACCCGGCGCGGGTCCTCGTCCAGGTCCTCCAGCGACGGGTGACCGTAGTCGACCGCCTGGCCACTGGCCCAGCGCAGCGCGTCGATCACCGTGTTGCCGGTGACAACGATCTTGGACTCGTTGATGCCTTCGCGGATCAGGTTGGCGTAGTTGCCGGGCGTCGGCGCGAGGTGCAGTTCGCTGATCTGCGCGACCAGCCGGCGGTTCGCCTCCTCCGGGAAGGGCGAGTAGAGGTTGCCGCTGCGCAACCCCGCCTCGATGTGCACGACCGGGATCTGGTGGTGGAAACCGGCCAGACCGCCGGCCAAGGTGGTGGCGGTGTCACCGTGCACCATCACCGCTTCCACGCCGGCGTCGCTCAACGGACCCGCGAGTCCGCTGAGCGCCCGATGGGTGACCTGGGACAGCGTCTGTTTGTCGGTCATCACCCCGAGATCGACGTCGGCCTTGAGCCCGAACGCGGCGAGCGTCTCGTCGAGCATCTGGCGGTGCTGACCGGTGGAGAGCACCAGCGGTTCGTACCGCGGGTCGTCCTGCAGCGCCCGGATCACGGGCGCGCACTTGATCGCCTCGGGGCGGGTCCCGAGGACGACGGCTACCTTGCGCATGATTCTTCCTGGTTCCGGCCGTGCGGGATCGCCGCGCGGCCTCGGTCGGGAGGGCGGGTGTGGTTATCGAAGCGTTTGACTTGTACTGGCAGGGTCAGGCTCGGTCCGGCGACCCCGGGCATACTGGCCGTTATGGAGAAACCTGCTGAGTTGGGCGAATTCCTCCGCACGCGGCGCGCGCGGCTGCAGCCGTCAGCCGTCGGCCTGACCTCCTACGGAGCTCGCCGGGTGCCCGGCCTGCGCCGGGAGGAGCTGGCCCAGCTGGCCGGCGTCAGCGTCGCGTACTACACCCGGCTCGAGCAGGGCCAGAGCCAGAACGCGTCCGACGACGTCCTCGACGCCATCGCCCGCGCCCTGCAGCTCAGCGACGACGAGACGACGCACCTGCGCAATCTCGCCCGGCCGACCCGGCGCAAACGGCGGACGCCGGGCAAACCGGAGACCGCGCGACCGGCCACCAAGCAACTGATCGAGGCGATCGACGGGATCGCGGCCGTGGTGATGGACCGGCGCAGCGACGTGCTGGCCTGGAACGACCTGGGTCACCAGCTGCTGGCCGGCCACTACGACGCCGACAGCCCGTACTCCGCGGAGACCCGGCCGAACTTGACGAGGATGCTCTTCCTCGACCCGCACACGCGTGAGCTCTACGCGCGCTGGGACGAGGAGGCGAAGCGGTCGGTCGCGTCGTTGCGACTGATCGCCGGCCGGCACCCGAACGACCTGCACCTGGCCGAGGTGATCGGCGAGCTGTCGATGAAGAGCACCGAGTTCGCCGAGCTCTGGTCGCGCCACCCGGTGGTGAACTGCACCTTCGGGATGAAGCAGTTCCAGCATCCGGTGGTCGGCCAGCTGGAGCTCTCCTTCGAGGTGGCCCAGCTGCCCGACGACTCCGCGCACCGCATCCTGATGTACAGCGCCCAGCCCGGTACGCCGTCCGAAGCCGCGCTCCGGTTGCTGCTGGCAGGCACTCATGAGCTGGACTCCTCCCCGACCCGGCCTTGATCAGACCGGTTCGATGGAGAGCTTGTGGCGGAAGTAGTTGGTCGGGTCGTACCGCCGCTTGATCTGCTGCAGTCGGGGGTAGTTCCCCTTGAAGTACAGCGTCGACCACGGCACCCCGGACCGGTTGTGGGTGCTGTCGGCCATGTCGTTGTCGGGGTAGTTGATGTAGCACCCGTCCGCGCCCGTGCCCGGCACCGGGACGCCACCGGTCGCGGCGAAGAACTCCGAGAAGATGTCCCGGGCCCAGCCGACGTAGAACTGGTCGTCGGACTCCTTCTCCCAGAACGTCTGGAAGCACATCTTGAAGATCGTGTCCCGCTGGGCGTTCGCGGTCGCGTCCTCCTTGACGGCGTTCACCTGGCCACCGAAGGAGAACAGCACCAGCATGGTGTCCGGGTTCTGGAAGTCCGGCCGGGTCATGTGCTTGTAGACGGCCGCGATCTGCTCGTCGGTGAAGTTCTTCAGCATGTACGCCGACTTGTGCACCCCGCGTGAGGTGGGGTTGGTGATGGTCGGGTTGTTCGTGCCGACCAGCCGGGTCGCCTGCAGCCAGGGCAGCTCGCGGGGCTCGGCGAAGCCGGACAGGATGCCGACCTCGGCCAGCGGCTTGGTGACCTCTTGCGGGGTGATGCCGACGCCCTTCGTGATGGCCTCGAGGTAGTCGTCCAGGATCTGCCGGGCGTTGGGGTTGTCGTTCGGCACCTGGGTGAACATGCCGAGGCTGCCGTGCGCCTTGGAGCTCACGTTGAACAGGCTGCTCAGCTGGACGTTCGGCGAGTTCGGCGAGGCGTTGCGCTGGTGCCAGTCGCCGAAGTTCTTCAGCAGCCGGTGGAACTTCTCCGGCGTCAGCTGGTCCCACGGGAACTCGATCGCGCTGATCAGCACGGTCGACGGCGGGTTGATCAACTGGTCCGAGGGCTTGGAGCCCTTGGCACCCGGCGAGCGGAACCAGTACTTCGTGACGACACCGAAGTTGCCGCCGCCGGCGCCGGTGTGGGCCCACCAGAGATCGCGGTTCGGGTCGTTGGGCTCCCGGGTCGCGACGACCGTGCGAACCTTGCCGTTCGCTCCGACGGTCACCACCTCCACGGCGTACAGGTGGTCGACGGTGAGGCCGTGGGCCCGGGACAGCAGGCCGTAGCCGCCGCCGGAGATGTGGCCACCGACGCCGACGCTGTAGCAGATGCCGCCCGGGATGGTGACGTTCCAGCCCTTGAACAAAGACTCGTAGACGTTGATCAACCGGGCACCGGCCTCGACCGCGAACGCGCGGCGGACCTGGTCGTAGTAGACCCGGGTCAGCTGGGAGACATCCAGCACGACCTCGATCTCCGGGTTGCAGACGAAGTCGGAGAAGCAGTGCCCACCACCGCGGATCGAGACCCGCTTGCCGGCCTGGACCGCTTCGCGCACCGCGTCCTCGGCATCCTGCGCGGAGGTGATTATCCGGATGTACTCCGGCTGCGCGACGAACCGCTGGTTGTTGCCCCGGGACAACTCCCGGTACCGCGGGTCGCCCGGCAGAACCTTCGAACCCGCCGGTACTGCGTGCGCCGGCGCCGCGTCGGCTCCCGTCGGCAGCGCGGCGACGGCGGCGCCCCCGACCGCGGCCGCGGCGGCGCCGAACAGAACGGATCTACGCTGCACACCTGTTTCAGGCATAGGTCTATCCCTCGCTCAGAATGAATTGTCGGAATTACACAATCGAAACAATCACCCGCCCCCAGCGGAGATACGGTCAATCACTCACCGCGATACAAGAATCACGGTTTGATGACAGCGTCGTCAAGCAAACTTCAGGAATGCGATTGTGACGAAAGTCACGATGGAACAGCTCGACAAGAAATCCCACCGGCGCATTTGTTTTAAGCACATGAAAAAGCCGTCGGAGATCCCCTTTTGGATCACCAACGGCTTTTAATTCGGTTCAGTTTTCATTCAACCGGTAATACCACCCGCTCGGGCGGACCGGTCAGCACCGGACGTCGATCGAGGGCACCCGAGAACACTGCCGCCCCGAGGCCGGCCAGAGCCAGCCCGGCACCGACCCAGTTCGGCGCGGTATAGCCGAGTCCGGCGTCGATCGCGAGACCGCCGAGCCAGGCCCCGATCGCGTTGCCCAGGTTGAACCCGGCGATGTTGGCCGCCGAAGCGAGCGCAGGAGCGCCGGCTGCCTTGTCCATCACCCGCATCTGCAGGGCCGGCACGGTGGCGAACCCGGCCGCGCCGAACAACAGGATCGTCGGCACCGACAGCAGCCTGCTGTGCGCCGTCCAGGTGAACAACAGCAATACCGCTGCCAATAGCCCGAGAATGACATAGAGACTCGGCATCAGGTTGCGGTCCGCAGCCTTTCCGCCGACGACATTCCCGAGACACAGTCCGGCCCCGAACACGATGAGCAGCCAGGTCACCGAACCGGAACTGAATCCGGCCACGCCGGTCATCATCGGCGCGATATAGGTGAACGACGCGAATACGCCGGCGAAACCGAGGGTGGTCATCAATAATGCCAGCCACACCTGTGGTCTGCGGAATACGGCCAGCTCGCCGCGGACACTCACCGTCTCGGGTGGTTGTCGCGGCACCATGGTGATCAAACCTATGACACCTAGGACACCGATTCCGGCGACCGCCCAGAAAGTGGACCGCCAGCCGAAATGTTGACCCAGGGCGGTCCCCATCGGGACGCCGAGCACATTCGCGATCGTCAGGCCGGTGAACATCAGCGCGATCGCACTGGCCCGTTTGGCGGGTGCGACCAGATTGGCCGCGACCACCGAGCCGATCCCGAAGAAGGCACCGTGGCACAACGCCGTCACCGCCCGGCCGGCCATCAGCAGTGGGTAGTTGCCGGCCACCGCGCAGAGCACGTTGCCGAGGATGAAGACGCTCATCAGGCCGACCAGCATCGTCTTGCGCGGCAGCCGCGACCCGGCCAGCGTCATCAGCGGCGCGCCGATCACCACACTCAGCGCGTAGCCGGAGATGAGCAGTCCGGCGGTCGGGATGGTGACGGCCAGATCGGTGGCGATGTCCGGCAGCAGGCCGACGATGACGAACTCCGTCGTACCGATGCCGAACGCGCCTATGGCCAACGCGAGCAGGGCTAGTGTCCCGTAAGCGTTATAGCTTGAACGATAGCGGCGTTCAGGTGTGTGCATCGCGGTGGCGGAGGGAAGGCCTCGATGCTCTTCCATCGTGGCCTTTCCTCCGCTGCCGCGAGGTGCGCGCCTGGGCGTCGGTAGCGTCAAGCTATAACGCTTACGGGACACTAGGTTCACCGGATTCTCCTTGGGCGGTAGGGCGTCCGGGCAGGGCGCCGCTCGCCTCGTCGAGAACGGCAGGTTCATCGTCTCCTATTCTCGGCCGTTCTGACTGTCCCTCCGAGTGTTAGGCAAACCAGTAGTGGGCAGCACAGGGTTCTGGTTGATCTGTCCCGGTGCCGGGATCGTGCTGGCAGGAGCACGTCCTACTGAGAGGTTCACCTGCATGTCCACCGTTGACGAAAGCACCCCACCGGAGCTCGCGACCCAGAGCGTTCCCGAAGCACGGATGTCGGGCAAACAGCGGCTGGCGCTCGTGCTGCTGCTGACGGCCGGCTTCACCCTCGCCGTCGACTTCTCGATCCTCAACGTCACGCTGCCGACGATCGGCGCCGACGTCGGGTTCACCCTGGAGAACCTGCAGTGGATCGCGACGGCGTTCGCGCTCTGCGCCGCGGGCTTCACCCTGCTGTTCGGTCGTGTTGCCGACCTCTTCGGCCGTCGCCGGCTGTTCCTGACCGGGATGGCGCTGCTCGGGATCGCCTCGCTGGTCGGCGGGATCTCGACCTCGCCGGCGATGTTGCTGACGGCCCGGGTCGCCCAGGGTCTCGCGACCGCGGCGGTCACACCCGCCGCACTGTCGTTGCTCACCACCTCCTTCCCGGAGGGCAAGCTGCGGGAGAAGGCGCTCGGCCTGAACGGCGCGCTGATGGCGGCCGGCTTCACCACCGGCGCGATCCTCGGCGGCGTGCTGACCGATCTGCTGAGCTGGCGCTGGGCCTTCTTCATCAACGTCCCGGTCGCCCTCGCCGTCCTGGTGCTCGCCCCGATGGTGCTGTCCGAGAGCCGTCCGGCCGAGCGGCCGAAGCTCGACGTACCGGGAGCCATCACGGTGACGCTGGGTCTGCTCGCGGTCGTCTTCGGCCTCACCCGGGCCGGCGAGAAGTCCTGGACCGACACGACCGCCCTCGGCTCACTGGTGGCCGGCATCGTCCTGCTCGGCATCTTCTGGGTGGTCGAGCAGAAGGTCGCCGCCCCGCTGGTCCCGGTGGCGATCCTGCGCCGCGCGAACATCGGCTGGGGCAACTTCGCCGGCCTGCTGGCGTTCATCACCGAGACCTCGCTGGTCTTCCTGCTCACGCTGTATCTGCAGAAGACGCTCGGCTTCTCGCCGCTCGAGGCCGGTCTGTCCTTCGCCGTCCTCGGCGCCGGTACCGTGATCGGTGGCATCGTCGCGCCGAAGGTGATCGGCCGGGTCGGCCCGAAGAGCGCGATCGTGATCGGCTTCCTGATCCAGGCCGTCGCCACCCTTTCGCTGGTACTGCTCGGTCAGGACTCGTCCTGGATGGCCCTGCTGCTGGTCGCCACCTTCGTCGGCGGAGTCGCCAACCTGATCGCGATCGTCGGGTTCATGGTCACCGCGACCACCGGCCTGCCGAACGAGGAGCAGGGGCTGGCGACCGGCCTGGCCACGATGAGCCAGCAGGTCGGCATCACGATGGGGATCCCGATCATGAGCGCGATCGCGACCGCCCGGGTGACCTCGCTCGGCGGCGAGAACCCGTCGACCGTGCTCAGCGGTGTCACCACCGCGATCTGGGTCAACACCGCGCTCTGCCTGGTCGCTGCCGCGTTGGTCGCCGTGTTCCTGCGGCGCGGCAAGCGCGCTTGAGCATCTCGTGGGGTGAATTGCTGATCGAGGAGGTCCCCGCCCGGATCTACCGCCCGGTCGATGCGTGGCAGGGCTGGCTGGTGTGGGCGCACGGCGGCAGCTGGACGCGGGGGTCCGCGGCCGGGTGGCACGAAGTCTGTGCCGACCTGGCCCGGCTCACCGGCGCCACCGTGGTCAGCGTCGACTACCGGCTCGCTCCGGAGCATCCACATCCGGCCGCCCTCGAGGATGTCCTCACCGTGCTGGAGTGGGTTGCGAATCAGGCGGGTGACGAGGACGTGTCGGTCGGCGGAGACAGTGCGGGTGGCACGATCGCTGCGTGCGCTGCTTTGAGCTGGCGCGACCAGGGACGTCAGTTGGCCGGCCAGGTGCTGGCCTATCCCCCGATGGATCCGGAGTGCGGCGCAGCGTCGTACGGGTCGGCGGTTTTTCCTACCAGGGAAGGGCTGAGGGACTCGTGGCAGGCGTATCTGGGTGCTGGAGCAGGGGTCGGCTACAGCACTCCGTTCGAGGCTGACGACCTGAGTGGTACTGCGCCGGCGTTGCTGGTGGTCGGCGAGTACGACCCGGTGCGCGACGACGTGGAGGAGTACGCGATGCGGCTGCTCGCGGACGGAGTCGCAGTACGGCTGGAAGTTCTGCCGGGCGTTCCACACGGCGCGATCCTGGCGCCCGGGCCGATGCGGGACTGGATCGGTTCGGCCTTTCTGCAGTTGAGTCCTCGGAAGGAGATGTCATGACACACCCGCACAGCGAGGCCTTGCTGCGGCACTTCGCGGACCTCCGGGACCGGTCGCACGGCGAGACCGCGGTGACCCGGTCCGAGAAGGAAGCGTTGTTCGCCGCCACGGTCGAACTGCTCGACCCGGTCGCCCGGGAGGCGCTCGACGAACTGAACGCGGATCTGCTGCTCGGCACCGGGACTGTTACCGCGACCGGGCTCGGCAGTACGCCGGACGGCGGGCTCGCGGCGATCTGGGCGCTGTCGTGGGCCGAGCAGGGGGCGGCCGGGATCAACCCGATCGCGATCCGGGCGCACTACGGGCGAGGGTTCCATCACCCGCATCTGAGCGGCGGGACGGTCGGCGAGTGGCCGTTGAACGTGTTCACCTCTGAGCAGGCGCTGGCCGAGCTGCCGACGCTACGGGCGATCGCGGCGGCGGACCTGCACAACCTGGTCTTCGAGGCCGACTACCGGATCGTCCCGGCCACCATGAGCGGCGTCGGGGCATGACCCGCCCCGACGCCACCCAGGATCGGCAGCCGTTCGTGGCCCCGCGGCTGTCGATCCTGGACCAATCGCCGATTGGTGAGGGCAGTACGGCAGCTGAGGCCCTGCGGGCTTCGGTTGAGTTGGCCGAGGCGGCTGACGAACTCGGGGTGACGCGATACTGGGTGGCTGAGCATCATGGGTCGCCGGGGTTTGCGGGGACTGCTCCCGAGATCCTTGTCCCAGTCTTGTTGGGCGCGACGCGGCGGTTGCAAGTGGGCTCGGGTGGCGTGCTGCTGCCGCGGTACCCGGTCAGAAAAGTCGCCGAAGTGTTCAGCATTCTGGCCGACGTCTACCCCGGCAGGGTCGACCTCGGACTCGGCCGGGCGGGTGGACCGGCGGAGAGCTTTCCGCAGGACGTGGCCGATCTGAAGAAGTGGTTCGGCGACGACCTGCAGCTCTGGGTGCTCGGCGCGAGCGGCTCGTCGGCGGCACTCGCGGCAACCACCGGTACGTCGTACGCGTTCGCGCACTTCCTGAATCCCGGACCGGGACAGGAGTCGATGAGGGCCTACAGCAACTTGTCGCCCGCTCCGAACAGCGCTCTGTCGTACCACAGCAAAGCCCTGATCGCCGGTACGCCGGACCGGGTCCACCCGGTGCTGATGGACCTTGCCCGGACGCACGACACTCAGGAGCTGATCGTCAACGTCCTCACCCACGATCCGGCGGATCGGCTGCGGACCTATCAGCTCCTGGCGCAACTGCTGTCAGGCGTTGACGACGATGGGGGCTCCTCCTGAGGTGAGGGACCAGTCGGTGGTGTGGAAGGTGCTGGGATCGACCTCGCCGGTGGCGGTGACGTAGTCGATCATCAGCTGGCGGATCTCGACCTGGCGGTTGTAGACGACCGGGGCGGTCTTGACGTGTGGGAAGTTGCCGCCGCCGGACTGGCGGTAGTTGTTCACCGCGACGACGAACTGCTGGTCGGCGGTCACCAGCGCACCGTCGTACGTGAGATCCGTGATGCGTGAACCGGCAGGCTTGGCGATGTCGATCTTGTACGCCAGCGGCTTGGTCAGCCCGCCCATGATGTCGTAGTTGTAGTCAGGCGTGCCGCCCGGAGCGGTCGGCGTCACCGCGTTGGTCACCTGGTCGGCCGAGAACGGACCGGGGCCGCTGACCTGCTTGAAGTACGTCGCCGAGAACTCCAGGTAGTCCGTGATCTGCGCACCCGTCATCGTCACCGCGAGCAGGGTGTTGTCGAAGATGTAGAGACCGGCTACGTCGCGGACCGAGACGTCACCGGCCGGGATCGCCGCCGCCCGGTTGAACGGTGCCGCGATGGCGAGCACGGGCAGCGCGGCTTGCGGCGTACCGACGAGTGCCTTGCTGACCGCGTCGGCCTGGATGAAGTTGACGAAGTCGAGCGCCGCCGTGTCCTCCCAGGGTGCGGTCGCGGCGGACATCGCCTCGGTGCAAGTGCCGATCTTCGCGTTCACGTAGCCGACGACCTTGTCGTGGTCGGCCTTCAGCAGCTCAGTGACGTGTGGGTCGGCCTCGACGGTGTTCGCGTTCAGCACCTGGCTGTGCCGGCCGACGACCTTCCAGCAGCCCCGCACCTTCTGCAGATCCAGGTCGATGACCGAGAGCCTCATACCCCACTTGAGCGGCTCGGTCAGCACGACCTGCTGGCCGGTGACCTTGTTGGTGACGAGCCGCTCGGGGATTTCCAGGTGCGCGTGCCCGACCAGGACGGCGTCGATCCCGGGGACGGTCTCGGCCATCAGCACCGAGGCGTTCTCCGGAACCGGCAGTGCGTCGCCGTACGACGAGGAGAGGTCCATCCCCGAGTGCGCCGCGACGATCACCACGTCGGCGCCGGCCTTGCGGACCCACGGCACCCAGAGCTTGGCCAGCTCGACGATGCCGCCGAACTTGATCTTGTTCTCGACGTTCGCCTTGTCCCAGATCGCGATGCCGGGGTTGGTCAGGCCGAGGATGCCGACGGTGATCGGGCGCTCGCCGGGGACATGGACCCGCTTCAGCACGTACGGCGGGAAGACGGGCAACCCGGTCGTCCAGTCCTGTGCGTTCGCGCCGAGCAGCGGGAACTCCAGCTGCTGCTGGAACTTGCGGAGGATGTCGAGCCCGTAGTTGAACTCGTGGTTGCCGAGCGCGGCGGCGTCGTACCCGATCGCGTTCATCGCGGCGGCCATCGGGTGGACGTGACCACCGGTGATCGGCTGGATCTTGGCGAAGTAGTAGGCCAGCGGGGTGCCCTGGATGGTGTCTCCCGCGTCGAGCATCAGCGGGGCCGGGCTGTGCCGGCCGACCTGCTTGCGGTACGCCGACACCAGGGTGGAGATCTTCGCCAGCCCGATGTCGTTGTGGGCGGTGTCGTCGTACTCCGCGTTCTTGAAGTAGTCCCAGTTGAAGACGTTGCCGTGCAGGTCGGTGGTGCCCAGCACGCTCAGCCGGACCGTCTTCGGCTGCTGGGCGCCCTGCGGACCGGCGTACGAGGGGACCGCCTGGAAGCCGGCCGCGGTCAGCGCCGCGGCGGCCCCACCGATCACCGTTCGCCTGGCCACGGTCTGAGAGTTCTCCGTCATTGTCCGCCTCACGCGTCGTTGGGATGTGGCTTCCAGCACCTTACGCGGGCCGGATTTCGGGTTGGCCCCGGTCGCGGGAGAGGATGCAATTCATGACCTTGCCGTCAGGCAAACTTCTGCTCGCCGCCGCCCTCCTGCTCTCCACCGCCCTCGCCCAGACCGCGCCGCCGGCGCCTGACCGGCCGTCGGCGCAGTCCGCCCCCGCCGTCCGCCCGGCCGCCCACGTCCCGTTCACGGTCCACCTCGGCAAGCGGGGAAAGTCGACGACCCGGGACCGGCCTGCCGACACCAAGCCGGTGCCCTGGGACCTGAGCACGCACGGCGCGAAGGCGCTCTACCTCACCTTCGACGACGGCCCGCACCCGATCTACACACCGAAGGTGCTCAGCATCCTCGCCAAGCACCACGCGAAGGCGACCTTCTTCGTGCTCGGCCGCGAGGTCGCCGCGCACCCGGAACTCCTCGACGTCGAGCGCGCCGCCGGTCACCACATCGGCAACCACACCTGGGATCACCCGATGCTCACGCATCTGACCGACGCCCGGATCCGGCAGGAGATCTCCACCGGGGTGAAGTCGCGCTGCTTCCGGCCGCCGTACCGGGACACGAACAAGAAGGTGGAGGCGATCGCCGCGTCGTACCACTTCCAGCAGATCCTCTGGGACGTCGACACCAACGACTGGAAGAAGCCGGGCGAGGCCGCGATCGAGCGCGCGATCCTGCGCGGCGCCCACCCCGGCGCGATCATCTTGATGCACGACGGCGGCGGCAACCGCTCCGAGACCATCGCCGCGCTCGACCGTGCACTCACCAAGCTGGCGGCACAGGGGTACTCGTTCCGCTCGCTACCTTGTTGAGATGCCCGCTTTGCCACCGGAGAAGTGCTTCAGCGCCTGATCGATGATGTGCACGGGCTGGTCGAGCGACTTCACGAGGTAGAGCCCGGTCGGCTTCAGCAGTGGGCTGGGCTTCACGACAGCCCGTACTGCGGGTTGGTCGAGCCCACGCACTCCCCCGCTCGTCGCCGCGATCCCTGGCGCCAGCTCCAGGTGCAGCACGAACTGGCCGAACACCTTCTCCTGCTTGAAACCCTGCACGGTGGTCCACGGCAGAGAGACCGGGTACGGCGCTCCGTCGCACGCCAGCTCCAGACCTTTCGGGGACATCCGGAAGGCGACCGGCGGCAGCTCGTTCTGCTCGTACCAGCCCTGGCGTTCCTTCTCCAGCTTCAAGGCCAGCACCGTGCTCGCCACCAGCGGCGCCATCGCGAGGATCAGCAGCAACGCGAACGGCCACATCCCGGATCCCCGGAACGCGATCAGCGCGTAGAGGGCCACGATGATGCCCACGGCACCGATCGCCGCGGTCACCCACGCGCTCCGGCGCAGGCCCTGCCGCACGACCTCGCGCCGCTGCACCACCGCGTCCCGATCGATGCTCACGACAAACGTCTGCTGCGCTTCCATCCCCGAAGCCTCTCAGCCCAAGGGTCCTGAGCCGGACGTGGGTGCTCCAGCTCCGGTGTTCAGGTGCGGGGTCAGCCGGTGACGGCTTGGTGGGTCTTGACCGGCTTCGGGACGGGGGCGGCCGGGACGTTGCCGGGTTCGGAGGGGTGCGGGATCGTCGGGTGCTGGGTGGGCTTCGGGGTCGGCTTGGCCGGCTTCGCGCAGGTGGCGGAGGCGAGTTTGAGCACCTCGGCGCCGTTCCCGAGATCGATCGTCAGCGCGGTGATCGTGAACGAACCGTCCGAGCTCTTGGTCTGCTCGTTCACGGTGATCTTCGCCAGCGGCGCGGCCGGAATCGTGAAGCTCTGCTTGGTGCTGGGGATCGCGATCTTCTGTCCGAGCAGGGTCAGCGACCCGATGTCGATCGCCCCGGAGTCGCCCGTGCAGTAGACGTTCACGCTGTCGACGGCGAGCAGGGAACTCGGCGGAGTGAGCAGCAGCTTGCACAGATCCGGCAGGTTCTTGACCGGCAGGTCCTTGGTGCTCAGCTTCGGCAACGGCAATCCGAGGTCGGGCAGCGGCAGCTCGGGGATCGGCAGGTCGCCGGCCCCGGTGGCCGGCAGGGTGTCGCACTGCTTCTTCAGGTCCGGCGGGATCTTGATCTGGTTCAGCAGATCCGGGCCGACGGTGAGATCGAAGAGCTCGACCGAGGCCGAGTCGTTCCCGGCGGAGACATTCGCCGCCCGGAGCGCGATCAGGGGATTCTTGGGCAGCTCGAGTGCAGCGGTCGTTTGGCGCTTCCCGTCCGGCGATTCGGCGTACGGGGTCTTCGCCACTGGCACCTGGCCCGTTGCGAAGAGTCCGTACGCCGAGGAGGGCTTGCCGACCGCCGTACCGGTCGGGGTGCTGGCGACCAGGCTGAACGTCACCAGGCCGGTCACAGCCGCAAGCGTCAGGACGGTCGGTCCGAAGTGTCGTCGCATCTGTGCGTTCCTCACTTGCTGTCGAGTCACTTGCTGTCGATCAGGACGAGGGTGCCGAGGGGCACCTGCTGAAGCTTGGCGAGCGCCGTACGAGGGACTCGCACGCAGCCGGCGCTGATGGCTGCTCCGAAGACATCCGGGCGCGGCCAGCCGTGGATCGCGACCGTGCCCGGTCCGCCGCCGAAGGTGTCGAGGGTCGGGCTGTGCGCTCCGAGCGGCAGCACCACCGGGGAGGCGGAGCGGGTCTTGTCGATGATGGAGCCGAGCAGGAAGGTCCGGCCGGGCGGCGTCGGGGTGGCCTTCGCGCCCACTCCCGCCTTCCACTCGCCGAGGCTCTTGCCTTCCTCGAAGAGCTCGATGGTGCGGGAGCCGGTGTGTACGCGGACCAGGTACGACGAGGCCGCGCGATCCAGGTTCTCGTCCTGGATCCAGCCGGTCGACCGGTTCGGCTTCGAAGGCAAAAGGACCCGCACCCACCCGTCGGTCTTCTCCACCACCGGCAACCAGGTCGCCCCGAACTGGGTCGGCGCGATCTTCCCGAACGCCACCGCATCGGGCGCGGTGTAGAGCGCTGTCTCAGCACGCGGGTGAACCACTAACCCGTCGGTCCCAGCAAACGGCTGCGGATCGAGCGGCGCCGACGCGATCGTGGTCTGCGTCGACGAGGCAGTCAGCTTGGCGAAGTCGACGGGCGGCAACTCGTCGTCGTGATGCCGATTCCCCAGCACCCCCGCAACCGCCACCCCACCGAGCAGCACCAGCACGGCGAGGGCCCCGATCGACCCACCACCCCGCTCGCTGCCCCACACCTGACCCATAAACCTGCTCCCCGTAACCGATCTCCGGGCACGACAATAGGCCGTTTGACCCAATCACGCGAGACCTAGTGACCCACCAGTAGCAAATCACCCTGTCCCACCACGACTACGAACTGTCACCAGGCTCGGGCGTGGGGAGCTACAGGCGGCGGCCGGACCAGGTCCAGGCGTAGACGCCGTCGTCTACTGCGGCGCCGCCTTCGCCTAGTTCTAGGGGGCGGAAGGTGTCGACCATGACGGCTAGTTCTTCGAAGGACTCGGCGCCGAGGGAGGCCTCGATGGCGGAGGGTTGGGGGCCGTGGGCGTAGCCGCCGGGGTGGAGGGAGATGGAGCCGAGGCCGATGCCGGAACCCTTGCGGGCTTCGTAGTCGCCGCCGCAGTAGAACATGACCTCGTCGGAGTCGACGTTGGAGTGGTAGTACGGGACGGGCACCGACAAGGGGTGATAGTCGACCTTGCGGGGGACGAAGTTGCAGATGACGAAGTTGTAGCCCTCGAAGACCTGGTGCACGGGCGGCGGCTGGTGGATGCGGCCGGTGATCGGCTCGAAGTCGCGCACGTTGAAGGTGTACGGATAAAGGCATCCGTCCCAGCCGACGACATCGAAGGGATGCGTCGCATACGTCATCCGCGTGCCGACGATCCCGGTGGAACCGCGATGCTTCACCAGCACCTCGATGTCATTGCCCTCGACAACAAAGGTGGAAGCCGGCGTGACGAGGTCGCGTTCGCAGTACGGCGAATGTTCGAGGAACTGCCCGAAGCGTGACAGGTACCGCTTCGGCGGCGCGATGTGGCTGTTCGCCTCGATGCAGTACGCCGAGATGCCGTCCGGCCCGGGCAACCAGCGATGCGTCGTCGCCCGCGGGATCAGCACGTAGTCGCCTTCAGCCGCACTCAGTACGCCGAACACGGTCTCGACCGTCGCCGAGCCCTTCTCGATGTAGACACATTCGTCGCCGATCGCGTTCCGGTAGTACGGCGAGTCCGCCTCCGCCACGACGTACGAGATCCGGACGTCACCGTTGCCCAGCACCAGCCGGCGATGCTCGACCACGTTCGCGGAGACCGCCGTACCGGCCTCGAAAAGGTCGTGCAGGCGCAGGTGCCGCGGCGTCAGCGGGTGGTTGGGCGTGGTGGCGAGGTCGGGCAGCTCCCACACCTGGGAGTCGACGATCGCCGACGGCACCCCTGAGTGGTACAGCAACGACGAGTCCGACGAGAACCCCTCCTCGCCCATCAGCTCCTCGTAGTACAGCCCGCCGTCCGGTTTGCGGAACTGCGTGTGCCGCTTCGGCGGAACCTGCCCGACCTGCCGGTAGAACACCATGGAACCCATCCCTACGACGTACGTTTATCGGACACATGTGTCCGCTTACCGAAAGCATCCGTTAGGCTCGGAGCCATGTCAACCATCCCTGCCCTGTTCCGGCACCTGGTGGACGACGCCGCGATGTTCCCGCCCGGCGAGTTGCCGCTGGCCGACGCCGTGGCCGCGCACCGGGAGCATCGCCAGGCGCCGTACGCCGGCCTGGTCGGCCCGTTCGTCTGCACCGACGACAACCTGATGAAGGTCGCCGCCGAAGCCGCCCGGACGCCGGAGCCACTCGAGGTCTCCGTCGTCATCACCGGCGGCGCGGGTGGCATCGAGCCGGCCGTCCGGTACGGCGATCGCTCGGCGAACCTGGTCGTCAAGGCGATCGAGGTCCGGCTGCGCTCCGAGGACGACCTGTCCCGCAATGCGCTCCGGGTGGTCCGCGCCTGTGACGACTGCCTGGACGAGGAGAACGCCTTCGTCGAGATCGGCCTGGACGGCGCCTGGGAGCGCGCTCTGGATGTCGTCGCCGACGCCGGGTACGCCGCCAAACTCCGGACCGGCGGGCTGGATCCGTCCCTGTTCCCCACCGCAGACCAGGTCGCCGCCTTCATCACAGCCTGCCTGGATCGCGAGGTCGCCTTCAAATGCACGGCCGGCCTGCACAACGCAGTACGACACACTGCGGTGGACACCGGCTTCGAGCACCACGGGTTTCTCAATGTGTTGCTTGCGACGCGCGCTTCGCTGGACGGATCCAGTCAGGACGAGGTGGCTGCGCTGCTGGAGAATCGCGATGGTGAAGCCCTTGCAGCAAAGGCTTCTGAGCTGTCGGAGGACCAGGCGGTGAGCACTCGGCGATGGTTCACCTCGTTCGGCTCCTGCAGTGTCGACGAACCCCACCACGACCTGACCGCACTAGGCCTGCTGGAGGCGAAGTGAGCTGGCTCGACATCCCGGCGGACTCCCCGTTCGGCCCCGAGAACCTCCCCCTCGGCATCTTCCGAACCGGCGACGAGAGCCCCAGGGTGGGCGCCGCGATCGGCACCCAGGTCATCGACCTCGCCCGGCTCGCACCCGAGCGGGATGAATTCGGTCAGTCGTCCCTCAATGCCTTTCTTGCCCTCGGCCGACCGGCTTGGCAGGCGACGCGGACCTGGTTGCTCGACCTGGTGGGCGACGACAGCAACAGATACGCCCTCGAGCCATACCTGCTCCCCCAAGCTGACGTCGAGATGCTGCTGCCGTTCGAGGTTGCGGACTATGTGGACTTCTACGCCTCGGAGCATCACGCGACCAACGTGGGCAGGCTTTTCCGGCCCGATGCGGAACCGCTGCTGCCGAACTGGAAGCATCTCCCGGTCGGCTACCACGGTCGCGCCGGCACAGTAGTTGCCAGCGGCACCGACATCGTCCGGCCCAGCGGGCAGCGTAAGGCTCCGGGCGACGACGCCCCGACGTACGGACCATCGCAGCGGCTCGATATCGAGGTGGAGCTCGGGTACGTCGTCGGCAGCCCGTCGCGGCTCGGCAGCCGGGTCTCGGTCGAGGATTTCGCCGAGCACGTGTACGGCGTGGTGGTGCTGAACGACTGGTCGGCAAGGGATATCCAGGCGTGGGAGTACGTCCCGCTCGGACCGTTCCTCGGCAAGTCGTTCGCCACCTCGATCTCGCCGTGGGTCGTCTCGCTGGATGCGCTGGAGGCGAGCAAGGTGCCGCTCGCGAAGCAGGAGCCGGCGGTTCTGCCGTACCTGGCGGGTGAGCTGACGAACTTCGACATCACCTTCGAGGTGTACTGGAACGGCCAGCTGGTCAGCAGCCCGCCGTACCGGGAGATGTACTGGTCGGCCGCTCAGATGCTCGCGCATCTGTCGGTCAACGGCGCGTCGGTGCGGACCGGTGACCTGTTCGCCTCCGGAACGGTCAGCGGCGCCGAGAAGGAGCAGCGCGGCTCGTTCCTCGAGCTCAGCTGGGGCGGCCGCGAGCCGATCACCGTCAACGGCGAGCAACGCTCGTTCCTCGCCGACGGCGACGAAGTCACCATCACCGCCTGGGCCCGTACGCCGAACGGCCCCCGCATCGGCCTCGGGTCCGTCACCGGCAAGATCCTCCCCGCCGTCTGACCCACCTGTCACCCGCGCCCGAGGAGCCACCCGGTTCCTCGGGCGCTTCCAGGTCGGCAGGCTAAACGTTAACTAAACTTGTTCATAAGTGTTCGTTTCTCTTGACTGATGCTCGTTCTTGCGCACAGAATCCGGGATCGCCCCTTCCGTCCACCGAGGAGTGCGCTCGTGATTCCCATCCGCCCGGCGGCCGTGACCGCCGCTCTCGCCCTGACCGGCGGCCTCCTGCTGGCCCCGTCGGCAACGGCCTCCCCGACCGCGCCAACAGCCGATCCGGCAGCACCGCTGGCGCTGCGGTCGGCCAACCTGACGGTCACCGTCGCCAGCGATTTCCCCCGCGTCATCCGGTACGTCGACAACGTGTCGGGCCAGGCGCTCGGCGGCCAGCCCGACACGATCTCCACCGTCACCATCAACGGAAAACCCCAGACCGCACACCTCACCGCCGCCCCCGTGATCAGCGCGACCAGAGCCGACTACAAGCTCGCTTTCGACGCCCTCCCCGGCGTCGAGCTGGACGCCGGCCTCGCCCTCGCCGGCCGGGTCACCACCTTCACGATCGACGCCGTCCGCGACACCGCGACGAGCCGGGTGAACACGATCGACATCCCCGACCAGGACCTGGTCTCGGTCGCCAGCACGGACCCCGGCGCGACCACCGCCTTCACCACACTCGACCCGGACTCCACCCGTACGGCGGACAAGATCACGCCGGTGACTGCTTCGACGCCAGCCGAGTCGACGCCCACCGGAGCGGCGTACGCGTTCGTGAACACGAGTGGCCTGGCAGCCGGGATCGAGAGCAACTCGACGTACGACAAGCCGTCCGGACAGTCTGTCGACGACGGGGCGAGGTTCTGGCACCGCGCTCGCAAGGCCGCGGACGGGACCAGCCGGGTGGGCGTCTGGAGCGGCCAGTGGACCTACCGCGCCGACACCTCGCCGTACACCGAGCCGTTGCCCTGGGCAAAGGTCGTCGTGACGCCGGACGCCAACAACGACCACACGGTCGACTGGCAGGACGGCGCGATCGCGTTCCGCTCGATCATGGTCGAGCCGAAGGGCGGCGACCTGGTCAAGGACCGGGTGGTCACCCACATCCCGTTCAACTTCGCCAGCCAGGCGACACATCCGTTCCTGCGTACGCTGGACGACGTCAAGCGGATCTCGCTGTCCACCGACGGCCTCGGCCAACTGGCGCTGCTGAAGGGGTACGGATCCGAGGGGCATGACTCGGCTCATCCCGACTACGGCGGCAACTACAACGTCCGCGCCGGCGGTCTGACCGACCTGAATACCCTGCTCAAGAAGGGCAAGGACTGGAACGCCGCCTTCGGCGTGCACGTGAACGCGACCGAGTCCTACCCCGAGGCGAACGCCTTCAGCGAGGACCTCGTCGACAAGTCCGCCAAGGGCTGGAATTGGCTGAACCAGAGCTACTACATCAAGCAGCGCCCGGATCTTGCCTCGGGCAACATCGTCAAGCGCTTCCAGCAACTGCGGGACGAGACGGACAAGAACCTGCAGGAGCTGTACATCGACGTGTACTACCAGTCCGGCTGGCTGGCCGACGGCCTGACCCGGCAGCTCGCCGACCAGGGCTGGCAGATCGCCACCGAATGGGCCGACCGGAACGAACGCACCTCGCTGTGGTCGCACTGGGCGAACGACCTGGACTACGGCGGCCCGACCAACAAGGGCCTGAACAGCAAGATCATCCGGTTCACCCGCAACCACGAGAAGGACGTCTGGAACGGCGACCCGATCCTCGGCCAGTCCTCGATCGTCGAGTTCGAGGGCTGGACCGGCGAGACCGATTGGAACAATTTCTACGCCAACATCTGGCAGCGCAACCTGCCCGCGAAGTTCCTGCAGCAGCAGAAGATCACCGACTGGAACGCGAACGACATCACCTTCACCGGTGGCTTGCGCGGCACGATCGAGAACGGCAAGCGCACCTTGTACGACGGTACTGCGAAGGTGCTCGACGGCGACAAGTACCTGCTGCCGTGGGACCACGACAAGAAGCTCTACCACTACAACCCCGAAGGCGGCCTGACCGCCTGGCGCGTGCCCGCCACCCTCGCGACGACGACCAAGTTCTCCATCTACAAGCTGACCGACACCGGCCGGGTCAAGGTCGGCACCGCTGCGGTCCGCAAGGGCGTCGTCACGCTCGACGCCGAGCCCGGTCAGCCGTACGTCCTGTACCCCGACGTGGCGCCGCAACTGCCGGCGGCCAAATGGGGTGAGGACAGCCACGTCAAGGATCCAGGCTTCAACGCCGGCAATCTGACCGCCTGGAAGCCGACCGGTTTCGCGAGGATCGACACCCTCGCCAACGGTCAGCACGTCGCCGCCTTCGGTCCGCAACCGGCATCGCTGCAACAGCAGCTCACCGGCCTAACGGCCGGTCACACCTACAGCGCCTCCGCCTGGATCGAGGTCGACCCCGGCAAATCGCGTCCGACCACTCTCGACGTCAACGGCACCAAGGTGACCGTCACCCGCTCAACCGCACAGAACAAGGTCGCATCCGACGACAAGCAAGACGCCTACTACCAAAGGGCGCGGGTGCTCTTCGATGCCAAGGGCACCAATGCAACCCTGAAGATCAGCGCGGCCGAGGGTACTGCGCCGGTCCGCGTCGACGATGTCCGTGTCGTCGAGACAACCCGGCCTGCCGCCGGCCTGGTGGACGACTTCGAGCACACCGACCAAGGCTGGGGCCCGTTCCTCAAGGGCGATGCCGGTGGCACCACCGACCCCCGAACGGTGCTGGCTCGCAAGCACGCGCCGTACACGCAAGCCGGCTGGAACGGCAAACTGGTCGACGATGCGCTCGACGGTGATTGGTCGTTGAAGTCGCACGAGGAGAACGAGGGTCTCGTCTACCGGACCGCGCCGTGGACCGTCGATTTCAAGCCCGGTCACAAGTACAAGGTCGGTTTTGACTACGAGAGCGGCGTTGCCGGGCAGTACGCCTGGGTGCAGGGCGTGGACCGGCCCGACTCGGTCGAGGTGCACTCGACGCCGATCGGAGAACAGCGCACGAAGAAGGCGTTCGAGCAGGAGTTCGTGGCCGGCTGTGGCGGCGACTACTGGGTCGGCCTGCGGAAGCTCACGTCCGGCGGCGACCAGGCCGACTTCGTGATCGACAACTTCGCCGTCACCGACCTTGGCGAGTCCGACGAACCAGCGGACTGTACGTCGGTCAGCCTGTCGGGTCTCAACGGCTTGGTCTCTGGTGAGGCCAACACCCTGATGACGACCTTCACCAACAACGATGTGAAAGCTGTCAACGACATCACGCTCGCCCTCCAGGCACCAGCCGGTTGGGCCGTCGAGGCGACCACG
Organism: Kribbella sp. NPDC006257; assembly: GCF_040613535.1. NCBI lineage: Bacteria > Bacillati > Actinomycetota > Actinomycetes > Propionibacteriales > Kribbellaceae > Kribbella > Kribbella sp. NPDC006257. The sequence goes on from NZ_JBEXSJ010000012.1 coordinate 164,299, forward strand.
CCCGCGACGCACGCCACTGTTGCGGCCGGTGCCACCGTGACGACCTCGTGGTCGGTGACCCCGCCTGCCGGAACGCCGGCCGGAAAATACGGGCTCACGACAACAGGTGGTACGGCGACAACCTCCGCCGAGGCGACCCTGTTGCCGCCGGGGATCGTGCCGCAGTCGCGGATCACGGTGGCCGACGTCGACAGCGAGGACGTCGCGACGGGTGGTGCGGCGATCGGAGCCCTGGACGGGGATCCGAGCACGCTGTGGCACTCGGCGTGGTCCGAGGTGCCGACGCCGGCCGGCTTCCCGCATCACATCACGCTGGATCTCGGCTCGACGTACCAGGTGAACGGATTCAGCTACCTGCCCAGGCAGAGCGGGACGAACGGGATGTTCAAGGGGTACGAGATCTACGTCAGCGCCGACGGGCAGACGTGGGGATCGCCGGTGAAGACGGGTGAGTTCCCGAACTCGAAGGATGTTCAGCGGGTCGACTTCACTGCGACGGCCGGACGGTATGTGAAGTTCGTCGGCACCAGTTCGTTGAATGGTGCGGTGTTCGGCTCGGCGGCTGAGCTGAACGTCTACGGCACTCACTGAGAAGAGGAGCAGCGGCGCCACACCCCGCCCCGGGAGTGGCGCCGCTGATCTGTTCCAGTGTGCACGATGGGATCAAATCCCCCGCACACCGGTGGTTCACTTGATGATGTTGACCGCAACGGCCGCGCTGGCCGTGTTCGCCGCGACGACGCGGAACTTGTTCACGCCGACCCGGCCGCTCTTCACCCAGACCGAGTAGGTCGAGGCGGACGTCACCTTGGTGGTGGCCGGGAAGTTGACCCACTTGCCGTTCTGCAGCCGCTGCACCTGGACGACGGTGTTCCGGGCGATGCCGGTGGTCTTGCCGGTCAGCTGGACCTTCGCCCACGCCTTGGCGGTGGTGTGGTCGGACTTGATGCTGATCGTCTTGGCCGCGACGGCCGGGCCGGCGGCGGCCGAGGTGATCCGGGTGGTGTCCGGAGTCGCATTCGCCGACAGGGCTCCGGCGACACCGATCGCACCGGCGGCCAGGGCGATCCCGGAGACGACGGCGGCCGAACGACGAACGAGCTGAGTACGCATGATTGGTGGTTTCCCCTCGTATGTAACGGATTCCCTTGAACCCGACATCCCAAGAGACGCCGCCATCGGGCCAGAAGTTGTGTTACAGCTCCGTCTCAGGTGTTGCCGGAAGCACCAACCTGGCAAGGGCTCCGCCCGATAGGGCAGACCCGAAGGTGAGCTCCGCGCCGAGCACCTTCGCATGACCCGCCGCGATGGTAAGGCCGAGGCCGTGGCCGACACCGCGCTCGGCCATCCCGGACCGGAACCGACGGGGGCCCTCGGCAATCAATTCCTCCGGGTAGCCGCTGCCGTGGTCGACCACCTCGATCACCCGGCCCTGCACGGTCACCTCGATCGGCGGCTTGCCGTGCCGCAGGCCGTTGACGATCAGGTTGGCCAGGATCCGCTCGATCCGGCGCGAGTCGGTCGAGACCGTCTCCTCCGGACCGACCCGGTGCACGACGACGCTGTCCGGTGCGAGCGACTGCTGCATCCGCAGCCGGCCGACCGCCGAGCCGACGAACGCGCCGAGGCCGAGGTTCTCCAGGTCGGCCTGTTCGACACCCGAGTCGAACCGGGCGATCTCCAGCAGGTCCTCGACAAGCCGGCGCAGCACCTTGGCGCGGTCGCGAACCAGTTCGCTGGGTCGTCCCGGCGGCAACAGCTCCGCGGCCGTCAGCAGGCCGGTGACGGGTGTCCTGAGGTCGTGCGCGACGTCGGCGGTGAAACGGCGCTCGGCTTCCAGCTGGCCGCGCAGCGAACTGGCCATCGTGTCGAGCGCGGTGGCAAGCCCCGCCACCTCGTCCTTGCCCCGGCCGACCGATCCGACCGCCGAGGCGTCGAGCTCACCACCCGCGATCCGCCGCGCCGTACTGGCGACCGCGACGATCCGGCGGGACAGACTGCCCGCCAGGACGACGCTGACCAGCGCGAGCAATGCAACGGTGCCGCCGCCACCGATGATCAGCGCCCGGCGCAGCGCGTCCATCGAGGCGTCGTTGACGTCGTAGTCCTGCACGATCGACAGGATCCGGCCGTCCTTGACCGTGGTGGCGGCCCACATCTTCGCGTTCGGCGAAGCGGTCTTGAACGTCGCCCGCTTGCCGCTCTTCACCGAGTCGCGCAGCTGCGGCGGCAGGTCGGGGTCGTTCAGCCGCGATCCGAACAGCGGGACGTCGTTGCGATCGAAGCTCTCCGCGGCCAGCTGGATCCGCTCGTCCGCGGAGATCCGGGTCCGGTCCAGCCGCGACGACTGCGCCTGCGTGTAGACCGCCACGCAGAGCACCAGGATCGCGAGCGAGGAGACGAGCAGGAAGATGAGTCCCAGCTTGCTGCGGAGACCCATCTGCTAGGCCCGCAGCTTGTATCCGAATCCGCGGACGGTTTCGATCCGATCGGCTCCGATCTTCGTCCGCAGCCGCTGCAGGTGAACGTCGACGAGCCGGCCGTCGCCGCCCCACTCGTAGTCCCAGACGCGCTGCAGCAGGGTCGACCTGCTGAGCACCACGCCCGGGTTGTTCGCGAACTCGATCAGCAGCTTCAGCTCGGTCGGGGTCAGCTGCACCGTGCTGCCACCCCGCCGGACCTCCAGCGCCTCCCGGTCCAGCTCCAGGTCGCCGAACGACTCCACGGTCGCTCCGGTCGACGGCGCGGGACGATCCGGGTCGGCCACCGCACGCCGCAGTACGGCGCGCAGGCGGGCGACCAGCACCTGGGTGTCGAAGGGCTTGGTGACGTAGTCGTCGGCCCCTGCCTCCAGGCCCAGCACCACGTCCAGCGCGTCACCGCGGGCCGAGACCATCACGATCGGCACGGTGCTGGTCTCGCGGATCCGGCGGCACACCGAGATGCCGTCCAGCCCGGGCAGCATGATGTCCAGCATCACCGCGTCCGGGTGGATCTTCTCGAAACTCTCGATCGCCTCCAGCCCGTCCTCGGCTGTGGTGACGTCGTACCCGTGCCGCTCAAGGGTCAACTGGGTTGCCTCACGGATCACCGCGTCGTCCTCGACCATCAGGATGCGCGCTGCCGGTTCTTCCGGTACCACCGAAACTCAGTCTCCCTTTTGGTCCTGCGAACTCACCCTGATCATCTGTCGACCATTCCAACGGTAGACCTCGACGCGAGTTACAGATGGGCAGCAGGCTTTGTCCTCGGCGGCGAAGATTTCCGACTCGACCACGAGGTCGCCCTGCTGGCTGGCCTTGATCTTCAACTGTTCGGCCTTCAAAGTCCAAACCAGCCGCGGCCCGGCGGGTTCGACGGCAATCAGGAAGCCTCCCCAGCTGAATCCGTCGGCCGTGTGGATCAGCACGACCAGCTGCGGCTGGGCGCTGTGCATCACGTTCACGGTGTCGCCGCGGCTCAGGCAGCGCTCCACCACCGAGCACTTGCTCAGCACGGTGCGGAAGTACTGGTCGAGATTCTTGTCGGCGAGAAGCGTCTGCCGCACCTCAGCCAGGCTTACCGTGACCGGGGTCTTGTCGGTCTTGCCGAAGCCCTGGCTGCTCTGGATCGAGGGGCTGGTGGCCGGTGCCGTGGTCGAGGGCACGTCGGCTCCCTCGACCCGCAGGCCGCCCCCGTTCGCGCAGCCGGTGAAGGTCAGCAGGGCGAGCAGCACAGCGACAGCAGGCAGTACCTGCCGAGTCCGCATGGCTTGCCTCCTACCGTGCCTCATCCAGAATCCCCCGGGCGGTTTCAGTCAACTGCCTTCCATAGTGCGGCCAGGACGTCACATTCGGCGGCCACCAACGTCCTGTGGCTCCGGCAGTTCCATTGCGGTTGAATCACAGCACGACTTTGCCGGGGTTGAGGATGTTTTTCGGGTCCAGCGCGGCCTTGATCGCACGGTGCACGTCGATGGCCACCGGGCCGATCTCCTGCGCCAGCCAGTCGCGTTTGAGGACGCCCACGCCGTGCTCGCCGGTGATCGTGCCGCCCAGTTCGAGGCCGACCTCCATGATCCGGTCGAACGCCACCTGCGCCCGGCGGGCCTGCTCGGGATCGGTCTCGTCGAAGACCACGGTCGGGTGCATGTTGCCGTCGCCGGCATGACCCAGTACGCCGACCGTGATGTCGACCTCGGTCGCGATCTGCTCGACCGCTCCGATGAAGTCGGCCAGCCGGGACCGCGGTACGCAGACGTCGTCGATCATCGTCGTGCCGAGCTGCTCCAGCGCGATCAGCGCCGCCCGGCGGGCTTCCAGCAGCAGTTCGCCCTCGGCCGGGTCGTCCGCCTCGATGCACTCGATCGCGCCGTACTGGCGGCAGAGCTTCGCCACCGTCGCCACGTCCGCCGCGCCGGCCTCACCACCGGCGTCCGACTGGGCGATCAGCATCGCGGCCGCCTCGGTCGGCAGGTCCATCCGCTTGAGGTCGTTCACCGCCTTGATCGTGGTCCGGTCCATGATCTCCAGCAGGCTGAGCGAGACGCCGCTGCGGATGATCTCGATGATCGCCTCGCCGGCCGCGACGCCGCTGCTGAACAGCGCCGCCATCGTCCGCGGCCGGGCCGTGGCCGGGCGCAGCGCCAAGGTCGCCTCGGTGATGATGCCGAGGGTCCCCTCGCTGCCGACGATCAGCTTGGCCAGGTCGTACCCGGCGACACCCTTGACCGTCTTCCGGCCGGTCCGCAGCACCCGGCCGTCCGCGAGCACGACCTCCAGCCCGAGCACGTAGTCCGTCGTCACGCCGTACTTCACGCAGCACAGGCCGCCGGAGTTCGTGGACAGGTTGCCGCCGATCGAGCAGAACTCCCAGCTGGACGGATCCGGCGGATAGAACAGTCCCTGCTCGGCGACCGCCCGCGACAGCACCGCGTTGAACACGCCGGGTTGCGTCACGACGTACCGGTCGACCGGCTCTATCGCCAGGATCCGGTCCATCTTCTCCAGCGAGATCACGATGCAGCCGTCCAGCGCGTTCGCGGCACCGGACAGGCCGGACCGCGCACCCTGCGGCACGACCGGTACGCCGGCCTCCGCCGCGATCCGGACTGCCGCCTGGACATGGGCGGTCTCCCGCGCCAGCACGACCGCCAGCGGCTCACCGGCCGGGCAGAACATCGCCCGGTCGTACCGGTAGCTCTGGATCCGGTCCGGATCCGTCACCAGAGCCGCCGGTGGCAGCACCTGTCGCAGCCGTTCGACTACCTCACTCATGCTGGTGAGCCTAACCGGGCGACCGGCCGACGTCAGGACGAGTCAGCGGGTCCGGGCGGTCTGGTTCTCCGAGATCTTCACGTAGCCGCCGCCGAAGTCGTGGAACTCGCGGGCGACCGCGACGAACGTCGTACTGGTGTCACCCGATTTCACCTTCGGCGTCCGGCAGGTACGTTGCCCGGCGACCACGGCTCCGGTACCGCCGGCACTGTCACAGGACAGGGCACGGCCGTTGTTGGAGCCGCCGTACTGGATCAGGTACGCGCTGCTGAGCGCGTGCTGAGGCACCCGGTCGTCCATGGTGACCTCGGCCCAGTACTGCGAACAGCTGTCCCGGATGAGCTTGATGTCGCCCCAGCCCGGTGGCTTGTGATCGCGGTAGATGGTGGCTGTGGAGATGGATCTGGCACCCGGGCAGTTGGCGAGTTCGACCGCCTGTGCTGGTTGGGCCAGAGCGATAGCGCCCGCTCCGGCCAGGCCCGCGGTGCTGAGCAGAATGCCCAGTGTCTTCATCGGAAACCCTTCCTGAGCGCACGCCCCGACGCGCGCTCAACCCGCACAGTAGTCCAACCGCCCCTGACCCGACAGTCAATCCGGTAATCGGACGCTAAGGTTCATCAAGTCACGGCGTGTCGCGGATCAGAGGTTGCCGCGGCGCTCCTGCTCGCGCTCGATGGCCTCGAACAGGGCCTTGAAGTTGCCCTTGCCGAAGCCGAGCGAGCCGTGCCGCTCGATCAGTTCGTAGAAGACCGTCGGCCGGTCGCCGATCGGCTTGGTGAAGATCTGCAGCAGGTAGCCGTCCTCGTCGCGGTCGACCAGGATCTTGCGCTTCTGCAGCTCCTCGATCGGTGCCCGCACGTTGCCGATCCGCTCGCGCAGCTCCGGGTCCTCGTAGTACGAGTCCGGCGTGTCGAGGAACTCCACGCCGTTCGCCCTCATGATGTCGACGGTCCGCAGGATGTCGTTGGTGGCGAGCGCGATGTGCTGGGCGCCGGCGCCGTCGTAGAACTCCAGGAACTCGTCGATCTGCGACTTCTTCTTCGCGATGGCCGGCTCGTTCAGCGGGAACTTCACCCGGTGGTTGCCGTTGGCCACCACCTTGCTCATCAGCGCGGAGTAGTCGGTGGCGATGTCGTCGCCGATGAACTCCGCCATGTTCACGAAGCCCATCACCTTGTTGTAGAAGCCGACCCAGTCGTCCATCAGGCCCAGCTCCACGTTGCCGACCACGTGGTCGACGGCCTGGAACAGCCGCTTCGGGTGTCCCTCCGGCCGGGTGACGGCGGTCTTCGCCTCGACGAAGCCGGGCAGGTACGGGCCGTGGTAGCGGCTGCGGTCGATCAGCGAGTGCCGGGTGTCCCCGTACGCCGCGATCGCGGCCCGCCGGACCGTGCCGTGCTCGTCGGTGACGTCGTGCGGCTCCTCCAGCACGGTCGCGCCCTGCTCACGGGCGTGCTTGATGCACTTGTCCACGTCCGGCACCTCGAGCGAGATGTCCGAGACGCCGTCGCCGTGCTTGCGGTGGTGGTCGTTGAGCGCGCTGGCCGGGTGCACGCCGCCGGTGATGACGAAGCGGGCGGACCCTGCCTTCAGCACGAACGCCTTGCTGTCCTTGTTGCCGGTCTCCGGGCCGGAGTAGCCGACCAGGTCCATCCCGAAGGCGAGCTGGTAGTACTTCGCGGTCTGGGTCGCGTTGCCGACGACGAACACGACGGCATCCATCGCGGTCACCGGGAACGGGTCGGTGCTCTCGTCGTAGGGCACCAGTCCGACGAGCTGCTTGAGCTGCTCGAGGTCGAGATCGGCGTCGAGCTCTGCGGGGGTGAGGTCGGTGCTGGTCATCGGTCTCCTCCAGGGATCGGCTTGTCGTGAGCCTCGCCTGATGGCGACAGGTTGCGCAACACTTTGATCTTTCACTGGACAGGTTGTGCAGTATTCTCAGGGTTCTGTTGGACTATTCGGTCAGATTGGGAGGAGATCGCTGTGGCTGCCGTCGATGCTCTGGATGCGCGCATCCTGGATCTGTTCGCCGCCGAGCCGCGGGTCGGCGTACTGGAGGCCTCCCGGCGGCTCGGTGTCGCACGCGGGACGATCCAGGCGCGGCTCGACCGGCTGCAGCGCGACGGGGTGGTGCGCGGGTGGGGACCGGACGTGGACACGGTGGCGATCGGGTATCCGGTGACCGCGTTCGCGACACTCCAGATCGAGCAGGGCTCAGGTCACACCACGGTCGCCGCAGCCCTCGCCAAGATCCCCGAGGTGCTCGAGGTACACACGATCACCGGCGCCGAGGACCTCTGGTGCCGGATCGTCGCCCGCTCCAACGCCGACCTGCAACGCGTGATCGACCAGGTAGTCATCGTCCGAGGCATCCAACGCGCCTCCACCGTGATAGCCCTGGCCGAACAAATCCCCCACCGAGTCCTACCGCTACTCCACGCAGCCACTTCCCGGAGCTGACGAGCCGCTACAGCTGGGGGTGGGATGGGGCGCGCGGGACGCTCGCCGTTAGGCGAGGCGTTTTGCGACCTCCACCGCAGCGCGGGCTACTCGGGGGCCTACGAAGTCTCGGTCTAGTTTGCCTAGGACGACTACGCCGATGGAGGCCTCTACGCCTGGGACGCCGAGGACCGGGGACGAGACGCCTTGGGCGCCGGCTTGGAGTTCGCCGGCGGTGATGACGAAGGGGCGGCCGGCGGGGTCCGGTTTACGACGGCCGGCCAGGATCGCCTTGCCGGCGGCACCCTGGTCTAGAGCGTGCCGGGATCCCATCCGGTACGACACGTGGAAATCGGTCCAGCTCGGCTCGATCACCGCGATCGCGAGTGCTTCTTCACCGTCGGCGACGGTCAGGTGCGCCGTCGCGCCGGTGTCCTCGGCGAGCGAACGCAGTACCGGCAGGGCTGCGTCGCGCAGCGTCGGCTGGACGCGGCGGCTGTAGTGCAGCACGGCGAGCCCGAGCCGGGCGCGCCCTTCGCTGTCCCGCCTGACCAGGCGGTGCAGTTCGAGGGTGTTGACCAGGCGGTAGACGACGGTCCGGCTGACGCCGAGCGAGGCGGCCAGCTCGGTGATCGACAGGCCGTCCGGGGCGTCCGCCAGCAACTCGAGAACCGTGAGGCCCCGATCGAGCGTCTGGGACGTCTCTGCAGGCACAGCCGAAGCGTAACCTTTTTCGGTCGCGGCCCGATGGCCCCGTATCTTGCTGCCGTGCGAAATTACTGGGCGCTGCTCCCCGCCATCGCCGTCTGTGTCGTACTGATCGCGATTTACGCGGTCCCGACGCTGATCAATCCACAGTGGACCAGCAACGTCCTGAACATGTTCAAGCAGCCACAGAGCGGAGAGACCGAGGAATCGACCCGGCTCGGCGCCCAGCAGATCCAGTCCCGCCGGTTGCTGGCCGGCGCCCTGATCATCGGCGCGCTCGCGCTGATCGGGTTCAACGTGTCGCTGAACCGCGAGGCGAACGGCTGCTACATCGCAGCCAAGGCGTGGGGCGCGGCCGATGACAAGAGCCAGACGTCGGACCCGTGCATCCACATGATCTACGGCGCCTTCATGAGCGACGGTAAGGGTGAGATCAACGAGAAGACGCCGCACGAGGTCGCGGCGTACCAGCTGGTTCGCGGGCACAAGCCGAAGTACCTGAAGTGGATCCAGCATGCTCCGGCGTACGAGGAGACGGATCTGCTGATCGGCGTCGTCGGCACCTGCAGCCTGGACGTGAAGGTGGTCCAGGAGGAAACCAGGATCCTCGTCGTGTACGACTCGGAGGAGGCCTGCCTGCCGGGCAACGACATCTCGATCCTGCCGGTCAAGCTGAAGAAGCCGCTGGGCGATCGCAAGCTCGTCACGGTGGACAACAAGCCGATGCGGGAGATCAATCCCGACATGGACTCCTGGTGGAAGGTGCTCGGGAAGCTCGCGACCGGCGGCTAGTGCTTTCTGCCTCAGCGCAGGGCTCTGAGCTGGGAGTCGTAGTTGCGGAACGGCTTGTTCCAGGCGAGCAGGACGAGCAGCCCGACGATGCAGACCGTCGCACCGGCCAGCAGCGCGATCGTCGGGGTGGTGAGCGACGCCGTCGTACCGGCGACGAAGTCCCCGAGTCTCGGCCCGCCCGCGACCACCACGATGAACACTCCTTGCAGCCGGCCGCGCATCGCATCCGGGGCTGCTGACTGGAGCACGGTGTTCCGGTACGCCGAACTGACCATGTCTGCGGCACCCGACATCGCGAGAAGCGCCACGCCGAGCCAGATCGTCCGGGACAGGCCGAAGAGACCGACTGCCGCGGCGTAGACGGTGATGGCTGCCACGATCGCTACGCCTTGACGGCGGACCCGGCTGACCCAGCCTGAGAACAGCACTCCTACCAGCGCGCCCAGAGCCGGTGCTGCCTGCAGTAGACCGACAGTGCGTACTCCGCCGGAGAAGAAGGCGCCGGCCACAGCTGGGAAGAGTGCTCTTGGCTGGGCGAACACCATGGCGAGGATGTCGGCTACGAACGTGGCCAGCAGTGCAGGGGCGGTGCGGAGGAAGGTGAATCCTTCCAGGACGGAGCGGAGGCCCGCTCGGCGTACTAGACCGGTCGGTGGAACAGGTGGCAGCCGGAAGAGTGCGTAGAGAGCTGCAGTGAAGGTGATGACGTCCACCAGGTAGGCAGCTCCGAAGCCTTGCCAGCCGGTCCCCTACTGCGCCCAGTAGGGGACCGGCTGTGAAGCCTAGGTTGAAGGCTGCCTGACTGAGGGTGTTCGCGGCTGGGAGTAGCTCGGGGCGGATGAGGCGCGGGATGATCGCGGATCGCGCCGGGTTGTTCACCGCGAAGCAGGCGGACTGCGCTGCGACCACGGCGTACAGGACTCCTACCTGGTTCCAGTGGAGCTCGGACTGCGCGACCAGGAGCATCGAGAGCAGCCAGAGCCCGCTGGAGGAGACGAGGGCCAGCGTACGGCGGTCGATCGCGTCGGCCATCGCACCGCCGTACAGGCCGAAAACGATCAGCGGGACCAGCGAGCAGAGTCCGACCAGGCCGACCGCGAAGGTCGAGTGCGACAGGGCGTACACCTGGATCGACACCGTCACCGCGGTCATCTGCTGACCGAGCTGGGAGACCGTCGACCCGACCCAGAGCCGCCGGAAATCCGCCGACTCCTTCAACGGTCGGACATCGGTCAGCAGGCGGGCCACACGCCCGAACCTATGTCACAACTTGCCCGCCCCACGCACGGGGCTCACCAGGGCAGGCGGCCTGCTTCGGAGTGGAGTTCGCCCGTGTGACCGTTTTCGCCGAGGGTGGCAAGGCGGACTGCGACGGCGGCACCTTCGGCCGGGGTGCGAGGGGTGTCGAGGCCGCCCATCTCGGTGGCGCATCTGCCGGGGTCGGCGGCGTTGACGAGGATGCCGGTGCCGCGCAGTTCGTTCGCGAGCATGACCGTGATCATGTTGACCGCGATCTTCGAGGAGTTGTAGCCGGCCATCTTCACCGTCGAGGCTCGGTGCGCCGGGTTGCCTACCGCGGTCAGCGAGGAGAGCTCGGTGGAGAGGTTGACGATCCTGGCCCTCTCGGCCTTCCGGAGGAGCGGGAGCATGGCTTGGGTGACGGAGATCAGGCCGATGACGTTCGTCTCGTAGCCGCGGCGTAGTACGTCGGCGTCGATCTCCGAGACTGCCGTGTCGCCGTCGGCGATGATCGCCGCGTTGTTGACCAGTACGTCGAGCCGCCCGTGCCGCTCGCCGATCTGCGCGGCCGCCGCCCGGACCGAGCTCTCCTCGGTGACATCCAGCTGGATCGCCGCGGCCTCGATGCCGCCCGCCACCAGCTCCTTGACCGCGGCCTCACCGCGGGCGAGATCTCGCGAACCGATCAGGACGGTGTACCCGCGGTCGCCCAGCTGCTGGGCGATCTGAAAGCCGATTCCTTTGTTGGCGCCCGTGACGAGCGCGATCTTGTTGTTCATGTCTCCACGCTCGGCCGGACGGGCCGATCCGGGCAGAGCGAGCTGAACCTGGGATCGGGAGTCCCTGGCTGGGTTCCTGCCGCTTTGGGATGCTGGCTGGTGTGGACAGAGATTCGTTGGCGGACTTCCTGCGGATCCGGCGGGAGCGGTTGCGGCCGGAGGACGTCGGGCTGCCTGCTGGACTGCGCCGCCGTACGCCGGGGTTGCGGCGCGAGGAGGTCGCGAGCCTGGCGACGATGTCCGCCGACTACTACACGCGGCTCGAGCAAGGACGTGGTCCGCGACCGTCACGGCCGGTGCTGACCGGACTCGCGCGGGCGCTGCGGTTGTCCGACGACGAGCGCGACCATCTCTTCCGGCTCGCCGGCGAGCAGCCCGGTCCGCCACCGGGGCCGCCTGCGGACGTGCGGAGCGGCGTACTGCGGATGTTGGCGCGCCTCGATGTTCCTGGGATCGTGCTCGACGCGAAGTACGACGTACTGGCCTGGAATCCGCTCGCTGCGGCGCTCATCACGGACTTCAGCGCGTTGCCGCCGCGGGATCGGAATCTGCTGCGGCTGCGGTTCCTCACTCCTGCTACGGACCTCTTCGGTGCGGCGGCGACGAAGGAGTTCGCTCGGGAGGCGGCGGCCGATCTGCGCGCTGCGACCGGGAGGTATCCCGACGATCCGTCGATCTCTGCGCTGGTCCGGGATCTGCTGGAGGGGAGTGAGGAGTTCGCTACCATCTGGGAGCTGCACGAGGTCGCGAACCAGCAGAGTCTCTGCCAGACCATCAATCATCCGGTGGTCGGCCGGATCGACGTGATCTGCGAGATCCTCGTCGTACCGGAACGCGACCAGCGCGTCGTCCTCTACACCGCCGAGCCCGGGTCACCCTCGGACCAGGCCGTGCGGTTGCTGGACGTCATCGGCACCCAGACCCTGAGTAGCTGAATCAGGCGCGGCGCTGGGTGGCCCAGTCGCGGATGAGTTCGATGCGTTCGCGGAGCTGGGTGGAGGAGGCGTGGGCCGCGGCCGGGCCGCCGAGTTTGCGGCGGAGGTCGTTGTGGATGACGCCGTGCGGCTGGCCGGTGCGGTGGTGCCAGGCGGCGACCAGGCCGTTCAGCTCGCGACGCAGCAGGGAGACCTGTTCGTGGGTGGCGAGCTCGACCGGGGTCGGGTCGTCACCATCCGGACCGCTGGCGCGTTTCGTGCGCTTCTGGGCCGCGATCGACTTCGCCTGACGTTTGCGGAGCAGCTCGCGGACCTGGTCGGGCTCGAGCAGACCGGGCAGCCCGAGGAAGTCGAGCTCCTCGTCGGAGCCGAGATCGCCGCCGGTGCCGTAGTCGCCGCCGTCGAACACCACTCGGTCGAAGCTCGCATCCGATCCGAGCGCCTCGAACTTCGCATCCAGGTCGTCGCTGGCGCCCTCGGCCTGGTTCGCCTGGGCGATCAGGTTGTCCTCGAGGGCGAAGATGTCGCCGTCCTCGTTGTTGTTCTTCCGGCCGAGGACGTGGTCGCGCTCGACCTCCATCTCGGCGGCGAAGCCGAGCAGCCGGGTGACCGACGGCACGAACACCGACGCCGTCTCGCCGCGCTTGCGGGCTCGCACGAACCGCCCGACGGCCTGTGCGAAGAACAGCGGGGTCGAGGTCGGTGTCGCGTACACGCCGACCGCCAGCCGCGGTACGTCGACGCCCTCACTCACCATCCGGACCGCGACCATCCAGCGCTGGTTGCCTTCGGAGAACGCCTGGATCTTCTTGCTGGCCGCCTTCTCGTCCGACAGCACGACGGTCGGCGCCTCGCCAGTGAGCTCACGTAGCACCTTCGCGTAGGCGCGGGCATTGTTCTGGTCACCCGAGATCACCAGGGCGCCCGCGTCGGGCATGTGCCGCCGGACTTCGGTCAACCGCTTGTCCGCGGCCGACAACACCGCGGGCATCCATTCGCCGGCCGGATCCAGCGCCGTCCGCAACGCCTGCGCGGTGAGGTCCTTGGTCAACGGCTCACCCAACCGGGCAGCGACCTCGTCACCGGCCTTGGTCCGCCAGCGCATCTCCCCGGAGTACGACATGAAGATGACCGGCCGTACGACGTGGTCGCGCAGCGCGTGCCCGTAGCCGTACGTGTAGTCCGCCTTGCTCCGGGCGACTCCGTCGTGACCGTGTTCGTAGGTGACGAACGGGATCGGGTTGTCGTCGCTGCGGAACGGCGTACCGGTCAGTGCGAGGCGGCGGGTGGCCGGCTCGAACGCCTCCCGCACCCCCTCGCCCCAGCTGAGCGCGTCGCCGCCGTGGTGCACCTCGTCGAGGATCACCAGCGTGCGGAACTTCTCGGTCCGGACCCGGAAGGCGAGTGGGTTCACCGCAACGCCGGCGTAGGTGACCGCGACGCCCTGGAAGTCCTTGTTGGTCCGCCCGCGCCGCCCGGCGAACGCGGGGTCGATCGCGATCCCGGCCCGGTCGGCCGCGTCGGCCCACTGCACCTTGAGGTGCTCGGTCGGTGTCACCACGGTGATCCGCTCGATCAACCGGCGCTGGAGCAGTTCGGCAGCAACGGTCAGCGCGAATGTGGTCTTACCGGCGCCCGGCGTCGCGACGGCCAGGAAGTCCTTCGGCTGCTTGTCCAGATAGAGCTGGAGTGCTTCCGCCTGCCAGGCTCGCAGCTTGCTCGCAGTACCCCAAGCAGCGCGGTCCGGGTAGGCCGGAGGAAGCACGGCTGGTGGTGCTGGCACGTGCGAATCCACGGACGGCATACTCCCCCGATAGTCGACTGTCGGCCGTGCAGGAACGTTACCCGAGATCCCTCACAAGGTCAGATCAGCCGGCACCACACTCACCGCGAACGGCGCCGTCAACCGCGCCTCCTCATCCCCCGCAGCCTTCGCCACCTGCACATATGCCCCATCCCGCATCTCCCAGCCGACAAGCTCCGGCGTGTCGGGATCAACCACCCAGTAAGACGCACACCCCGCCTCTTGCAGCCGGGAGAACTTCAGCATGAGGTCGATCCGCCGCGTGCTCGGCGAGAACACCTCGACAGCGAGCAGAGGTGCTTTCGGAAGCTCGCGGGAGGTGAAGTCCTCGCGGCGGGCGACGAGCACATCAGGCTGCATCACAGTGCCTTCGTCGAGGACGACGTCGAAGGGCGCGATCACGACCTTCAGATCCGGCGGGCAGGCTGCCTTGAGAAGAACGGCCAGGTTGAGCACGACGTCCTGATGCCGGAGCAGCGGCCCGGGCGTCACGATGAGTGACCCATCGATGAGTTCGTACCGGTGCCCGTCATCGGGCATCCGATCGAGGTCGGCCCGCCTCAAAGGCCGAGACGGCGGCCACGGTGGTCGCCAGCCCGGCTCCGGCTTGTCCTCGAACTCCAGCGGTGGGAACTCCTGTTCTGGTTCCATGAGTGCCATCGTGCCTCCTTGTAGTGGTCATGCCTACAACATGCAGTCATCTGCCCCGGGTTGCCCCGGTTGTCCACAGGGGAATTTCGGGGTGATCGCCTGTGGAGAAACCTCAGGGGTTGGTGGGGCGGCGTCTTACACTGGCGGGTATGAGTACTCAGTTGAGCCCCGGCGCGGAGACGGTTGTCGACGAGCGGACCAAGCCGCAGTTGGACGACGGTGATCACGAGCGGTTCTCGCACTACGTGCCGAAGGACAAGCTGACCGAGGCAATGGTGATGGGCACGCCGGTCGTCGCCCTCTGCGGCAAGGTGTGGGTGCCGAGCCGCGACCCGCAGCGCTTCCCGGTCTGCCCGGAGTGCAAAGAGATCTGGGAGTCGCTGAATCCCGGCGACGAGGGCAAGGGCGGCGACGGCGAGGAGTAGACCGTACGACGTACGCGATCACGCCCGGAGCGTCAGTTCTGGGTGGGGTCGTCCGGGTAGGTGGCCAGATACGCCATCTGGTCGCCCTGGCGGTGCAGGACGCGGCGCCAGAGGCCCTCGGGTTGCAGGCTGAAGACGTCGTCGGGTTCGGACGGTACGACGTACCAGGCGCCCTCGGTGATCTCGCCCTCCAGCTGACCGCTGCTCCAGCCCGCGTACCCGGCGAAGATCCGCATCCGCTGGATCGCGCCTTCGAGCAGCGCCGGCGGTACGTCGAGGTCGATCAACCCGATCCGGCCGAAGCACTCACGCCAGCCCGGCGGGTCCGCGGACTCGATCACCTCGGCGACGGCGAGCGCGCTGTCGGTGCCGACCGGGCCGCCCATGAAAAGCACCCCGGGCTCCGTCACGGTCTTCGACCAGTCCGACAGCACCCGCTCGACCTCCAGGTCGGCGGCGCGGTTCACCACCACCCCGAGTGCGCCGTCCTCGTCGTGATCCAGCAGCAGGATCACCGAGCGGCGGAAGGGCGGCTCGTCGAGCAACGGTGTCGCCACCAGCAGCGAACCGGTCAGGGTCGAGGCCGTCATGACCCCATCATGTCGTGCCCGGCAACTTTTTTGACCCGCGGATCGCTCGGAATCCGAGCCAGGCGCCCAGGGCGACGCCGGCCAGGTCGGCCATCGAGTCGAACGGGTCGCCGCTGCGGTGCGGTAGCAGGAAGTGCTGGACCAGCTCGCTGACCACCGCATTCGCGACCAGGAAGCCGAGCAGCCAGCGCGACGGCACCCCGACCTTGAGGCCGAGGAACGCCACCGACGCGAACAGCACCAGGTGGAAGACCTTGTCGGAGTACGGGATCTGGACGTCGGCCGCCTGGCGCGGCGCATACAGGCCGTAGAGATGGATCAGGCAGGCCAGCCCGAAGCCGGCCCGCCACAACCACTTACCTAGCATCAAAGCGCAGGCGAGTCGTCCGGGAACTGTTCGGCGGCCGGCGCCTTACCGCCGGCGGCATCCCGTACGGCGTGCGCCACCATCGTGTGCACCTCCGGGTGGAAGACGCTCGGCACGATGTAGTCCGCGTTCAGCTCGTCGTCGGTGACGACACCGGCCAGCGCCTTGGCGGCGGCCAGCTCCATCTCGATCGACACCTTCGACGACTGCGCGTCGAGCAGGCCGCGGAAGACACCCGGGAAGACCAGCACGTTGTTGATCTGGTTCGGGAAGTCGCTGCGCCCGGTCGCGACGACCGCGGCGTGCTCGTGCGCGGCGGCCGGGTCGACCTCGGGATCGGGGTTGGCCAGCGCGAAGACGATCGATTTCTCGTTCATGGTGGCGATGTCGTCGCCGTCCAGGATGTTCGGCGCCGAGACCCCGATGAACACGTCGGCCCCGGCCAGCGCGCCCTTCAGGTCCCCGCTGTACTTCGCGGCGTTGGTGTTCTCCGCGATCCAGCGCAGCTCCGGCGACAGCCCGTCGCGCTCGGTGTGGATGACACCGCCGATGTCGGCGACACAGGTGTCCTTCACGCCGGCCATGATCAGCAGCTTGAGGATCGCCGTACCGGCCGCGCCCGCGCCCGACAGCACGACGCGGACCGCGCTGATGTCCTTGCCGACCACCCGCAGCGCGTTGAACAGCGCAGCCAGTACGACGATCGCCGTACCGTGCTGGTCGTCGTGGAAGACCGGGATGTCGAGTTCTTCGCGCAGCCGGGCCTCGATCTCGAAGCACCGCGGCGCGGAGATGTCCTCGAGGTTGATCCCCGCGAAGCCGGGCGCGATCGCCTTGACGACGGCGATGATCTCCTCGGTGTCCTGGGTGTCCAGGCACAGCGGCCAAGCGTCGATCCCGGCGAACCGCTTGAACAGCGCGGCCTTTCCTTCCATCACCGGCAGCGCGGCCTTCGGGCCGATGTTGCCCAGCCCGAGCACCGCGGAGCCGTCGGTGACCACCGCGACGCTGTTGCGCTTGATCGTCAGCCGGCGCGCGTCGTCGGGGTTGCTCGCGATCGCCAGGCAGACCCGGGCGACCCCCGGGGTGTAGATCATCGAGAGGTCGTCGCGGTTGCGGATCGGGTGCTTGGCCTCCATCGAGATCTTGCCGCCGAGGTGCATCAGGAAGGTCCGGTCGGAGACCCGGCCGATCTCGACGCCCGGGACCGCGCGCATCGCCTCGACCAGCCGGCCGGCGTGCTCGGTGTCGGCAGCCGCACAGGTCACGTCGATCCGCAGCCGTTCGTGGCCGGACGCGGTCACGTCGAGCGCGGTGACGAGGCCGCCGGCCTGCTCGACCGCGGTCGTCAGTTTGCTCACCGTCGAGCCACCGGCAGGGACCTCGAGGCGGACGGTGATGGAGTAGGAAACGCTCGGCAAGGCAGTCACGCCCGCGATCTTCTCATGCCCGCGCCGGACGCCGGAGGTTCCGTACGTTGCGTCCACTCGACCGACTGGTTTCATCCGGACGCAGTCGCTGGGTAATCCATTACCCGCCCGCTAGGGTGACGGTCAGGTGAAGGGAGTGCGATGGCCAGGATCAGCGATGTCGCGGCCCGGGCGGGAGTTTCGACGGCCACGGTGTCGCGGGCCCTGAACGGGAAGTCCACGGTCGATCGCGAGCTGGTCGCGCGGGTCCAGCAGGCCGCCGAAGAGCTCGGGTACCAGCCGAACGGCCCGGCCCGGAACCTGCGCCGGCAGGAGGCCGCGGTGGTCGCGCTGATCATCTCCGACGTGGAGAACCCGTTCTTCACCGCGATCGCCCGCGGGGTCGAGGACGTCGCGCACGAGGTCGGCTACTCGGTCGTGCTCTGCAACTCCGACGAGAACGCGGAGAAGGAGAACCGCTACATCGACATCGCCATCCAGGAGCGCGTTGCCGGGGTGATCCTGTCGCCTACCGGTACTACGTCGTCGGTCGGGAAGCTCGCTGCTCGCGGTACGGCGTTCGTCGCGGTCGACCGGCCGCTGCCGGGGCAGGAGAGCGACGTGGTGCTGGTCGACACCAGGCTCGCCGCTCATCAGGCCACCGCTCACCTCATTGCCCAGGGCTACCAACGCATCGGCTGCATCACTGGCCCGCTGGGGGTCCGTACGGCGGACGATCGGCTCGCGGGCTATCGGGATGCGCTGAAATCCGCGAAGCGGCGTAGTACGACGAAGCTGGTACGGCGTACCGAGTACAAGGCAGCCGGCGCCCACCGGGCGGCCCAGGAACTGTTGAACCAGTCCGAGCCGCCCGACGCCCTGCTCGTCGCCAACAGCGCGATGGCAGTCGGCGTACTCCAAGCCCTCCACGAACACGGCGCTCGCCCCGGCCGAGACGTAGGCCTGGTCGCCTTCGACGACGCCCCCTGGGCCGAACTCCTCGACCCGCCCTTGTCGGTCGTCGCCCAACCGGCGTACGAGATCGGCACCGTCGCCGCACGGTTGCTCTTGGCAAGAATCGCCGACAACACCCGCCCACCCACAACCACCACGCTGGGCGCCCGTCTGATAGAACGCGCCAGCTCCCACCGCTAGTCAGCCAGTCGGGTTTTCTTCGGCGTAGATCTGGGCTGCGTTGGACTTGTCGATGAGGCGGGTCTGGAGGGTCTGGGTCTTCTCGATGGTGCCGCAGTCGATGAGGAGCTTCTTGGCGGCGGCGATGGCTTCCTTGCCGTTGGTCGGGTAGGTGAAGGTGGCGCTCAGGCGGCCCTGTTCGACGGCTTTGATGCCGCCCGACGGGATCGGGAGCGCGTCGATGCCGGTGAACTTCATCTCCTTCTCCCGGCCGACCGCCTTCGCCGCCAGGTAGGCACCCTCGGCCATCGGGTCGTTGTGGGAGTAGACGACGTCGATCTTCGGGTTCGCCTTGAGCAGTGCGTCCATCTGAGCCTGGCCCTTCTCGCGGAGCCAGTCGCCACTCGCGGAGGCGATCACCTTCACCTTCGGGTTGCCCTTGATCCCGGCCAGGAAGCCTTCGTGCCGTTCGGCCTGCGGGGTGGCACCGGCGAGGCCCTTGAGCTCGACCACGTTGCCGCCGTTCGGCAGCAGCTTCTCGGCGATGTACTTGCCGGCCTCGGTCCCGATCTCGACGTTGTCGCCGCCGATGAAGCCCGTGTACGCGTCACCCTCGACCTTGCGGTCCAGCACCAGCACCGGGATGCCCTTGTCGTACGCCTTCTTCACCACCGCGGTCAGCGGCTTGGCCTCGTTCGGGCTGATGATCAGCAGGTCGACCTGCTGGGTGATGTAGTTCTCCACATCGGCGACCTGCTTGGCGTTGTCCTGCGCCGCGTCGGCGAACTTCACCTCGAACTGCGGCACCCCCTTCGCCGCCGCCTTGATGTCGTCGTCCATCCGCTGCCGGTACGGCTCGGCCACGTTCGCCTGGCTCATCCCGATCACATACTTGCCGTCGGCCCCTTTGCAGGGCTTGGAGTTGGCAGCCTGCGGGTTGTCGGAGGTCCGTTCGCTGGTCGTCCCACAGCCGGAGATCAGCAGAGCGGCAACGGCCGCGGCGGCGAGGGGCAGTTTGAGGTTTCGCATGACAGGCCTTTCTCAGGAAGCGGGGCGGAGTCGTTGCAGCGCGGCCGCCGCGACGATCACGAGTCCCTTGATCAACAGCTGGATGTTGGAGTCGATGTTGTTCAGGGCAAGGATGTTGTTCAGTACGCCGAGCAGCAGCGCGCCCGCGACGGTCCCGGCGACCGAGCCACGCCCGCCGGCCAGGCTGGTGCCACCGATCACCACCGCGGCGATCGCGTCCAGCTCGTACCCCTGCCCGTCGTTCGGGCTGCCCTGGTTGAGCTGGACGGCATGAACGATCCCGGCCAGCGCGGCAAGCAGCCCACAGATCGCGAACACCGCGACCTTCACCCGAACCACCGGTACGCCGGACAGCCGGGCCGCCTTCTCGTTGCCACCCACGGCGTACAGATGCCGCGAGAACGCACTGACCCGCAGGAACACCACGGCCGCGACAGCGACCACCGCGAAGATCAGTACCGGGATCGGCACCAGCCCGCCGAAGGTCCGCTCACCAAGCAGAGCGAAGGAGTCCGGCGCCTCGTGCGGGCCGTTGCCATAGGCAATCGCCACGCCCTGGCCGTCGGACCAGATCCGGGCCAGCCCACGGGCGATCTGCAACCCGGCCAGCGTCACGATGAACGACTGGATGCCGATCATCGCCGTCGCGATCCCCTGCAGGGCACCGAAAACGAGCCCGATCAGCAGCACCAGGACGACCGACGGCAGGAATCCCCAGTCGCTCTCGACCATCAGCACCGCCGACCCGACCGCGGCCAGCCCGAGCACCGCACCGACCGACAGGTCGATCCCGCCGATCAGGATCACGAACGTCATCCCGACCGCGATGATGCCGATCTCGGACACCGCCCGGACCACGTTCGCCAGATTGTCCGCGCTGACGAACAGGATCTCCCCGTTGCGTCGCGGCGAGAAGATGATCGCGGCAACGAACACGGCGAGCAGCCCGAACACACTCTGGAACCTGAACAGTGTCGCGACCACTCCCCCGGAAGCCTGCTCCACAGCAGTGGGTGCTGTTCGGTCTTGTACGTCGGTCACTGCGGTCCTCCGACCTCTTCGAACACGGCACGGTCTCCCATCGCGGCAGCGAGCAACTCGCCCTCACTCGAGTTCGCCGTACTGAACGTCGCCACGTCGCGCCCGTCGCGCAGTACGACGACCCGGTCGCAGACGCCGACCAGCTCCGGCAGCTCCGACGACGCGAGCAGTACGCCGATGCCCTGGCCGGCCAGCTCGCCGAGCAGCCGGTAGATCTCCGCCTTCGCACCGACGTCGACACCCCGCGTCGGCTCGTCGAGCAACAACAACTTCGGCGACGTGAGCAGCATCCGCCCGAACACGACCTTTTGCTGGTTCCCACCGGACAGCGTGCCGACCTGGTCCTGCAGCCGCCCGAACTTCAGCCGCAACCGGTCGGCCATCTTGATCGACGCGGCCCGCTCCATCCGCCGCGCGATCACCCCCAACCGCCCGTACGCCGGGAGGCTGGACACGACGGTGTTGGCCAGGATCGAGTGGAAGAGCACGAGCCCTGATACCCGCCGATCCTCCGGCACGAACCCGATCCCCTGCCGCAGCGCCTGCCGTGGGCTTCGCGGCCGGATCTCCTTGCCCTGCAGGACGATCCGGCCTTCGACCAGGCCGCCGGGCGCCACGCCGTACAGGGTCTCCAGGAGTTCGGTGCGACCCGCGCCGAGCAGACCGCCGAGGCCGACGATCTCGCCGGCCCGGACGGTCAGCGAAATGCCGGCCGGGTCACGGCGGCCGGGTCGGGGGCGGCGTGGCTTGATCGCCAGGTTCTCGACCCGGAGGAGTTCGTCACCGGTGGCGGTGTCGGGGGTGCTGAACATCGTCTGCACCGGGCGGCCGACCATCGCCTCGACGACCTCGGCGGTCGAGAGCTTGCGGGGGTCGAAGCTGGTGACGAACTCGCCGTTCCGCAGGACGGTCGCGCGGTCGGCGACCTGGGCGATCTCCTCCATCCGGTGCGAGATGTAGACGATGCCGACGCCGCCGAGGCGGAGTTCGCGGATCACTTCGAAGAGGCGCTCGACCTCGGTACTGGTGAGAGCGGAGGTCGGCTCGTCCATGATCAGTACCCGGGCGTCGAGCGAGATCGCCTTCGCGATGGTGACCAGCTGCTGCTCGCCGACCCGGAGTTCGCCGACCGGGCGGCGGGGGTCGAGGTTCACGCCGCTGCGTTCGAGCAGGACGCGCGCCTCGCGTTCCATCCGGCGGCGGTCGACGGTGCGCCAGCGGGTGCGGAGTTCGCGGCCGAGGAAGATGTTGTCGGCGACGGACAGGCCCGGGACCAGGTCGAGTTCCTGGTGGATCATCGCGATCCCGGCGGCCTGCGCGTCGGTCGGGCCGGAGAAGGTGACCGGGTTGCCGTTGATCTCGATCCGGCCGTCGTAGTCGGTGACGTCGCCGGACAGGATCTTCATCAGCGTGGACTTGCCGGCGCCGTTCTCGCCGAGCAGCGCGTGCACCTCCCCCGCGCCCAGGCCGAAGTCGATCTCCCGGCAGGCGTGCACGCCGCCGTACCGCTTGCCGATCCGCGACATCCGGACCAGGGCGGCGACCTCGGCCATGACACCTCCGCGATCGGGCGAGTAATCGATTTCCCGGACGCTAGACCTGTGCTCCGCGACCCGTCAACCCCTGACACCGGCCCGCCCCCGGATCGAGACCAGCCAACCGCCTGCCCCGCCGACCCTAAGTCGCCTGAGCGCACGCCGACACCTGTTCAACCAGGGTCGAAAAGGTCAGACGTCCTCTTCCAGCCAGGCTCGGACGGTGGCGTTGTGTTCGCCCAGGCGCGGTGGGGGGAGGTTGGTTTCGCGGGCGCCGGCGTACGGGTTGTCGTCGAAGCGCAGCGGTGGGCCGGGGAGCTGGATGGGGCCGAGAGCGGGATGGTCGACGTCGATCAGCAGACCTTGTGAGCGCGTCTGTTCCCACTCGTACACCTGCTGGAAGTCGCGCACCTTCCCCGCCGGAATCCCGACCGCCGCAAGCCGCTGCAGCCACACATCAGCCGACTCGGCGGCGAACGCGGCCTCGATCGCCGCCGTCAACTCATCGCGATGCGCCACCCGCTGCGAATTGGTCGTGAACCGCGGATCGGTCGCGTCGAGCCCGACGACC
This sequence comes from Kribbella sp. NPDC006257, assembly GCF_040613535.1. NCBI lineage: Bacteria > Bacillati > Actinomycetota > Actinomycetes > Propionibacteriales > Kribbellaceae > Kribbella > Kribbella sp. NPDC006257. Next base: position 187,002 of record NZ_JBEXSJ010000012.1, read on the forward strand.
GGCGCGAACGTCCGCCATTGCCCCTCGCTACCGACCGCCACCTGCACGATGTCGTCCCTGGTGCGATACATCCCGTACGGCGCGATCTGTGCATGGTGATTCCCCACCCGCTCCGGCAATTCGCCCGCGACCGTCCACTTCGTCCCGTGGAACGCGTGCACCCCCACAACGGCCGCCAGCAGACTCGTCCGCACCACACGCCCTTTGCCCGTCACCGAACGCTCGTGCAACGCCGCCAATGCCCCGTAAGCGCCGTACATCCCAGCCAGCAGATCTGCGATCGGCACCCCGACCTTCGTCGGCTCCACCTCTCCGGTCACGCTCATCAGACCGCCCTCACCCTGCGCGATCTGGTCGTACCCGGCTCGCCCACCCTCCGGCCCGTCATGCCCGAACCCGGTGATCGACAAGATCACCAACGCCGGATTCAACTCGTGCAACCGCTCGTTCGAGAACCCGAGCCGATCCAGCACCCCCGGCCGGAAATTCTCCACCAGCACATCGGCCCGCCGCACCAGCTTCGTCAGAAACTCTTTCCCCTCGGCCGACTTCAGATCAGCCGTCACCGACTCCTTGTTCCGGTTGGCCGACAGAAAGTACGTCGACTCCTCCCCCACGAACGGCGGCCCCCACCCCCGGCTGTCGTCACCCCCGGCCGGCGTCTCGACCTTGATCACCCGCGCCCCGAGATCCCCCAACATCATCGCCGCCTGCGGCCCCGCCAACGCCCGAGTGAGATCGACAACCACCAGATCCGACAGAAGATTCCGCACCCAGCCACCCTAGGTGCTCCCCTCGGAACCAGGCGTGGCGCGCACCACAAGTCTTCTAGGCAGATGCTTTGCGGGCGAGGGAGGCCAGGCGGTGGGTTACGTCGCGGGGGCGTTCTTGCATGAGCATGTGGTCGGCGCCGGGGTACATCCAGAGGCGGGCGCTCGGGAGCAGCTGCGCCATCCGGTTCGCGTGGCGCGGTGGCAGGAGGCGGTCGCGGGTGCCGTGCATGATCTCGACCGGGATCCCGTCGAGCACGTTCAGCGCATGGCCGAGGTCGTGCTGGGTGATCGCCTCGAAGAACCCACTGAGCGAACGCCCCGGCGTCACCGCCAGATCCGCCATCAGAATGTCCACCTCAGCCGGATCCACCTTCTTCCCGAACACCATCCGCCGCACAGCAGGCCGCCGCAACGCCGGCCCCAGCTCCCGCAACGCAGCCAGTACTGCGCGCTGCCGTGTCTCCGCGTCGCCCGCGACCCGCGAGCCCGTACGCCGGATGGCGCGCCTCTCCATCCGCTCGCCTGCCAGGTTCATCGCTCGCGGCGCAACGACTGCAGCGGCGCCGTCGAAGCGAGCGGGTAGGCCGAAGGCTCGGGACGAGATCTGGCCGGAGGAGGTGCTCACCAACGCGGCGGCCTTGATGCGGGAGCCGAACAACTCGGGGCGTTGGTCGGCGAGCGCCATCAGCGTCATGCCGCCCATCGAGTGGCCGGCATAGACCACCGGCCCGTCGCCGACGACCGTGTCCAGCACGAACGCGAGGTCGTCCGCCAACTGCGAGATCCGCGTCGTCCCCACCGGTGCCGCCTCGGACCGACCATGCCCGCGATGGTCATAAGCGACCACCCGCACGCCCGACGACCCCAACACCTGCGGCAGCCCACTCAACTGGTGATGCCAGCTCCGCGTCGAACACGTCCACCCATGCACCAACAACACAGTCACGGGCGCAGAATCCGAACCAGTCGTCTCCACATGCAACCGCACCCCGTCAGGCGTGATCACCCCGGTCCTCTCAGCTTGAAGAGTCATCGCACAACCACCTTACGAGCCTCCAGATGCGCCGCCCGCAGCCGTCCACCGCGCGCTCCACGCCCAACCAGCCAAGCGATCCCGAGAATCTCCATCGCCCCGACCACCGCGAGCAGCGCGTACCCACCGTTCCACATCCACCGCGGTACGTCGGTCCGCTCCTCGCGCCGCAGCACCTGCTGCTCGCCGATGAACTCGACCCGCTGCCCGTTCGACACCTGCACGGCAGGCTTCTCGATCTTCAGATCCTCCGGCGCGTAGACCCACATCGCCACCATGTCGCGCGGTCCTCGATGCAGCCGCACCATCGACTTCCACTTGCCGTACATCGGCAGCGGTTCCGTCGACCGATAGGTGCCATCAGCAACCTTCACCATCGGGCGCGTCATCGACCCACCACCCTGCCAGGCCAGCGCCTGGAACCAGCGCGCCCCGTCCGCCGCATCGGCCGGATCCAACCGCACCGTCACGTACGCCCTGGGTTCGGCCCCGGTCGCCACCCGGTCGAGCGAAACCGTCGCACTCACCCCTGGGTCGGCCGACCGCGGTACGCAGAAGAACAGGGCCGCGACGACCACGACCAGCCCGACCGCACCGAGTTGATGCGTACGCCGTACCGAAGGAACCGGGCGAACCTCGCCGGCCACCTCGGCGTACCGGGTGGCGAGCCAGGCTCCCAGGAGACCGGCGCCGATCCCGGTGGCGACGCCGAAGCCGAGCGCCGGCGGGATCATCGAGGCCGGCCACTGGATCGGCATCCAGACGCTGCTCCACCAGAACTCGGCCAGTACGCCGACCGTGCCGATCAACGCGCCGGCCACAGCACCGAGCCGGAAGCGATTTTTGTTGCCGAGGGCAAAGGCAACACCCTCGACCAGCAACGCCTCGACGATCAGCAACGGGAAATGCCCGACGATCTGACCGAGCGGCTCGGCCACCGCCCACGCGATGCCGCCCCGCACGACCAGATAGACAGCGAGCGCGGCGAAGGTCGTACCGGGCCCGCGCCGAGCTCGCAGAAGGGTGAACGCCATGGCCGAGCCGAAGACGATCAGGATCGGCTGCAGGATCAGCGGGAACTGCGGTACGCCGTAGTTGAACTCGGTGCTGAACAGATCCCAGGCGATCAGCAAAGCACCGACCGCCGCGATCTCCTGGAACCGCCGGCGAATGTTGAGACCGACCAACTGCTCGACCTCCGCGGACGCGAGCAGCCGGGCGAAGATCGAGAAGACCACGCCGCCGATCATCAAGAGGTGGGTCGGCCCCCAGAGCGTGACGTCCTCGCCGAACAACCGGTGCCACATGTCGTCCAGCGGGAAGCCGACCAGAGCAAAGGTTCCGCAGACCGTGACCAGCGCAGCGCTACACGGAATCCGCCAGCCCTTGGTCAGTTTGATGGTCCGGGCCGGCAGCGGCTTGCGGGCGAGCGCGATCGGCAGCACCCCGGTGACGATCACGCCGAGGATGCCGAAGAAGATCGGGTAGTGCGCCGCCGTACCGAACGGACCGGCGTCGCGGCCCTTGTCGATGTGGATGGCGATGTCCCACCAGACGCCGAAGGCGCAGGCGAGCAGCGAGACGACGTGCAGGTACGGCGTCAGCGCGGCCCATCGGGGGACTCCGTGCAGTCTCCCGATGGTGTCTGCGAGACGCCCTACCAGCGTCACCCGGCCGGTGCGTTCGCGCCACAGCAGGACGGCGAGTGCGAGGTACATCAGCGCGACCAGGCCGGTGACGATCGCGATCTGGCCGAACGTCGCGGTTCCGGTCGAGGCCGCCAGCGGGACGGTCATGCGGGACTCCCTGGGTTCGAGCGAAGACATCGGCTGGGTCGAGCGAGACATCGAACATGCGCCACGCGTGATGTTACATAAGCTATGTAACGTGGAGTCTGGAAGACTGTCAAGGGTGGGAGCACAGACGCCGGCCGATCCGGCCACCGAAGAGTTCACGGTCGATCAGCTCGCCGCGAAGGTGGGCATGACGGTGCGGAACGTCCGCGCGTACGCCGGCCGCGGGCTGATCCCGCCGCCCCGGCTGGCCGGCCGGACCGGGTACTACGGCGCCGACCACGTGGCGAGGCTCACGCTGGTCCGCGAACTGCTCGACAAGGGCTACACCCTGGCCGCGGTCGAGCGGATGATGAGCGAACTCCCCGATGGCGCGCTCGCGCTCGGTGTCTTCGAGACCCTGGTCAGCCCGTGGACGCCGACCGAGCCCGAGGTGATCACCGAGCAGCAGCTCGCCGACCGGGCCGGCATCCCGCACGACCCGGACACCATCGCCCGGCTGATCGAACTCGGAATCGCCGAGCGCCAGGACGACGGCCTGCTTCGGATCCCGAACCCGGACCTGCTCCGGACCGGCCTGGAGGTGATCAAGCTCGGTGTACCGCTGGAAGCGATCTTCGAGATGCTGCCCAAGCTGTTCGAGCACGCGGACGCGGTCGCGAAGGTCTATGTCGAGCTGTTCCGCAGTACGGTCTGGCGTCAGTTCGCCGACGCCGGGCTGCCGGCCGACGGCTGGCCGGAGATCCAGCGCACGCTGGAGAACATCATCCCGCTGGCCGGCCAGGCCCTCGTCGCCTCCTTCCGCGAGGCGATGGGCCGCGAGATCGAGGCCGTCGCCTACGAAGAACTCGGCCTCGGCCCCGACGCACTACCTTCCACCGGCTAGGGGACGACTACTACGACTGGTGCGTCTTTGCGGCAGGTGAGGCGATGGCCGAGTGAGCCGGTGAAGTAGTGCCAGAGCTTGGTCGATTTGCCAACGACGATCACGGTCGCATGCACAGCTCGCGCGACCTCGGGCAGCGTCTTCCGCGCATCACCGTAGGTGCTGACGAAACTCATCGTGACGCCGATCTCCAGTGCGCGGCGCTCCGCCTCACGCTTGATCTCCGCGGCCGCATCTTCCCGGATGGTCTCGGCACCGGCGTAGTCGTACGGTACGCCGTACGCGACCACCGGGCTGACGAACGGCATCACGTAAACCACGACGAGCTTGCCGAAAGAGCGCCCGGCCGCGCCGGCGGCCCAGGCGAAGGCGTCCCAACTGGTCGACGAACCGTCGACTCCGACCACGTAGACCGGCGCCTGACTGACAGGCTCGACCGGACTCGGGGTCCGCTCCACAGCGGGGTCGCTGTCCATACGATCACCTCATTAATGGTCAGCCGCTCTGGCTGTCCTGAATTTCCGCCGCGAGTTCGTTGAGCCGGAGCAAGGCCGGCAGCGCCGCGTCGAGTGCTCGAGCCTCCGGCTCGTCGAGCTTGCCGATCAATTCCGCCAGCGCCTCGGCGCCGACCCTGCGCAACTCGCGCAGGCGTTCGCGGCCGGCCTCGGTGATGGCGACCAGCACGACCCGCGCGTCGGCGGGGTCGCGGCGGCGCTCGGCCAGGCCGAGTCCTTCCAGCTGAGTGACCAGCACCGTCATCGACGGCTGGGTGACTTCCTCGCTGACCGCCAGATCCGTCAGCCGCCGCGGACCGGTGCGCTCGAGCGTCACCAGCGTGGAGGCGGCCGTCAGCCCGAGCCCTCGGTCGCGCCGCCGGATCGCCACAGCGGCCAGCCCGAACAGGGTCTCGCCCAACAGGAAGCCGTGATCAGCCACACCGCAAGTATAGGCGCTCTATATAGACAATCCCATGGAACTCAGCGTGGCGTGCCGCACGCTGAGCGTCCTGGAATACTCGGAGCCAACCCTTGTCGCCCGCCCCGAGAGGTGTTCACGGTGCCCAACTCACTCAAACGATCCTCGGTCATCACCTCCCTGCTAGCCCTCCTCACGTTGTGGCCACTCGCTCCCGCCACCGCGGCCGAAGCCGGACTGGCCTCCCCCGCAGCGCCGGTGCAGGCTGGACCGGCACGGCTTCAGACCGTGGGCGCCGAGGTTGTCGGCGTCACGCAGGTGGCCGATCGGCTGGTGGACCTCTCGGTGCGATCCGAGGCGCTCGGGGGCCGGACAGTCAAAGTGCGACTACTGACACCTGATGGCTGGAATCCCACCGACCGCCGACAGCACTGGCCGACTTTCTGGTTGCTGCATGGGTGTTGTGGCGACTACACGTCCTGGTCCGGGACCGACATCGCGACGATCGACAGTCTCCGCAAGGTGCTGGTGGTGATGCCGGAGGCCGGCTGGAACGGCTGGTACAGCGACTGGTGGAACTACGGCGCCGGCGGCGACCCAGCTTGGGAGACCTTCCACACCGTCGAACTACGGCAACTCCTCGAGCGCGGTTGGGGAGCCGGCTCGAACCGCGTCGTCGCAGGCCTCTCCATGGGCGGCCAGGGCTCACTCCTGTACGCCGCTCGCCACCCCGGCATGTTCCGAGCGGTCGCCTCGTACTCCGGCTCAGCTCATCCCCTGCTGAACGACGAGTCGGTGCGCCGAATCATGGGCTTCTTCGCCGGCCAGGGCAACGACCCGCTACGCGTCTGGGGCGACCCGGTCGCGCAACGCAGCATCTGGGCAGCGCACGACCCGTACTACCTGGCCAAGCGACTCAGGACCCTGCCTGTCTACCTGTCCTGCGGCGACGGCACCGCCGGACCGTTCGACCCGCCAGGCAAGACCGATGCCCTGGAGGCAGACTTCAACCGCCAGAACCACGCGCTGGCCAACGCCCTGCACCAGGTCGGCGCACGCCGCTTGACGACCGACTTCTACGGTCCAGGAACCCACGGCTGGGCGTACTGGCAGCGCGAACTTCACGACTCACTGCCGATGTTGCTCAACGCTCTTGGGCTCCCTAGTTGAAGGAAGATCGCCGAGGTCGGCGTCCCAGTCGTCCTCGTCGTCCACCGCCGTAGCGTCGTGGCGGCGGGCGATCCGGATGAACGCGATGATCAGCAGGATCGGGCCGAGAAACATCGCCATCTCCGGGATGCCGCCCAGGTGCAACGTGATCATGACGCCGTCACCAAGGCGATTCCACCGGCCGTGAAGGCGACCATTGCCGCCAGCAACGGGTACTGCGCTCGCCGCAACTGACGGCGCCGGAAAAGATGAGCGGCGCGATCGTGGGCGGCCACCACCCCGAGTACGTGGCCGAGCACGATCGCGCCGATCTGCACGGAGGCGATCAGACCGGTTCCGAGAAACGCATAGTCGATTCCCTTGCCGTCAACCCCGAGCAGATTCCAGCCGCGCCCGAACGGATCCGAGGCGAGCAGGAAGCCTTCCTGACCTTGGAACAAGGCGAAGGAGAAGTAGTGCGCCACGGCGTACCCGATCGCGATCGGGACCAGCGAGTGCACGAACGCACCCGGTAGTCCCGCAGTGCCGACGGCGCCCGGCCGGACGTTCGTCGTACCGGTTGAGCGTGCCGCGAGAAGGAAGAGTGCGGAGACCAAGGCGACCGAGGTCATGAGGCCGAGTGTGGAGACGATGAGGTGGCCTGCATGGGTGAGTTGACCGGTTTGGTTCGTCCAGGCGGACCACCTGCTGATGCCGTCGAAGGCGGTGGAGCCGAGGAGCAGGCAGAGGAGTGCGACGACGCCCTTCTCCTGCGGGATCGTCGCTAGCCCGGCGAGTGGGTTACGCAGTACGAGCTGGTGTTGATCGTTGCGGCCGAAGGGGCTCAGCTTGGCGAGCAGTTCGGCATACACCTCGAAGCTGTCGCCGATCGCGAACCAGCGCGGACCGAAAACGATGCCTGCGGCAACATTCACCACTGAGTAGACCGTCACAGCCAGCGCGACGGTCAACGGCTCCGAGCCGTCGGGATAGACCAGCTCGAGCCAGAGGAAGACAGCGAGTCCGCCAACAGCCGGCCAGTAGGCGATGCCTCGTGGGAGCTGCCGGTACGCCGTACGCGGGACCGCGGCTGCGATCGTGCGGAACGGGTTCGCGAGTCGCCAGATCGGGCCGAGCAGCAGCGAGAGCGGGATGATGCCGACCCAGATCCAGACGTAGAGCCAGGTCGGGGCCGGGTTCCGCGACGGCTCGCTGCTGCCGAACCAGGCGGATCCGAGGAGCAGGACGAACGCCGCCAGACCGATTGCCTTGAGCAACCACCTGACCGGCCGGCTGTCGGCGACGACGGTCAGCCGGGCGAGCGTCGTACCGGCTGATCGCTCGAAGCGCGGGCGGGACCAGAACGCGGCGAGCGCGAAGAAGGAGACCGCGACAGCTGCGCCGGCCGAGTAGACGGCCAGCCACAACGGGACCGGGAGATCGCCCCGGCCGCCGATGCCGTGCAGCGCGATCATCGGCGCACCCTTCGATCAGGTATGTGACCGATCGAATGTAACACGCATGATGTCACATAGGTAGAGTCCGGTACTCGCTCTGGTCGAAGTGCCGGGTCAGCTGCCGGAACCGGAAGGTGAAGGACGGCCAGAGGGTGGTGTTGCGGCCCTCGGAGTCGAGGTACCAGCTGGTGCAGCCGCCGCGGGTCCAGATCGTGTTCCGCATCGAGGAGCGGACGCCGTCGACGAACGCGCGCTGCACCTCCGGGCGGACCTCGACCTCCTTGATCCCTTCGGCGTCCATCGTCCGGATCACGTCCAGGATGTAGGCGATCTGCGACTCGATCATGAACACCATCGAGCTGTGCCCGAGCCCGGTATTGGGCCCGATCAGCAGGAAGAAGTTGGGGAAGCCGCTGACCGCAGTACCGAGGTGGGCCTCCATGCCGTCCTGCCAGGCTTCGCGCAGGGTCAGCCCGTCGCGGCCGTGCAGCATGTCCATCACCGGCAGATCGGTGACCCGGAATCCGGTGCCGTAGATGATCGTGTCGACCTCGTGCTTCACGCCGTCCTCGGTGACGATCCCGGTCGGCGTGACCTCGTGGATCGCCTCGGTGACCACGTCGACGTTCGGCTGCGCGAGGGCCGGGTAGTAGTCGTCGGAGATCAGCACGCGCTTGCAGCCGAGGGTGAAGTCAGGGGTGAGCTTGGCACGCAGCTCGGGGTCGCGGATCTGCTGGGCCAGGTGCCGTTCGGCGATCTTCTGGCCTTGTTTCATCATCGCGGGCAGCTTGGCGAAGCCGAGGACGAGCGACTCGCGGGACCAGTAGATGCCGGCCCGAACGGCCTTCTGTACCAGCGGAAACGCCTTGTAGATGCGCTTCTCGACGCTGGTGATCTTGCGGTCCGGCCGCGGCATCACCCACGGCGGGGTGCGCTGGAACAGGTGCAGTTCCTCGACCTCGGGCTGGATCGCCGGCACGAACTGGATCGCCGACGCACCGGTGCCGATCACGGCGACCTTGCGCCCACCCAGGTCGAGATCATGATTCCACTGGGCCGAGTGGAAGACCTCGCCCTCGAAGTTCTCGATGCCCTTGAGCTTCGGGTACGACGGCTCGGCGAGCGGGCCCATTCCGGACAGCAGGAGGTCGGCGGTCAGGTCGCCCTGGTTGGTATGGATCCGCCAGTGGCCGTCTTCCCAATGCGCGTCCTGGACCGCGTGGTCGAAGCGGATGTGCGGGCGGACCGCGAACCCGTCGGTGACCTTCTGCAGGTACGCCTCGATCTCGGGTTGCGGCGAGAAGGTCGAGGACCAGTCCGGATTCGGCGCGAAGGAGAACGAATAGAGGTGACTCGGGACGTCACAACGGCAGCCCGGGTACGTGTTGTCGCGCCAGGTGCCGCCGACATCCTTGGCCCGCTCCAGTACGACGAAGTCGTCGTACCCGGCCTGCTTCAGCCGCACCGCCATGCCGATCCCGGCGAACCCGGTGCCCACTACGACGATCCGGTGATGCATGGGGTGCCTCCGAGGCCTGGGAGCGAGCGAACTTACTCGCAGTAAGTTACCCGGAGTCAGTTAGACTTCGCAAGTGACCTCGACCACTGGCGATGCAGGACCGGACATCGCCGGGCAGCCCTCGTCCGGAGGGGAGCCGGCGCGCGCAGTACCGGCTCCGCCTGCGCCCGTAGTACCGGTGAAGCGGCGGCGGGATCGTGCGGCGCGGGAGCGGGAGATCTTGGACGCGGCCGAGCGGATTTTCGGCGAACGCGGCTACCAGGGCACGTCGATGGACGAGATCGCCGCCGAGGTCGGCGTCTCCAAACCGCTGATCTACCAGTACTACGGGTCGAAGGACGGCCTCTTTCTCGCCTGCCTGTCGCGCCTCCGCGCCCAGCTCCTGGACGCCGTGTCGGAAGCGGTGCTCGCGGCCCCCGATGCCGAGCAGGCGATGTTCGCCGGGTTCGTCGAGTGGTTCAGCTTCCTCGACGACCACCCGCGCGCCTGGTCGGTCCTGGTGGACGAAGGCATGCTCGCCGCCGGCCCCGCCGCCCAGGCCGCCGACGAGGTCCGCGCCGACTTCGTCGAACTCATCGCCACGATGGTCCGCTTCAACCTCCCCACCGAACACACCTTCACCGACGACGAGATCCAGATCGTCGCCCAGTCCATCTCCGGCGCCACCGAACGCCTAGCCATCTGGCGCACCAAACACCCTTCACCCCCCTCCCCCACCACCACCGCCACCACCCTCATGACCTTCCTCTGGCAAGGCCTCAACACCCTGCGCGCCTAACCCCCGCACACCCGCAAGTCAGCACGCCGCAGCCCGCACGCCCACGCCCGGCCCGATCCGTGTGCTCACCTCTCCTCGTGATGCTCACCTCGCTCCCATAGCAGGGGGCGAACCCCGACACGAGCGGCGATGCCGCCTCTTTGACGAATGCCGTGCTGCAAGGACGTCCCATCGCCGGGGGTCCGATCCGACCGGGACCTGGAACGATCCGCGCATGGCGAGATCGAGTCGCCGTACCGACCGACAGGACACGTCCGCCGGCAACACCCCCACCTCGGCGGAGCTGAGCGTGAACCAGACCTCCCAGCACCGACCACCTCATGTCCGTCGGTACGCCACTTCACTCCGGTGGGTCCCCTCCCTCTCCGCGCGCTCACCTCTCCTGTTGGGGGTTCGCCCCCTCCCATAGCAGGGGGCGAACCCTGACAAGAGGGGCGATGCCGCCTCTTTGGCCGAGGATGGCGTGGACCCGGGCGAGTGTTGGATTGGGGGTATGGGTGAGCGACTGGATGATGTCGGGCTGGCGGTTGCGGCGGTGGAGGCTGGGGCTGCGGTCGTGCGGGAGATGTATGGGACTGCCGTGGTGCGGCACGGGAAGGTGGGGACGGATTTTGCGACGGATGCGGATCTGGCGGCGGAGCGGGCGATTCTTGGGGTGATCGAGGGGGCGCGGCCGGGGGATGCGTTTGTTGGTGAGGAGTACGGGGCTCGCGGTGAATCGACGCGGCGGTGGTTGGTGGATCCCTTGTGCGGAACGCTCAACTTCGCAGCTCGTACGCCGCTCTTCTCGGTGAACGTGGCGCTTCAGGTCGACGGCGAGACGGCCGTCGCCGCAGTCGCGGATCCGTCGTCCGGCGAGATCTTCTGGACCGACGGACAGGCCGCCTGGGTCCGGCATCACGGCGCAGACGCCCCCGCGCAACATCACGGTGCCGACCTCCCCACGCAACATCACGGTGCGGATCTTCCGCTGCATCCGTCGGCCGAGTCGAGGCTGGTGGACGTCAACTTGGATCCGATCAGCGACGGTGGGTTTCTCGGGTCGCGGCTGTTGACCGACGAGGTCTTCCGGAAGACCTTCGCACAGCGGGTGCTGTCGACGACGCTGGCGGTCGCCTGGGTCGCCGCGGGTCGGCGTACGGCGTACGTGACCGATGGGAACCTTCGCGACAGCGTGCACTTCACGGCCGGCCTGGCCCTCTGCCAAGCGGCCGGCTGCATCGTCACCGATCTCCGCGGAAACCCCCTGCACTCCGGCAACGGCGTCATCGCCGCCGCCGACACCGAGACCCACGCAGCCCTCCTCGAGATCATCACCCGCCACCTCCCGGCGAGCTGACGGCACCAGCCGGTACGACGACACCCGGCGACCCGGCTCGACCGACGACCGGCCACCCGCGCTCGACCCGACCCAGATCCCAGAAGGTGGGCGGCGCGGCGTACGGCGTACTGGCGTGGTGTGATCTGGGTTGTGCGTTCTTTGCGGGTTCCGCCGACGGTGATGGTGCTGGGCGGGGTGGTGTCTGTCCAGTTCGGTGGGGCGTTGGCGGCTCGGTTGATCGAGCGGATGGGTGCGGTCGGCACCGTTTCACTCCGGCTGGCGCTCGCGGTGCCGATCCTGCTGCTGATCGCGCGCCCGCGACTGCGGAACCGCACGCGCCGCGACTTCCTGGCGGTAGTTGCCTTCGGCATCGTGCTCGGGTTGATGAACCTGAGCTTCTACCTATCCCTCGAACGGCTCCCGCTCGGCGTCGCCGTGACGATCGAATTCATCGGGCCGCTCGGGCTGGCCGCGGCGATGAGCAGGAAGCGCCGGGACCTGATCGCGGTCGCCGGTGCCGCGCTGGGCGTCGTGCTTGTCAACGGCAACGAACTCCACGCCGTCGACTGGCTCGGCGTCGGGTTCGCCGGACTGGCGGGGGTGTTCTGGGCCGGCTACATCCTGCTGAGCGCCGAGACCGGACGACGGTTCGCGCAACTCGACGGACTGGCCCTCGCGATCGTGGTCAGCACGATCGTCACCGCGCCGATCGGCATCGCCACCGCCGGCCGCGAGATCTTCCATCCGCATGTCGTCCTGACCGGACTCGCGATCGCCGTGCTCTCGTCGGTCCTCCCCTACTCGCTCGAGACGCTCGCGCTCCGCAGGATGAAGCCGGCCGTGTTCGGCATCCTGATGAGCCTCGAACCGGCCGTCGGCGCCACCGCCGGATTCCTGATCCTGAGCCAGCGCCTCGCGGTGATCCAGCTCGCCGGGATGGCCTGCGTCGTCGCCGCCTCGATCGCGATCACCCGCACGTCAGCCTCCGAGGCCCCAGACATCTGAACCCAGCGGGCCGAGTTGAGTCCACCTGACGGAACCAGGAGTCATCGGGTCTCACCCTGCGGAAAGCGCATTCTCACCCGCGCTGATGCCTTGACGACGCGAAGAGATCCGAGGTTGACTAGCCCCCTCCTGATTTCAATCAGATCCTTTTGTATCTCACCTTTCGTTTACCGCCCCCCGAAAGGACCACCGCCCCCATGAGAAGTTTCGCGATCCTCAAATCCCGCTGGGCCGTCGCTGCCGTCGCAGCGGCCAGCCTGGCCGGCCTGACGGCGACCTTCGCCCCAGCCGACGCCTCCACCACGGCTCCCCAGCAAGCAGCGGCACCAGCCGCGGCCGCCGCTCTCCCGGCCGGCTTCAAGAGCGTCGGCTACATGCCGTCGTGGTCCGGCAGCGTCAACGCCGTCCAGTACAGCAAGCTCACCCACATCAACTACGCGTTCGTGCTGCCGAACTCCAACGGCAGCCTGCAAGGCGTTCCGGACGGCGGGAAACTCTCGTCGCTGGTCAGCGCCGCGCACTCCAACGGAGTCAAGGTCTCCCTGTCGATCGGTGGCTGGAACGACGGCAACGACTCCGCGTTCGAAGCGCTCGCGGGCAACTCCGGTTCCCGCACCACGTTCGTCAACGCCGTGATGGGTGTCATCAACCAGTACGGCCTGGACGGCGCCGACATCGACTGGGAGTACCCGGACCCGGGCACCTCCGGCAACAACTACACCGCCTTGATGCAGCAGCTGAGCAACACCCTGCACGCCAACGGCAAGCTGCTCACCGCGGCTGTCGTCTCCGAGGGCGACACGGCGAACGGCGTACAGCCTGCTGTCTTCGGCTACGTCGACTGGCTGAACATCATGGCGTACGACGGCGGCAGCCCGCACGCCAACTACGACTGGTCGATCGCCGCGGCCAACTTCTGGAAGAACCGCGGTCTTCCCAAGGCCAAGACCGTGCTCGGCGTGCCGTTCTACAGCCGTCCCGGTTACCTGACCTACGCACAGATCGTCGCGATGAACCCGAACAACGCGAACGTCGACTGCGTCCAGGCCAACGGCGCGCAGCAGTGCTACAACGGCATCCCGACGATCAAGCGGAAGACCCAGTGGGCGGTCGCGAACGGCGGCGGCATCATGAACTGGGAGCTGTCCCAGGACACCACCGGCGCGACGTCGCTGGTGAGCGCGATCTTCGATGCCGCGGGTGGCACCGGCACGCCGCCGACCGGTAAGACCGGACCGATCACGGGGATCGCCGGCAAGTGCATCGATGTTGCCGGTGGCAACAGTGCGAACGGCACCGCGGTCCAGCTGTGGACCTGCAACAGCAGCATCGCACAGACCTGGACGGTCGGATCGGACGGCACGATCCGGGCCCTCGGCAAGTGCATGGACATCAGCGCCGCCGGTACTGCGAACGGCACCGTCGTCCAGCTCTACGACTGCAACGGGACCGGCGCCCAGTCCTGGCAGGCGCAGTCGAACGGCAACCTGCGCAACCCCAGCTCCGGCAAATGCCTGGACGCCACCGGCCAGTCCTCCGCCGACGGCACCCGCCTCCAGATCTGGACCTGCGCAGCCAGCGCCAACCAGCAATGGACCCTCCCAGCCTGACCCGTACTACGTAGTGCCGAGCTCCCCCACAGCCCACGCCGCGGGGGAGTCTCGTTTACCCCTCAGGAAGGACCCTGACCGACGACCCTGAACACCGGCTGACGGATGTCATGGGTGGGTCGTGACGGTCGAACCAGGAGCGCTGCGCCGGCTGGCAGCAGGATTCTGGGTATGACGACAACGACTGCGGTCACCCTCAGCGGTGTGACCAAGAGGTACGGCAGTGTGCAGGCCGTGGCCGGGGTGGACCTCACGATCCGGTCGGGCGAAGTGGTCGCGATGCTCGGCCCGAACGGCGCCGGCAAGTCCACCACCATCGAGATGCTGCTCGGCCTGGTCCGCCCGGACCAGGGCAGCGTGCAGGTGTACGGCGCGACGCCGGCCGAGGCGATCGCGGCGAGCCAGGTCGGCGTGATGCTGCAGAGCGGCGGCATCATCGAGGACGCGAAGGTCGGCGAGCTGCTGAACCTGGTCGCCGGGTTGCACAAGGACCCGATGCCGGTCGCCGAGGCGCTCGAGCGGGCCGGCATCGCCGACCTGAAGGGCCGCATCATGAAGGGCCTGTCCGGCGGCCAGAAGCAGCGGGTCCGGTTCGCGATGGCGATCATCCCGCAGCCCGACCTGATCGTGCTGGACGAGCCCACCACCGGCATGGACGTCGAGTCCCGCCGTGACTTCTGGGCCTCCATGCACGCCGAGACCGCGCGCGGCCGGACGGTCCTGTTCGCGACGCACTACCTGGAAGAGGCCGACGCGTACGCCGACCGCGTGGTGCTGATGCGCAACGGCAAAGTGGTGGCCGACGGCACCGCCGCGCAGATCAAGGCGACCGTCTCCGGCCGCACCATCCGGGCGACCGTGCCCGGGGCCGACCTGGCCGCACTCGCCGCGCTGCCCGGCGTACGGAATGTCGAAACGCGCGGCGAGGTGGTCCTGCTGCAGTGCGCGGACTCCGACGACACCCTGCGCTACCTGCTGAACAACACCCCTGCCCACGACATCGAGGTGACCTCGGCCGACCTCGAGGACGCCGTACTGGCGATCAGCGCCGCCGAAGAGGAGAGCCTGGCATGAACCTCGACTACCTGAAGTTCGACCTGCGGCGGACGCTGCGCAACCGGCGAGTGGTGATCTTCGCCGTGCTGATGCCGCTCGTGCTGTTCGCCATCTTCGGCCTGACGATCCCCAAGGACGCCAACCAGGACGGGATCTCCGCGATCGCCTACGTGATGGTGAGTATGGCCATCTTCGGTTCGATGTCGGCCGCGATGAGCAGCGGTGGCATCATCGCCGCCGAACGCGACGGCGGCTGGAACCGCACCCTGCGGCTGACCCCGCTGAAGCCGCAGGCCTACGTGATCTCCAAGGTGATCCTGTCGCTGCTGCTCGCGATCCCGCCGCTGGTGGTCGTCTTCGTCTTCGGCATGACGGTCGGCGATGTGCACCTGAGCGTCGGCCAGTGGGTCTCCGTCGCGCTGGTCTCCTGGCTGGGTGCGCTGCCGTTTGCGGCGATCGGCCTGGTCATCGGGTACGTCGCCAAGCCGGACAGCGTGCAGCCGATCACCGGTCTGAGCACCATGCTGATCGCGGCCTTCGGCGGTCTCTGGCTGCCGGTCGACTCGATGCCTTCGCTGATGAAGCACATCGCCCAGCTGACACCGGCGTACTGGACCGGTCAGAGCTCCCGCAGCGCTTTGTCGCAGAGCGGGCTGGACACCCATGCGGTCCTGGTGGTGCTCGGCTGGACGGTCGTCCTCGGCTTCATCGCGCTCCGCCGCTACCGCGCCGACACCGCGCGGGCCTGAAGATAGGTTGATCCTGTGAGTTCCCAGCAGCAGCCCGAGAATCAGGGCGAGTACCAGGTGGCCGGCGCTGCGATCGACAGCGTGCGCCGGCGGCCCGGCCTGGGCTGGCTGCTGGCCGGGGTGTGGCTGTTCTTCCTGAACAAGCCGCTGCAGGTGATCCTCGGGCACGACGACATGGCCGAGCGGGCGCTCGGGCTGGTCGGCATCTTTGGGTTCGCGATCGCCTACATGGCGTTCTTCTGGTACGCCCGAGCCAGGAACATGGCCCGGGTAGAGTCACCGATCGGTCTGCGGCTCGGGTTCATCGCCACGCTGCTCGCCTTCGCCGCGCTGATGCTTCCGGCGGCCGGCGTGACGGCGCTGACCTCGCTGGTCTTCGTCGAGGCCATGGGCATGATGGTGCTGCCGCTGAGCGCCGGGGTGATACTCGGGGCGACCCTGTTGTCCGTCGCCGAGATCGCACTGCACAGCATTCCGGGGTGGCACGACGACGGCAGCTACAGCCTTTCGATCGTGCTCGGCGGGCTCGCGGTCTTCGGCATCCGCCGGGCGATGATGCGCAGCATCGAGCTGACCGTAGCCCGCAAGGAGTTCGCCGAACTCGCCGTCCAGGAGGAGCGGAACCGGTTCGCGCGGGATCTGCATGACATTCTCGGGCATTCGCTCACCGTCATCACGGTGAAGGCGGAGCTGGCCGGGCGGTTGATGGAGGCCAACCCGGCGCGAGCCGCGGCCGAGGTGGCTGACGTGGAGCACCTGGCGCGCGCGGCGCTGGCCGACGTACGGGCTGCTGTTGCCGGGTATCGCGAGTTGAGTCTGGCCGGCGAACTGGTGGCCGCGCGGGCGGCGTTACAGGCGGCTGAGGTGAAGGCCGACCTGCCGACGGTGGTCGACGAGGTGCCGGAGCAGAACCGGGAGTTGTTCGCGTGGGTGGTGCGGGAGGGCGTGACGAACGTCGTACGGCATTCGGGCGCGAAGAAGTGCACGATCCGGCTCGGAGCCTCGTCGGTCGAGGTCGTCGACGACGGGAAGGGGCCTGCGCCCAGCGGGGATTCGACCGGGCATGGGCTGGTCGGGCTGCGGGAACGGGCCGACAAGGTCGGCGCATCGGTCCAGGTGGGGCAGGCGCCGGGCGGCGGATTCCGGCTGGCTGTCAGAGTTGCCTCGTGAGCATCCGACTGTTGATCGCCGACGACCAGGCATTGGTCCGGGGCGCCCTTGCCGCGCTGCTGGATCTGGAACCCGACCTCGAGGTGGTGTCCGAGGTCGGCCGGGGCGACGAGGTCGTCGACGCCGTACTGGCTGCCAAGCCCGACGTGGCGCTGCTGGACGTCGAGATGCCGGGGCTGGACGGGATCGAGGCTGCCTCCGCTCTTCGCACGGCCGCCCCGTCGGTCCGCGTCCTCATGGTGACCACCTTCGGCCGGCCTGGGTACCTGCGGCGCGCGATGGAGGCCGGGGCTGCGGGGTTCGTCGTCAAGGACACCCCCGCCGCGCAGCTCGCCGACGCCGTACGCCGGGTGCATCAAGGCTTGCGCGTAGTCGACCCATCACTGGCTGCTGAAACCCTCGTCGCCGGGACGAGTCCTTTGACCGCCCGGGAATCCGACGTACTACGGTCCGCCCGGGAAGGCGGCACCGTCGCGGACATCGCCCGCGAACTCCACCTCTCCGAAGGCACGGTCCGCAATCACCTCTCCGCCGCCATCGGCAAGACCGGCGCCCGAACCCGCGCGGAAGCAGTCCGCATAGCCATCGACAACGGCTGGCTCTGACGTGCTGGCTGTGTTGCGTCGGGCTGGTTTGTCCTAGGCTGTTCGGCAGGGGGATTCATGAGTATCGAGAACTTCAGTACGAAGAGTCGGCTGGCGGATACCGGGGAGGGGATCACCGGTGACGAGCTGCAACTTGCTGCGCGGAATCATGGGATTCCGCTGGAGGCGTTGCGGTACGACCTGACACCGCCTGGGCTGCACTACGTCCTGGTGCACTACGACATTCCTGCTGCCAACGCGTCGACCTGGCAACTAGACGTGACTGGTTGCGTGGAGCAACCGTTGTCTTTCGGGATGACCGCGTTGCGGGCGATGGGGCGGGAGACCGTCCGGGTGACGCTGGAGTGCGCCGGCAACGGGCGGGCCGGGCTGAATCCGCGGCCGATCAGCCAGCCGTGGCTGGTCGAGGCAG
This sequence comes from Kribbella sp. NPDC006257, assembly GCF_040613535.1. Taxonomy (NCBI): domain Bacteria; kingdom Bacillati; phylum Actinomycetota; class Actinomycetes; order Propionibacteriales; family Kribbellaceae; genus Kribbella; species Kribbella sp. NPDC006257. Next base: position 205,233 of record NZ_JBEXSJ010000012.1, read on the forward strand.
TCGGGACGGCCGAGTGGACCGGCGTACCGCTGGCTTCTCTCCTTCGCGCTGCGGGGCTCCGGAAGGATGCGATCGACGTCGTCTTCACCGGTGCCGACCATGGTTTCGAGCGTGGGGTCGAGCAGGACTACCAGCGTGGCTTGTCGGTTCGGGAGGCTCTCGACTCCGGCGCATTGGTTGCCTGGGAGATGAACGGGCATCCCTTGCCGCCGCAACACGGGTATCCGCTACGCCTCGTCGTACCGGGCTGGTACGGGATGGCGAGTGTGAAGTGGTTGCGCTCGATCGAGGTCATCGACCACGAGTTCACCGGCTTCCAGAACGCGGTCGCCTATCGCATCCGTCAGGAAGCTCACGAGGTCGGCGTCGGCGTCACCCGGATCGAGCCCCGCGCCTTGTTGATCCCACCCGGCTCCCCCGACTTCATGTCCCGGCACCGCATCGTCCCCGCCGGCCCGGTGGTCCTGAGCGGCCGCGCCTGGTCCGGCTGGGCCCCGATCGAACGCGTCGAGGTCTCCGTCGACGCCGGCGTCTCCTGGTCCGAGGCAATACTCGATGCCCGCAGCAACGACCTCGCCTGGCGCGCCTTCGAGTACGACTGGGACGCCACCCCCGGCGAACACGTCCTCACCGTCCGTGCCACCGACGAAAGCGGCCGCGTCCAACCCATCGAGGCCCCCTGGAACCGCGGCGGCTTCGCCAACAACAGCGCCCAACGCCTCACCGTCCTCGTCGTCTGACCCACCGCGTGTCGCACCACCATTCCCAGCCGGTGCAGTTCCATCATGAAAGTGAACACGCACGGTAATCCTCACCCCTCGGGATGGCTGGCGATGAGCGACCTGGACACGGAACTCCACCTCCACGCACGCATCTTCCGCACCGGCACCAACTGGTACGCCGACCTCGACGACGAGCTGAACCCCCAGCCCGACGCCCCCTACTGGCACGGCTCCTACACCACCCAACGAGCCGCCATAGACGCGGCTTGCGCCCGCCTGGCCGCCTACCACCTAACCCACCGCCTCTCCCACCACCAGTTGCCTAAAGCAACCACCTCAGCCTGAATCCCTGCTTCCTGGCCCGCCAGGGTTGGCTGGCGGGCCTGGTTCGGGTCAGCTGGTCTGGCCTGTGGGCATGATGGTTAGTTGTTGGATGTTCACGTGCGGCGGGAGGGAGGCGATGAAGGCGACGGTGGTGGCTATGTCGGATGGGGTTAGCCATTCGAGTTGGGTTTTGGCGGTTTCCAGCCAGGTGGAGATGGTGGGGTCGGTGACGTGGGTCTGGAGTTCGGTGGTGGTGAAGCCGGGTTCTACGGCTGAGACGCGGACGTTCTTCGGGCCCAGGTCAGCGCGTAGTTGCTTGGAGAGTTGGGTGACGTACGACTTGGTCGCGCAGTAGACAGCGAAGTTCGGGTAGGGGTTCTGGGCGCCGATCGACGAGGTGTTGATCAGGTCGGCCACGCCGCGCTCCGCGCCCGCTTGGACCAGCTGCGGGACGAAGGCGCCGATGACGTTCATCAGACCGGTGATGTTGACGTCGATCTGCTGCTGCCACTGGTCGGTGGCGACCTCGTCGATCGGTGCCGGCAGCATCACTCCCGCGTTGTTCAGGACCAGGTCGGTGCCACCGAACTCGGCCGCCACCTGATCGGCGGCTGCCCGTACGGCGGCGACGTCGGTGACGTCAGCGGCGATGGCGAGCGCCGTACCGCCGTCTTTTTCGATCCGCGCGACCAGATCGCTCAACCGATCGGCACGACGGGCGAGTACGGCGACGCGAGCGCCGAGGCCGGCCAGATGCTCGGCCGCGGCTTCGCCGATACCGCTGGAAGCACCAGTGATGACTGCGACGCGACCGGTGAGGGGCTTGGACATGGAAACACCTTTCGGAGCAGGTAGTTGCGACCTATCCAGAACACCAGCTCCGAGCGCTGCTTCGAGGCCCCAAGCAAGGCCTCTCCAGGCAGGTACCAGCAGGGCTACCCAGAACCGAGTAGCGGGCCATCCGATCACCGACACTAGGTATATGGACCGCAGTGCTGACCTCTCCGACTTCCTGCGCTCTCGTCGCGCTCGGATCACCCCTGACCAGGCGGGGATTCTCGAGGACGGCCGTCCGCGCCGGGTGCCCGGGTTGCGCCGCGACGAGGTCAGCCGGCTGGCCGGTGTGAGTACGGAGTACTACACCCGGCTGGAGCAAGGCCGGGCCGGATCACCGTCGCCGGAGGTGGTCGAAGCGCTCTGCCAGGCGCTCCACCTCGACCTCGCCGAACGCGAGCACCTGAACGACCTGCTCGCCAGGCCGAAACCAGTACGCCGTACGGCGGTCTCCCCGCAACGGGTACGCCCGGGCTTGCACCTGCTGCTCCAGACGCTGGACCAGGTTCCCGCCTTCGTCCTCGGCCGGCGTACCGACGTACTGGCAGCCAACCGTCTCGCGCGAGCCGTAGTCACCGACTTCGAGGCGCTACCGGTCCCGCAACGCAACCTGGCTCGCTACTACCTGCTGGACCCGGAGGCCCGGCAGCGAGTCGGCGATTGGGAGCGGATCGCAGCCGAAACCGTCGCCATGCTCCGGCTCGACGCGGGCCGCTACCCGAACGACCGCCGGCTGTCGGACCTCGTCGGCGAGCTGACTCTGCGGTCGCCAGAGTTTCCGGGTTGGTGGAACGAACACCACGTACTGCGGCGCACCCACGGCAGCAAGGTCTACCACCACCCAGAGGTCGGCGAACTCCACTTCTCCTACGAAGCACTCCACCTCCCCGACGACCCCGACCAGATGCTGTGCGTCTACAACGTCGAGCCCGGCTCCGCTACAGCAGAATCCCTCCGCCTCCTGAGCAGCTGGAGCCTGACTAGCCAATAGGCGCTATTCGGGCTTGTTCGACGTGGGACCTCCTATTTTGTAAGGGGTTGAGACGCCTTCGTACGCGAGATGGGTCACCAGGCCTTGGGAGGCGTGCGGGAGGTTGTGGCAATGGTCCATCCAGAGGCCTGGGTTGTCGGCGAGGAAGGCAATTTCGTAGGTTTCGTTGTTGGCAACCTCCAACGTGTCGATCCACCACGGGGTACCGGTGGATGCGGTGCCGTTGCGGGAGAGGACCACGGCGTGGTGGCCGTGGAGGTGCATGGGGTGGGACTGGCCGCTGGTGTTGGAGATCTTCATCCGTACTACGTCTCCCTCCGCGACCATGTACATCGGGACGTCGGGGTATTTGTGGCCGTTGATCGTCCACCAGAGGCCGGGCTTGCCGTCCAGGAAGCCAACCCGGCGGCCGATTCGGTAGTCGAAGGTTCGGTCGGGGTGGGTGACGTCCAGCCCAAGGGGCGAAGGTGTTCCATAGGTCAGCAAATCAACGGTTTCTGACGAGAGAACCCCAGAAGGCGCCGCGCCGATTGCCAAAGTGGCAGTACCGGCGTCCAGACGGAGGCCGGTCGCCGGCACGGTTGCTTCCAGGTCTACGCGGGCGCCGGCTGCCAAGGGAAAGGCCGCAGTTGTCGGGGTCGGGCCGTGGAGGTCTCTGCCGTCGACGGCGAGCACCTTGTACGGCGTACCGACGAGCCCTGTTCGGATCAGGGCGTTGTCGGTGTTGATCACGCGCAAGCGCACCGGCGTACCGGCTGGGAGGTTGAGCGATTGCGATCCTGTGCGGCCGTTGATGGTTCGGCGTCCGTTGTAGGTGTGGATCGTGGCGATGACTTCACCAGGCACCGAAGGACCGATGACGATGGGACCGAACAAGCCGCCTTTGACCTCTTTGTCGGAGGTCTGATGCGAGTGGTACCAATACGTGCCCGCCTGCGCGGCCTTGAAGCGATAGACATGGCGACCACCAACCGGTACTGCGTCCTGCGTGACTCCGGCGACACCGTCTTCGGCATTCGGAACGTCGATTCCGTGCCAGTGCAAGGTCACCCCGGAAGACACCGACTCGTTCACTAAGGTGACCTCGACCAGCTCGCCGACTCGCGCACGGATCAGCGGTCCGGGAGACGTTCCGTTCACCGTGTAGACGTCGACGGATTCGCCGCTGGGCAAGGAGAATTTCTGCTTCCGGGCGACCAGTGTCACCACGACTGACGGCGTACCGGTTGGACCTTTCAGGTCCGCAACGCTCTGACCGCCGTGATGCATGTGCCCGGACGCGGGGCCGCCGCCGTAGTCGGCGTACCCCATGTCCATCGCCGAATAGTTGCCTGGGACAAGGCTGGTCGCCCAGAAGTAGCCCAGCGGTACGAGTACCGCAAGGGCTACCCCCAGAGCGATCAGCAGCCGCTTAGACACTGGGCGCAGGGGTCGGTGATGCGGCTCGGCTGGACGCGGATCCTGCGATGGCGGCGATCGCCAGCCCGTTGAGTCCGTGCAGAACCCCCAACGCAGGAAGGCCGAACGACACCACAGCGAGCAGGAACTGCAGTACGACGAGCCCGACAATGATCCCGGCGAGCATCCGACCACGCGGTACGTCGGCCAGGAACGACAGGATCAGCAACACCAGCGCCAGCAACCCGATGACCATTCCGGCGATGCTGTGATAGCTCTGCCCGAAGTTGCTGTAGTCCGACCCGATCGTCGCCCCGTCGTCGGCGTCCTTCGCGATGGTGAACCCGGACAGCGCGATCGACGCGATCTGCAGCGCGACCGCGATCGCGATCAGGATCGCGACGACCCGGTACGCCGCCCTCATGCCCGCCGCTCCTGCCTACGCCGCTTCACGATGAAGACACCCGCCACGATCAACAGCAGCGGCAGCACCGGCGGATGCCCGCCACCCACCACACACCCGATCGAAGCCAGCACCCCCACCACCGCCAACGCGATCAACAACGGCAACGGCACCCGCCCGAAGAACCCCGGCCCGTACGGCGGCCGCCCGGCGGCACCACCTTTGGTTGACTCTTGCGGAGCCGTCCATGGTGGGCGAGCCCAACCCCACGGGCCGGCCCATCCCTGCTTATCCGAGGAGCCCGGCGCACCCGCCGTACCCCGCGCGCCGGCGTACCCACCGCCTGGCAGGTCGCCGAACAGCGCGGCCAGGTCTGCCTCGGTCTTCGCCTGCAGCGCCTCGCCGACTCGCTCCTGGTGTTCCTCGGCGGTCAGGCGACCGGCTTCGTAGTGCTTGCCGAGTTGCGTGACCGCCTCCTCTCGTTCCTGATCACCGATCCGGATCGGCCCTTCGTTCCCACTCATGACAACTCCTCGATGCTCGCTGATTTCCGACTGCACCGATCGTGTCGTCCGGACCCCCTCGTCCGCGTCGCCTCCGCGGCTACACCTCACCTACTCCATCCGACGCACCCTGCACCCTCGGACGCAGTACGGCGTACTCCCGCTGGCGTACGCCGTACCAGGGATCCCCCAGGGTCCGACCCCCGAAATCCAGATGAACCCACGGTGCCGGCCAGCTAGGGTCGAACGGTCTTCAGCAGGCTCAGCCGGTCCCTAGAGGCGACTTCCTCAGCCGGCATCGAGCCGCGGATTGGACACGTTCCATGCCCGAATCCAGAACCACGAGCACGCCTGCGATCCACACCGAGGCGCTCACCAAGACCTACCGCTACACCGAGCAACAACCTGGCCTTGCCGGCGCCGTCAAGGGCCTCTTTCGCCCCGACCGCCGCGAACGCACAGCAGTCGACGCCCTCGACCTGACGGTTCCGAAAGGCCAGATCATCGGCCTGCTCGGTCCGAACGGCGCCGGCAAGACCACCACGATCAAGATGCTCTGCGGCCTGCTCCGCCCGACCAGCGGCAACCTCGAGGTCCTCGGCCACCAGCCGGCCAAGCGCGGCTACGACTTCCTCTCCAGGATCTCGGTCGTGTTCGGCCAGAAGTCGATGCTCTGGTGGGACGTCTCGACGTACGACTCGCTGCTGATCCACCGCGAGATGTACGCGATCCCAAAACCACGCTTCAACAGCACCGCCTCCGATCTGGCCGAGCGCCTCCAAGTCACCGACATACTGCATGTCCCGGTCCGTAAACTGTCGCTCGGCCAGCGGATGCGCTGCGAACTGATCCTCGCCCTTCTGCACGGGCCGGACCTGCTGTTCGCCGACGAACCCACCGTCGGCCTGGACGTGGTCGCCAAGCTCGCCGTCCGGACCTTCCTCGCCGAGCTGAACCGCGACCTCGGGACGACGATCGTGCTGACCAGCCACGACATGAACGACGTCGAAGCCCTCTGCCAGCGCATCGCCGTCATCAACCACGGCCGCACCATCTTCGACGGCGACCTGCCGGCACTCCGCGAAAGGGCGGACCCCGGCACCGACCTCGACCAGGTGATGTCGAAGCTCTTCACCGAAGCGGCGGCGGACCTATGAGACGGGCCCGCGTACTACGGATCCTGGTGATCCGCGAAGTCACGATCATCCTGCACTACCGCTGGTGGCTGGCCTTCCTCCAGCTCAGCAACATCATCGCCCCGGCGATCTCCCTGCTGGTCTGGCGCGGAGCCATCGGTCACGGTGCGACCCCACCCGTCACCGAGACTTTCCTGACCACCTACCTGGTCCTCGTCAGCATCGTCTCGATGCTCACCAGCAGCTGGACCTCCGGCTTCCTGGCCGAGAGCATCCGCCTTGGTGGGTTGAGTTCCTGGCTGATCCGCCCGTGCTCCACCCACCTCAACGGCATCGCCAACAACCTCGGCGAGAAGATCGTCAAGCTGTGCCTGCTGGTGCCGCTGGTGGCCGTCCTCGGCATCATCTTCCGCAGCCAGGTCGACCTGCCGACAGCGCCGATGAAGTGGCTGACCTTCATCATCTCGCTCCTGGCGGCCGGTGCGATGACGTATTCGCTCGACATCGTGGTCGGTTCGCTGGCGTTCTGGTTCGAGGACGTCTCGGCCATCGACCGGCTGCGTTACCTGCTGTTCGGGATCCTGTCCGGCGCCGTGATCCCGCTCGCCCTGCTGCCGGCCGGAATCCGGAAGTACCTCGACGCGCAGCCGTTCCGCTTCATGGTCTCGTTCCCGCTGGAGGTGCTGCTGGGCCATCCATCCAGGAGCGGCTTCGCCCTCCAGTTCGGCTGGTTCGTAACATTCGTCGGCGCCGCGGTGATCATCTGGCGGGCCGGACTCCGCAACTACCAGGGAGCCGGCGCGTGAAGCGCCATGCGAGGCTGTGGTGGAGTTGCTTCCGGCAAGCAATTCGCCGGGACCTGCAGTTCCGCAGCCAGACCATCGTCAATGCGTTCGCGTCCATCGGTGAGCTCGTCCTCGGCTTGGTCCCGGTCCTGGTCCTCACCGGGACGTCAAAGGCAACGACCGGCTGGAACGGTCCGCTGACCCTGATCGTGGTCGGGATCTACGGCGCTTGCACCGGCCTGATGGACTGCTTCGTCGTACCGAACCTGCGCCGCATCGACGGCTATGTCCGCAAGGGCGAGCTCGACCTGATCCTGGTCCGCCCGGTGAACGCCCAGCTCTTCGTCACCCTGCGCTGGATGGCACCGGCCGAGCTGGGACGCGCCGTCACCGGACTCGCCCTGGCCGCAGCAGGCGCGCACGCAGCACACCTGAAACCAAGTCCAGAACTACTTCTGAAAGCCGGCTTCTGGACCGCGATCGGCTTCGCAGGTTTCAGTCTGCTCTGGTCGAATCTCGTCTACCTCGCGTTCTGGATCGACAGCGCCGAGCCGATCAACGACGTCGCGCTACGCCTGCGCGATGCAGGCCGCTATCCGCTGGCCTACTTCCCGAGATCCGTGCAATACGTCCTGGCCACGATCGTCCCGGCGGGCCTGATCGCAGCGGTGCCGGCCAAGGTTCTGACCGGCACCACTACGGCTCTCGCAGCCGGCCTCGCGCTGATCGCGGCAGCCGCAGTACTGACGATCCTGCACTGGCAGCTGGCGAGCCGCCGTTACAGCAGCGCGAGTTAGGCGTTCGCCGCCAGGATCTTGTTCACATCCTTGTTGGCCTTGATCAGGGAGGACGGATCGGAGGCGAAGGACATCACCGATTCCATCGCCGGCGACATCACCGCGGAGACATCGGCCGCGTTCGGGTTGGCAGGGTAGGGGAACACATCCCCTGCCTCGACCGGCTCGAGGAACGGCGTCACATCCCAACCGGCCTTGGCGAAGGCAGCCTTGGCGGCCGGCATCGACGCGGTGACCGCGGGGAACACGACGCCCGCTTTGGCGACGATGTCCTGCGCGGTCTGGGATCCGAGGAACTTGACCCAGGCCCAGGACGCGTCGCGCCGCGTAGTACCGGCCCAGATCGTGTCGGCCAGTCCGTTCATCATCGACGGCCGCTTGCCGTTCGGCCCCTGGGTAAGCCGGGCCAGCTTGGTTTTCACGCCCTTCAGCCCGGCGTAGGTGCCGAGCATCCAGGATCCGTTCGGCGTCAGCCCGTACTTCCCCGCGCCGAAGCTCGTGGTGATGTCGACGCCGGACTTGGCTTGCGCGTACGTCGGCATGTACCCCTTGGTGATCAGGCTGCGCCACCACCCGATCGTCTCGGTGAACTTCGGGTCGCCGTAGAAGAACTTGGTCCCCCACGGTTGTCCCTCGGAGTACACCCAGCCGTTCGACGCGGCGTACCAGCTCCAGCTGGTCTGACCGTCCGCGCCACCGGCGTCGCCGTAGCCGAGGCCGTAGACCTTGACGTTGTTCTTGTCGAAGCCGGGCTGGTCGCCGCGGCGGCCCTTGGAGTCGACCGTCAGCCGGGCGACGATCTGCTCGAAGGTGCCACCGTCGGACGGGTTCCAGGTCATCGAGTTCAGCTGCTCGGCCGAGATCCCGGCCGCATCGGTGAGCCCGCTGTTGTAGAAGTAGACCTCGGTGTCCCAGTCCTTCGGCAGCCCGTAACGCTTGCCGTCGGCACCGATCCAGCGATCCGCCAGGCTCTTCTGGTAGATGTCCAGCGGAACGTTGTCGCGGGCAACGTAATCGTCGATCGGCAGCACCTGGCCCTTGTCCGCGAACAGCGGGTACTTTGCCGAGTGCGAGGTGAACACGTCCGGCGCCGTACCGGAGATGAACCCGGTGACCAGCTTGTTCCAGTAGTCGTTCCAGCCGTACTGCTCGATCTTCACCCGGTACTGCGGGTTCTGCTGCTGGAACACCTTCGCGCATTCGGTGTACATCGGCAGCTGCGCAGAATCCCACAGCCAGTAGATAACCTCGCCGGCACCCCGGTCCGCGGCACCGTTGTTGCACCCAGCCACCGCGGAAGCAGCCAACCCGGCCATTCCGGCCTTCAGCAATGTGCGTCTCGAAAGATTCATCGCAGCCTCACTTGATCCCGGAGAAGCCGATGGAGTTCGTGATCCGGCGGGCGAACGCCACGAACAGGATGATCATCGGCAGCGCCGCAACCAGCGTAGCCGCCATCAGCCCGGCCCAGTCCGGCCCGCCTTGCGGCGTCTGCGACCGGAACACGCCCAGCGCCACGGTGAGCACCCGGACATTCTCCTGCTGCCCGACCAGCAACGGCCAGAAGTAGTCGTTCCACGAGTTGATGTAGGTGAGGATCGCGAGCGTCGTGATCGGCGCCGCGCTCATCGGGATGACCAGCTTGAAGAAGATCAACCGGTGACCGGCCCCGTCGATCATCGCCGCCTCCTCCAGCTCGCGGTTGATGCCGAGGAAGAACTGGCGCAGGAAGAAGATCGCGAACGGCGTCATGAACGCGGTCGGCAAGATGATGCCGGCGAAGCTGTTCAGCAGCCCGAGGCTCTTGATCAGCGCGAAGTTCGGCAGCGTGGTGAAGATCGGCGGCACCATCAGCGCGGCCAGGAACAGCGCGAACACCTTGTCCCGGCCGGGCCAGCGCAACCTGGCGAACGCGTAGGCCGCCATCGCGCTGAAGAACACCTGGCAGACCGTGGTGACGGTCGAGACGATCAGCGAGTTGCGCAGGTAGAGCCAGAAGTTCACCGCGGCGCCGGAGCCACCTTGGGCCTGCGCCTCGGCGACCGAGGACAGCCCGAGGACGCGCTTGAACGCACCGAGGGTGCTCTCGACCGGGAGCAACGAGCTGGGATGCCCGGGCAACGCGGTGTTGTCCGAGAACGCCGTACGGAGCATCCAATAGAAGGGGAACAAGGTCAGCAGCATCAGCACGATCAGGCAGGCCCAGGCCACGATCCGGCCCACGTTCAGATCCGAAGAGCGCCTCATGCGAGGTCACTCTCCTTCGCCCGCAGCAGCCGCAGCTGCACCAGCGAGACGATGGCGAGAATGCCGAACAGCACCAGCGCCATCGCGGACGCGTACCCGAAGTCGAACCGGGTGAAGGCCCGCTCGTAGATGTAGTAGTAGATGACGCGGGTGGCGTTGATCGGCCCGCCCTGCGTCGTCACCGCGACGGTGTCGAAGATCTGGAACGACCCGATCATGGTGACCACCAGGACCATCGCGAGCACGGGTCGTAGCAGCGGCAGGGTGATCCGCCAGAACGTCTTCATCTCGGTCGAGCCGTCCACCTCAGCGGCTTCGTAGACATAGGACGGAATGGTCTGCAAACCGGCGAACACCAGGAGTGCCGTGTAGCCCATGTGCCGCCAGACGTTGATCAAGGCAACGGTCGGGATCGCCCAGTGCGAGTCGCCGAAGAACGCCACCGGGTCGATCCCGATCCAGCTCAGCGCCTGGTTCACGATGCCGACCTGGTAGTCGAGCATCCAGTACCAGACCAGCGCGACGACCACGTTCGCCACCAGGTAGGGAAGCAGCACCACCGCGCGCACCGTGATCGACTTGGTCAGCCGGTACATCAACATCGCGATGCCGATCGCGAGCACGGTCTGCAGCCCGATGTTGATCACCACGTACTCGACGGTGACGCCGAGCGCGTTCCAGAAGAAGCTGTCCTGCACCATCCGCTCGTAGTTGTCGAGCCCGTTGAATTTCGGCGCCGACAGCAGGCTGTACTCCGTGAAGCTCAGGTAGGCACCACGGAGTGTCGGCCAGATGTAGAACACCACGAAACCGACCGTGGCCGGAACCAGGAAGATCATCGCGACCTTCAGGTCCCCGAGATTTCGTCGTTTCCTGGGGGGACTCGTCGCTACGGCCACGGGCGATCTCCTTCTAATCGATGGCGATAACTTCCAGCAGAACCGCTGTCTCCGGCCACTGCGCCGGGACCTGTACGCCGGCCGCGGCGAGCGCCGCGCCGTTCATCTCCACGCCGTCGGCCCACCAGGGAGCACTGTGCCGCGGCGCTGCACCAGGGGTAGCCAACTTGCGTACCCGATAGACCCGATCCTTGGTGAGGCCCGGCAGCCGGACCCGGCCTAGGTCGGAGGTGATCGACTGAGCCATCTGTACGGCGGAGTACACCGCGCGCGAACCGTCCTGCGCGACCACACCGTGCAGCAGGAAGTCGTCCGAGCCACGATCGGCGCGGACCACCCGGCCGGTGTGCAGCAAGGGCCGGAGCTCCTTGTGCAGCGCGACCCAGCCGGCCAGCTCGGCCCGCTCCTCGGGCGACGCCGTGCTGATGTCCCACTCGATGCCGAAATGACCGAAAATCGCGGTGCTGGCGCGGAAGGCCAGGCTCTGGGTACGACCGGTGGTGTGTGCCTTCGGCGGGCCGACGTGGCAGCCGATCAGCTCCGGCGGCAGCAGCAACTGCGTGTACCGCTGGATCTTCTGCCGCTCCAGCGCGTCGTTGCTGTCACTCCCCCAGACCCGGTCGGTCCGCTCCAGTACGGCGAGGTCGACGCGCGCGCCGCCGGAGGAACAGGACTCGATCTCCAGGCCCGGGTGCCGCCGCTTGAGCTCGTCGAGCAGCCGATAGACCGCCAGCGTCTGCTCGTGGATGCCGGCGGTACCGGTCAACTGGTTGCCGCCATCAACGAAGTCGCGGTTGTGGTCCCACTTCAGGTAGCTGATGTCGTACTCGTTGAGGATGCTGTCGAGCCGCTCGAGCAGGTAGTCGTAGGCCTCCTGGATCCCCAGGTTGAGTCCTTGCTGATGACGAGCGGTCGGTGGCAGACGGTTGCCAGTGGCAAGGATCCACTCCGGGTGCTCGCGGGCCAGGTCGGAGTCGGGGTTGACCATCTCCGGCTCCACCCACAGACCGAACTGCAGGCCGAGGCCGGTGACGTGATCCACCAATGGATGCAGGCCCTTCGGCCAGATGCCCTCGTCGACGTACCAGTCGCCCAGACCGGCGCGGTCGTCACGGCGGCCGCGGAACCAGCCGTCGTCGAGCACGAATCGCTCGGCCCCGACCTCGGCCGCCGCGTCCGCGAGCGCCTTCAGCTTGTCCAGGTCGAGGTCGAAGTACACCGCCTCCCAGGTGTTCAGTACGACGGGCCGGTCCGTCTTCGGGTGATTCGGCCGCGCGCGGAGGTACTCGTGGAAGCGCGTCGACAGTTGGTCGAGGCCCACGCCGTACGAGCCGTAGAGCCAGGGAGTGCTGTAGGTGCCGCCGGTGCCGAGGCGGCCCTCGCCGGGGAGCAGGAGTTCGCCACCACCGATGACGGCGAAACCGCTCATCCCGCGTTCGGCGTACGAGCGATGGTTGCCGCTCCAGGCGGTGTGCACGGCCCAGATCTCGCCGGTGCCGAAGTCGAAGCCCGGCGTGCCGGCGAACAGCAGCAGGGTCGCGTCGGCGCCGGTGCGGCCGCGGCGGTTGTCGCGGACGTGCAGGCCTTGGGTGAAGGAACTCCGCTGCGGGTGCCGCTCGCCGATGTGCCGGCCGGTCATGTCCATCAGCTCGGTGGCCTCGGTCGGCACCGGCAGCGCGAGCGCCAGGCTGTCCACCGTGTACGGCGAATCACCCGTGTTCGTCAGCTCGGCCTTGGTCCGGACCAGACCGGAGTCGGTCAGCTCGACCACGAGCGCCAGGCTGAGCCCGGCCTGCGGGTCGGCGGCGGTGATCTGGACGGTGTTGCCGCTCCGGGCGACCTCGGTGAGCTCGAACTTCGCGGAGAAGTCGTGGCCGTCGCGGTGACCGTTCAGCCCGGGCAGCCCGAACCAGCCGGACGAGTACTCCGGGATCAGCGCGACCGGCTGGTTCTCGTCGAGACCGTTGCCGACCTGCACCGCGCCGGCGCCCCGCCTGAAGTCGGCCAGAGCGGCGTCGGTGAGCTCGCCCAGATCGGCGCCCCAGTGCAGCACGGACGGCAGGCCCGGACCGGAGCAGTCCAGGACGAGGCTCACGCCCGCGGAGCGGAGCTGCAGCACCTTGATGTTCGACACTGTTGATTCACTCTGCCTTTTGATTGGTTTCAGGACGGAACTATTTACCCTGCCGCCAGGGATGTCAATAGCTTCACCAGGTAAAGTAACTACCTTAGCCCTGTGCGCGGTGTCAGCGCGCAGCGAGCCGCGTACGCACCAACAGGTCGTTCAATGCCGGCGCCGCAGAAGGCACCTCAGGCAGCCTCGACGCCGCCTCCGCTTCATCCAGCAGAACCTGCAGCCGTACGACGTCCCGCTCGACCACCTCGGCGCTCGGCCCCTCCACCGGCCCGTGCTCGACCTCGGCCTTGGCCGCCATCAACTCCGGCAGATAGGCCGGCCCACCGACCAGCTCGCGCAGATCAGCCTGCACTTCGCCCGTCCGCATCAGGTGAATCCCGGTCAACAGCACCCGGAAGGTATAGAGCAACGGCTTGAGCTCCCGGGTCTTCCCGAACAACTCCCACTGCGTCTTCCCGAACCCCCGGTAGTGATGCGCATGCCACTTCGTGATGCAGGCGTCCGCAAGCGTCACCAATTCCTCGTGCCCAGGGCTGGTCACCACGACTAGCGGCGACAGCACCTGCTCCAGGACGTAGCCGTTGCGGCGCAGCATCAACCGAAGAAACTTGGCGAGATCGTGCGTGACGAGATCAACTTCGGCCTCGTTCTGGAACCAGGTCCGGTCAAGCGTCTCCGGCCCGGTCTGCAGACCGACAACCTCGCCCACCGGCAAGACGTGCACACCCCGAAGGTCGACATCGGAGTCCTTCGACGGGAAGCCGTAAAGGTGAGCACCTGAGACGGTCGCGAAGAAGAGGTTGTACGGCTGATCCTCGACAATCCCGCGAAGCTCGGTGTAGTCGAGGGTTCTCATGTCACGCGTCATGGCATGGTCGGTGCACAAGGTTGTAGTAAGGCACCGCCCGCGGCGACACCTTGCCGCCGATGACCATCGGCAGGTCGGGCGCAATCAGGAACAAGAGCGCAGCGACTCCCGCAGCGACACCGTGATTGATCACTTCGAGCACGACAAAAGCCAGCAGGAACACCGCCAGAGCGGCCCAGGCCAATCGCTTGCTCACTCCGGTCGAGCCTCGCACGTCACGCTCCTCTTTCGGACTGACTTGAGCCAAGCGTCGACCCTACCGACATCAGGTGTTGCGGGGAGAACGGTTTTGGTGAGGGCCTGGTCGAGCTCCTCGTGCAGTGACAGCCGCCACCGCTCGACGTCCGCCCACGAAGACTCCCCGCGCTTCACCGCCAGCAGCCTCTCCCGATCAGGTCCGACATCGACCATCAACTTGCCTTCAGCAAGCAAAGTGCGGGCCGCCAGCAACAACCTGATCAGGTGCATGACGTGCTTCCATTTCGGCGCTCCGTCGCGCCGGAAATCCGTCTCCAGTTTCTTGAACTGGCTCAGCACATAACCCGAGTAGGTCTGGTAAGCCAGCTGTGACAGGAAAGCTTCCCGAAGCCCGACCAGCTCCTCGCCGAGCGGCGTTTGCTCAACCACCAAAGGCGAATGCAGCACTTCGAGCAGGTTCGGGTTCGCCTTCAGCGCCAGCTCGCAGAACCGCTCGACCTCCCACGAGAACCACTCCGGCTCCGGCCCGTCGACATGCGTCGGCGGCTTCGCGAGCGACCAGAACGCCTCCGTCGGCGCGACATAAACGCCCCGCGTATCGGTGTCCGACGCATCGGTGTCGAGCCCGAACGCCCGTGACCCGACGACCGCCGCATAGATCGTGTGGTTCCGCACCAGCTCGTCCCCGTCGACCTGATCCACAGCGATCGCTTCGTCCTGGTACGCCGTCCGCGGGCTGAGCTGGTCGCGCAAGGCGGTGGCGTCCCGTCCGTCCACGAGGTGCACCGTGTATCGCCCGTCCGGTGTGACCCCGCTGACCCGCCCGGTCGCGCCTCGCTGGGCGGTGCCGCCGTCGGCATCGGGTCGCGCGACCCGTAGTACGACCTGTGTGCCCACCGGCAACTGCGGACCCTCGACTGGCATGCGGCCATGCTCCCCTATCGGCGGACCATCTTGGCATGATCGTGACAGGGCGCGAACATGCCAGCACTCTCGGTCTATCCCCCGGCGTTACCCGGCGGTAGATTCCCGAGCCAGGTGACCGGTCACGGGGTCCGAATCGGCCACCACCCGCCCCTTTTCGGTGAGATGAGGCCAATCGATGAAGATCCATCGCAGTCTGTCCATCGCCAGCGCACTCCTGCTGACCACAACCGCCCTGGTGGTCAGCACCTCCACCGCCCACGCAGACGGCCCCGGCACCGGCACGCCGTACGTCGTATCGGTCGGCGACTCCTACATCTCGGGCGAAGCCGGCCGCTGGGCCGGCAGCTCGAACAACTCCGAGACGCCGGCCGATGCACTCGGCGCGCACGCCTACCACGACAACGCCGCCGGTACGGCGGAAACGATCGCCCGATGCCACCGCAGCCGCTCCGCCGAGGCGTACATCGGCGGTGGCGTCAACGGGCTGGACCTGGCCTGCTCCGGCGCCGCCACCGCGACCTCGAACGGCGACGACTTCAAGCCCGGCCTGGACTTCTACGACGACGGCAACGGCCATCTCGGCCAGGCGAAACTCCTGCAGCAGTTCGCGTCCACCCACAACGTGAAGCTGGTGGTCGCCTCGATCGGCGGCAACGACTTCAACTTCGCCTCGATCGTCCAGTCCTGCGTGACCGACTTCCTGACCTCACCGACCTGGTTCAAGGACTACTGCAAGGACGACTCGTCGGTGGTCGCGAACTTCACCAGCGCCAACGTCACCGCCGTACGGGGCCGGATCGCGACATCCTTCCAGAACCTGCGGACGGCGATGCGCAACGCCGGGTACGCCGACAACGCGTGGACGTTGCAGGTGCAGACCTACCCGTCACCGATCCCGAACGGCAGCGCCTTCAGGTACGGCGAGAGCGGCTACGGCCGGCAGAGCACCGGCGGCTGCGGTTTCTGGAGCGCCGACGCCGACTGGGCCAACAGCACCGCGCTGGCAACGATCAACAACACCGTCCGGACCGCGGTCACCCAATCCGGGCTCGCGAACACCCGCATCCTGGAACTCCAGTCCGCCTTCAACGGCCGCCGTCTCTGCGAGTCGACCGTCGGCCTGTACGAAGAGGTCGGCCTCTCCTCCTGGACCCAGCCGACCGCGGTCGACAAGACCGAATGGATCAACCAGATCCGCACCGTCACCACGATCGGCTCGAACTACTTCATCCAGGAATCCCTGCACCCCAACTACTGGGCCCAACTGGCGCTGCGCTCCTGCGTCCGCCAGTCCTACACCCTCAACCGCGGCGGCACCTGCACCATCACCGGCCCCGGCCTCGTCAACGGCGAACCCCGGATGACCTTGAACTGAAAACCAAGAGGAAGTGTTCGGTGTTGGGGTAATTTACAAAAACCAACCAACAGTAAAACTCTACTTTTTTTTATTTAATAATCAAAACGGGCGCTGGTTTTCGCGGTTAATT